>JACRKB010000032.1 GCA_016235545.1 Verrucomicrobiota bacterium | reverse complement strand
GGTCGGCGACATCCTCACGATTGTGGTCGCGGAGAGCACCAGCAACGCGAAGAGCACCAGCACAAAGACGGCGAAGACCAGCTCCACGGACACGAGCATCGCGAGCTTCCTCTATGGCCCGGCGGCATCAGGCCTTCTCACCAAGGGCGGCAAATATCCCGCGTTGAAGTTTGACAACAAGAACAGCTTCGACGGTGGTGGCCAGATAGCGAACAGCGAGACGATCACCACGCGCGTCGCCGTGCGCGTGATAGACGTGCTGCCCAATCGCAACCTCGTCGTCGAGGGCACCCGTCACACGTTCTCCGCCGGCGAGCAGCAGGACATCGTGCTCCGTGGCACCGTGCGCGGCGACGACGTGCAGGCCAACAACACCGTGTTCAGCTACAACGTCGCGGACGCCACCATCAAGATCATCGGCAAGGGCGCCGTGTCTGACTCGCAGAAGCGCGGGTGGTTCACGAAGTTCTGGGAAAAGGTCACACCGTTCTGAGGAGCCACCATGAGCAGCGCATCCCATCAACTCAGTCTGTCTGGCCTTTTCCGGACGGAGCTGCGTGCTCGGTGTTGCGTGTTGCGTGAAGCAGTTCGATCACGTCCGTCAGGAGTCACGGAGCACGGAGCACGGAACACCTTCGTCGCGCTTGCACTGCTGCTCGTTCTCGTCCTCCCCGCCGCTGCCGGCACCCGACTCAAGGACATCGCGATCATCGCCGGCGCACGGGACAACCAGCTTGTCGGCTTCGGCCTTGTCACCGGCCTCGCAGGCGAGGGTGACAAAGACCCCATCTACACGAGGCAGGCAGTTGCGAACATGCTTCAGCGCTTCGGCCTCTCCGTGCCTGCCGCCACACTCTCCTCGAAGAATGTCGCTGTCGTCATGCTCACCGCAGAGATCCCGGCCTACGCGAAGCCTGGCTCGCGCATTGACGTGAATGTCTCCTCGATGGGCGATGCCAAGACACTGCAGGGCGGCGTGCTGCTCCAGACGCCGCTGACCGGCGCGGATGGGAAGGTCTATGCCGTGGCGCAGGGCGCGCTCTCCGTCGGCGGCTTCATTGGCGGGGCGGGCGGGGCGGGTGGCGCGACCGTCCAAAAGAATCACCCCACCGTCGCGCAGATCATCGGCGGCGCGCTTGTGGAGCGCGAGATTCCCTCGACCATCGTGCGTGACAACCAGATTGACTTGCTGCTGCGCCAGCCGGATTTCACTTCCGCCGCGCGGGTGGCTGCTGCCATCAACCTGGTCTTCACGAACTCCGCCCAGGCGATGGACATGACCACTGTGCGTGTCGCGATGCCGCGCGGCACGGAGTCGGTGCCGGTGGACTTCATCGCGCGCCTGGAAGTCATCGAAGTCACGCCGGATATGCCGGCACGCATCGTCATCAACGAGCGCACCGGCACGATCGTCGCTAACTCGCGCATCCGGATTTCCCACTGTGCCGTCTCGCACGGCAACCTCACCATCAACATCGCATCGTCGCAGGATGTCTCACAGCCGACGCCGCTCTCGCAGGGGGGCACGACGGCGGTGACAACCCGCACCGACACGAGCGTGACGGAGAACAAGTCCGCCATGGTCACATTGCCGGAGCTCCCAACAGTCGAGAAGGTCGCCAGCGCGCTCAACGCACTCGGCGTCACTCCGCGCGACATGATGGCGATTTTCCAGGCAATGAAACAGGCCGGCGCCCTGCAGGCCGAGCTGCTCATCCGCTGATATGGAGCCCATTTCCCTCCAACCGCGCGTCAACGCGACCCACCTGCCGCTGGACAGGCTCGCCGGAAATGCGCGGCTTTCTGAGGTGCAGAAAGTCGCGGAGGCGGGCCGGCAGTTCGAGGCGATTCTGCTGCGCCAGATTCTGGGCGAGGGCATGAAGCCCGTGTTCAAGTCCGAGTTCACCAGGCAATCGGCGCAGGCCGGCATTTATCAGGACATGGTTGTGAACCAACTGGCGGACAACCTCACGAAGGCGGGCGGAATCGGGCTGGCGAAGGGCTTGAACCGCGACCTCAACCGACAGAACACCTCCGCTCCGAAGGCTTCCGGAGCCACCGCTCATGACTGACGCACTTCAACACCTCATAGATGCGCTGCGCGACGAACTGCAGCAATACGGCGGGATGCTTGCACTGCTTGACCAGCAGCAGGAACAGGTCTGCGCGCGTGTGACCGACGATCTGCTCCCGACCGTCATGAACCTCCAAGAGCAGGGCAGCGTGATGCAGGGCGCGCGCCGTCTGCGCGAGGAGTGCCGGACGGCGTTGGCCCGCACATTCGGGCTGCGGGATGAGGCCCCGTTTATGGAGTTGATCCCGCGTCTGCCCGCGAGCTTTCGCCCGCTGGTGCAGGCGCTCGTGGATGAGAACAACGACCTGCTCCGCCGAGTGCAGCAGCGCGCGCGGCAGAACCACATTCTCCTGAGCCGTTCGGTGGAGCTGATGCAGAGCCTCATCGGCTCGCTCGTGCCACAGACCCGGCCGCTCACCTACGGCCACGCCGGCAGGATGGCTTCACCCGCCCTGCCGTCGCGGGCGCTCTACGACGCCATCGGCTAAGGCCGGAGTCGCCATGAACATAAAACCATTCCCAAGCACTCCCTCGATGGCCGCGCTCCGTTCCTCCTTCCTCCCTCCTCCTTCATAATTCCCCCCGCTCATGCTCGGACTTTTTGGCACACTCGGAATGGGAACGCGCTCGCTGCAAGCGCAGCAGCAGGGCATCGAGACGGCTGGGCATAACCTGGCAAACGTCAACAACCCCGCCTATGCCCGCCAGCGCGTGAGGCTCAGCACCAGCAGCGCCCTGCCGACGCCCCTCGGGCCGGTGGGCACTGGCGCGCAGGTCACTCTGGTCGAGCAGATTCGCGACCGACTTCTGGACCAGCGCATCAGTGGTGAGTCGAGCGTGAGCGGCTACTGGCTCGCGCAGCAGAAGGCATTGCAATACGCGCAGGCGGAGCTGGGCCAGGGCATTGACCGGCAAGCCAGCGGCGCGGAAGGCGCGGCCGCCGCCGGCGCGCAGCGCGGTCTCGCGGATGGGTTGCAGGACTTGTTCAACGCCTTCCAGAGCGTGGCGACAAGCCCGACTTCCATCGCCGACCGGCAGGTGCTCTTGCAAAAGGCGCAGTCGCTGGCGAGCCGTTTCAACGTGACGGACCAGCGGTTGAGCCAGCTCCGCAACCTGCTGAACGAGCAGTTGCAGGACGACGTGGCCGCCGCGAACGGACTGCTCTCAGGCATCGCCTCGTTGAACGACAGCATCTTGAACTCGGAAGTCGGCGGGGGCGCGGCGAATGACCTGCGGGACTTGCGCCAGCAGAAACTTGAAGCGCTCGCGCAGCTCGTGAAGGTCGATGCCGTGGAGGATCCATCCGGCAGTTTGAATCTTTCCGTCAGCGGCACCGCCGTGGTGACGGGCAAGACGGTGAACGACACGCTGGAAGCTTTCGACCCCGGCACCGGCGCGCTGCTCGTCCGCACCGCGACCAGCAGCACGGCGCTGACACTCACGGGTGGTGCGATGCAGGGAGAGATTGACGCGCGCGACGGGGCGTTGACCGACTTGCAGAACAAGCTGAACGCAGAGGCGACCGAACTCATCACGCGGGTCAACGCGCTGCATGGCGCGGGCTTCGGCCTGACGGGGAGCACCGGGGCAGCGTTCTTCAGCGGCACATCCGCCACGACGATCTCGGTGAACGCCACGCTCACCGCCAACCCGGCGCTGGTGCAGGCCGCGGGGGTCGCGGGCGCGGCAGGTGACAACCAAGTCGCGCTGGCGCTGGCGCAGTTGGCTGAGACAAGGCTCGCCACGCTGGGCAACCAGACGTTGCAGCAGGACTACGCGCAGACTGTGGCCGCGCTGGGCCAGTCGCTCGCGTCGGCGAACGAGCAGGTGAGCGATCAGGAAGCCGTTGGTAAAATGCTCGGCCGGCAGCGCGCGTCGGTGAGCGGAGTGTCGCTTGATGAGGAAATGACTGAACTCGTCAAGTATCAGAAGGCGTTCGCCGCGTCGGCCAAGTTGATTTCGACCGTGGACGAGATGCTGGATGTGGTGGTCAACATGAAACGATAATGCGCGTCACCGGCACCATGTTCTCCGAAAGCCTGGTGGGCCAGCTCTCCCGGCTCTCAAACCGGCAGAACCGCCTGCAGGAGCAGGCCGCCACCGGCCAGCGCATCTCGCAGCCAGAAGACGACCCGGGCGCGATGCGCCGGGTGCTGGATTTGCAGGCCGAGGCGCGCACGGTGGAGCAGCACCGCAAGAACACCGCCGCGCTCAAGGAGCAGGCCACGGTGAGTTACAGCGCCATGTCCGCGCTGCGTCGCATCTCGGACCGGGCCGGCGAAATCGCCGTGCTCGCCGATGGCACGCGGTCGCCGGCGGACTTGCGCAACTACGCATCGGAGGTGACGCAGCTCATCCAGCAGGCGGCGCAGCTTGCGAACACGAAGCACCGTGGCGACTACGTCTTTGCCGGCACCAGGAACGACCAGCCCGCGTTCGCGGTGAGCACGAGCAGCGGCGGCCAGGTCACGGCGGTGACGTATCAGGGCAACGCCAGCGTGGCGGCGGCGGAGGTTTCGGCGGGCTCGACGGTGTCTGCGCAGGTCGCTGGCGCGAACACCAGCGGCTCCGGGCCGCGCGGGCTGTTCACCGACAGCGGGGCCGGGGCGGATTTCTTCAACCACCTCATCGCGCTGCAAAACAATTTGCTGGCGGGAAACGCGGCGGCGGTGAACGGCACGGATCTCCCAGCGCTCCAGCGCGACGAGGACAACTTTCTCTTTCACATCGCGCAGAATGGCGCGGTGCAGGCGCGGCTGGAGGTGACGGACAGCCTCGCGGCCAGCCGGTCGCTGTCCGTGGAGAAGCTCATCTCCGGCGAGGCGGACGCGGATCTGGCCCAGACGCTTGTGCGCCTGAACGAAACTCAGAACGCGTATCGCGCGGCGCTGCAAACCGGCGGGAGCATCCTGAACCAGTCGCTCTTGGATTACCTGCGCTGAAAGGGGCGCGCGCAGTTTCAGCTTCAGTGTGGCCCGGGTCGACCGCGCTGCATCACGGCTTCACCCGGAAGAGCGCATCAATGATGCCCATCTGATCAAAGGTGCGCATCATGAATTCCGTCAGCGAGTCTTCTGCCAGCCCAAGTAGTTGGAACGCGGCGGGGCTGGGTTCAAGAGCGTAAGCAGCGTTGCCGTAGCCCTGGCCCATGGCGTAGGCGACGAGGTTGCCGATGTGGGCGTAGGCGGCGAGCCGAGTGTGTTCGCCTGCCTGGTCGGGCTGGTGGTGGTGCTCGACTGCGGCGACAAGGTTGGCGGGGAAATTCCACTTGGCCAGCAGGCGGCCGCCCACTTGCGCATGGTCGAAGCCCAGGATGCGCCGCTCGACCTCCAGGAGCGGGTAGCGGTTGAGCGATGTCTCGCGCACGATGACTGCGTAGGTGGACTCCAATGTGTCCGAGAGCACAATCTTGCCGATGTCGTGCAGGAGGGCGGCGGTGAAAACCAGGTCCATATCGTCGCCAAGGTCTTTGGCGATGATCTGGGCGGCAACAGCGCTTGTGGCAGAATGCCGCCAGAGGTCGCCGCTGCCCATGCCGTAGCCTTTTTGAGCGGGTGCCAGGCTGCGGGCACCGCTGATGGCGGCGACCAGGATATAGACTTGCTGAAAGCCAAGCCGGGTCACGGCCTCGCTCAAATCTTCCGCCGGGCGGGCGGAGCCGAAGTAGGCGCTGTTGGCGAGATGGAGCACGCCGGCGGTGAGGGCCGGGTCGTATTTGATGAGGCTGACGACCTGGTCGGCGTCCACGTCGGGGTGGCGCAGAAGCTGGAGCAGCTCCGGCAGGATGCGCGGGGCGGGCGGCAGGTGTTTGACCCGGCTCAGGTAGTCGTCAATGGGGGACATAACGGGAGTTCTTGGAGGTGGCCGGAGAGCATGACGCTGGCTGCCCCGGATTCGATGGCGAGATAGAACGATCGACAAGAATAGCCACCGAGGTTTGCACCGGTGAGCGTGATTCCCTGGGCTGCCAGCAAGCGGTGAAGCGTGTCAGTGTTGCGCAGGCCTATGTTGAGGTTGCCGCTTGTGCCCATGACCTGAGTGCCTCCGGAGGCGAAGTATTGGATCCGGGATGAGACCGCGCCGCTTGCCCGCATGGTTGATTCGAGTGCCTCCAGCCCGGCGTCCAGAAAGAGGCCGGGCTTCTCTTTTGCCCGCGAAGGATGCGCCTGCGCCTCCGGCAGCAAGGCATGGAAGAGGCCGCCGACGCGCGCGACTGGGTCGCAGGCCGCGAGCACCACACCCATCCCAATGGCGTGGGAGCAGAGGACGACTTTTGGGTTGTCGCAGACCAGGAGCCCGCCGATGGGGATGATGCGCTGCTCGTAGCCTGCCCGGCTGGTTGAAAGCATATGGCCAGTTGGTTGTCTGCGCCGCCGCAGACCGCGCCTGCATCGTGCTCGCTGCCTGCCGGAGAGCATTCTCCGCAGGCGGTTGCGAACTGCGGCAGAGGCGCGAGTTCCAACCAGTCATCGGCAGCAGCACGGTGGGCCTGAAGAGAAAATCCGCCGATTGTTTCAAGCGAGAGGCCATGTCCACACGGCAGGGAAACTTTCACCCCTCGCGCGGATGAAATTGCCTAGCCCAAGATCCGAATCCCGTGGATTCGTTGGTTTTCCGAACGCAAAGCCCGATTTTCTCCCGTGGCACGAGCACTGCTGAACGTGGCCAGACGACGCAAGACTATGAAGACCTCTGAAATATCAACAATCGATCAGGTGCCGGTGCGTGACGAGAACGTCCTCCAACTTCCACTGGGCCTGCTCGGCTTCGAGCAGTTCAAACGCTACGTCCTGTTGTCGCGGCCCGAGGAGGCGCCCTTCCTGTGGTTGCAGGTGCTTGACCAGCCGAATCTCGCCTTCGTGGTCGTGTCCCCGACAGCGGTCGCGGCAGACTACGAGCCTGAGATCAGCGACGAGGATGTGAGGTTCCTCGATCTCCGCGCACCGGAGGACGCGCTCGTCTTCAACCTCGTCACTCTGCGCGGCCAGAACAACGCCACGGTCAATCTCAAGGGCCCCGTGCTGGTCAACCGTCGCACTTTGATTGGCAAACAGATCGTCCCGCTCAACGCTGCCGAGCTGCCCGTCTGCCAGCCCATCTCCGTCACCGCCTGAGCCATGCTCGTCCTTGCCCGCAAACTCGGTGAAAGCATCATCATTGATGGCCGCATCACAGTGAAGATCATCCGGGTGGACGGCGACACGGTGAAGGTGGGCATCACCGCTCCTGCCGACGTTCCCATCCACCGCGAGGAACTATATCTCGAAATCCAGCAGAGCAACCAGGCCGCGCTCACGCATGGCCGAGCCCCGCTGCCCAAGCTTTCGCCTCAAAACGAACCCCTTTGCCCTCCGGCAAAATCCCGCCTGGTGACTGTTTCACCGGTCGAGCCCACCCAAAAAACATAACCAGTCATCACCGCTATGGTCATCAACACAAACATCCAGGCGCAGTCCGCTGCCCGGAACCTTCAGGAGAGCCAGAGCATGCTCGGCAAGTCGCTGAACCGTCTCAGTTCCGGCTCCAAAATCACCAACCCCGCCGACGACGCCGCAGGCCTCGCTGTCTCGCTCAAGCTCGACGCGCAGGTCAACCGTCTCGCCGCCGCGAAGTCAAACCTCGGCAACGCAATCTCGTTCACGCAGACGCAGGATGGCTTCCTCCAGAAGATCGGCCGTGCCCTCGACCGCATGAGCGAGCTTTCCATCCTCGCGCAGGATGTGACGAAGACCGACACCGACCGGTCCCTCTATCAGTCGGAGTTCAGCCAGTTGTCCAGCTTCGTCACCAGCTCGGCCAGCAAGGACTTCAACGGCGTGAGCCTGTTCGCGTCCGCCTCGCTGAGTGTCACCGTGGATTCGGAAGGCAACACCTTCTCGATGTCCGGCATCAACCTGGGTATCGCCGCCTACACGGGCGCGACCAGCGCCTCGGTGGCCACCGCTGCTTCAGCCGCTGCCGCGCTGACCACCGTGAAAACGGCCATCACCCAGCTCGCCAGCGACCGTGCCAACCTCGGCGCGTTTCAGTCCCGGCTCAACAGCACCGCCGAGCAGGTAGCCGTCAGCCGCGAGAACCTCACCGCCGCCAGCTCGCGCATCAAGGACGTGGACGTCGCTGACGAATCCACCGCCTACGCCCGTTACAACATCCTTGTCCAGTCCGGCACCGCCATGCTCGCGCAAGCCAACCAGCTTCCGCAGAGCGTGCTCCGGCTGTTGCAGTAATTTGGTTGTGTTCGTTGGGTGTTGGCGCGGCCCCGCCCGCTGTGGGCGGGGCCGCGTTTCACCAAGTCAACTCCTCTCCGCCCCGCATGAAAACCGCCCTCATCACCACCACCATTTTCGTTCCCAAAGTTCTCGAACGCTACCGCCAGCTCGGCCCCGACGTGTCCATCATCGTGGCTGGCGACAAGAAGACGCCGCACGCCGAGACCCGCCGTTTCGTCGAGTCCCTCGGCAACGCCGTGTATCTCAGCGACGAGGACCAGGCGAACCTCGGCTACGAGTCCTCCGAAATCATCGGCTGGAACAAAATCATGCGGCGCAACCTCCCGTTGCTTGAAGCCATCCGCCAGAAGGCCGAGGTCATCATCTCGATTGACGACGACAACCTCCCGGTCGGCGACGACTATTTCACGAGCTTCGACAAGGTCTTCAACGCCCCCTACTCCGGCATCTCCGCATCAAACTGCCAGCTTCCCGGCGGCTGGTTCAACATCGGCACGATGCTCTTGCCGAATGTCTTTCATCGCGGCTTCTCCTACGAGCAGCGCCAGCCCGCCGCGCCGTTCCAGCTCCGCCCCTGCACCAACCGTCGCGTCGGCGTCGCCGCAGGCCTGTGGCTCGGCGACCCGGACATTGACGCGATGGACCGCATCACGAACCAGCCGCTCGTCCAGCACTTCTCCGACCTGCTCCACACCGGCGTGAGCGTCGAGCGCGGCACTTTCTCGCCGTTCAACACGCAGAACACCGGCTTCGTCGCCGAGCTGGCCCCGCTGCTCATGGTCCTCGTCGGCGTGGGCCGCTACGACGACATCTGGGCCTCCTACATCGCCGAGCGCATCATGATGGAGACTGACTACCATGTGCATTACGGCAAGCCCTACGTCTGGCAGGAACGCAACCCGCAGAGCCGGTGGCGCAACCTCAAGGACGAGGTCTTCGGCATGGAGCACACACCGCAGTTCTGCCGCGACCTTCTCGAACTAAAGCTCGGCGACGGCGACATCGTCGAGAAGCTCGAACGCCTCTACCTCGGCCTGCAAGGCAAGGCCTACATCCCGCCCGTCGTCTTCGAGCTGGGCCTCGCCTGGGTGCGCGACGTGCGCCGCGCACAGCGCAACTAAAACCTCTTCCCGCCGTGGATTGAGCGATTGCAACCGGGCTGGCGCACCCAGCCCGAAAAACTTTATGCGTGTCATCACCGACCATGCGCGGACCTACCCCGAGGACCCCGCGCGCTACTTCGACTTCACCCGCTTCGCCGGCCAGACCGCCGGCGATTTTGCTTTCTTCGCCGGCCACTTCGATTTCAAGGCGCTCGACGCGCTTCCACCCGATGAGCGCGCGGTCTATCTCGAACTCGAGGAGCCGAACCGGTTCCTGGTGCCCGAGTCTGCCACCGACTTCCATCACCTCGACCGCGACGAGCGCTTCGCGAATGTCCTCACGCTCTGCCCCTTCACCGCCGAGTGGCTCAACCGCCGGGGAGAGACCGACCGCTGGACGCCCGCGTTCTTCCCCTTCAACGAGCGCCACACGCCAGCGCCGTGCGCGAAGGAGTTCGATGTCATTTACACCGGCGGCGTCCATGCCGCCGGCATTGACAGGCTCATCCGCGACCTCGCGCCGTTCCGCCATCGCTTCGTCTCGCAGCTCCGGCACCCGGCGGTGACAGACTTCAATTGCAGCTATCAGGAGAAGCTCTCCCTCATCGCCCGCTCCCGCGTCACACTTGTTCACAACCAGCTCTTCGTCACCCGGCAGCAAATTGAAAACGTCGCGCGACACGCGCACTGGCGCGAGAACACGGCCTTCTCCCAGCTCCCGCTGCCCGGCAGCGCGGAACTCCTCGCCGCCGCGCCCGACCAGACATGGCCGGCACCGCAGCTCAAGTCGCGGCTCTTCGGGGCCGCCTTCTGCCGCTCGCTCATCCTCTGCCAGCGCGACCCGTGGAATCTCGTCGAGCGCTACTTCGAGCCGGGCACCGAGTTTGTCTATTTCGAGCCGGACCGCCTTCAAGACATCCTGCGCGCAATCCTTGCCGACTATCCGCGCTACGCCGCCATCGCCGAGCGCGCCCATCAGCGCGCCGTGCGTGAGTATTCCACCACGGCGTTTTTTGAAAAATTTCTCCGCGACCTGCACCCCGCCCCGGCGTCGAAGCCGCGCTGGAAGCCGACCGGCGGCGGCTCCGCTGAGCGCAGCTTTCTGGCCCAACTTCAGCAGGCGCACCTCTGGCAGCCCGGCGCCCCACTGCGCCTGCACCTCGGCTGCGGCGAGCAGCGCTTCGATGGCTACGTGAACGTGGACTTCCCGCCCGCCGAGCACACCGTGCAGACCAGCGTCGCGGCGGACATTTTCGCCGACATCATCCGCCTCGACCTTCCCGCCGCGAGCGTGGACGAAGTCCGGCTGCACCACGTCTTCGAGCACTTCGACCGCCCCACCGCGCTCGCGCTGCTCTGCCGCTGGCAACGCTGGCTCAAGCCCGGCGGTCGCCTGACCATCGAGACCCCCGACGCCGAGGCTTCTGCGCGTCTGCTCACGGAGCCGCAGCCCAGCTTCGCTCAAAAACAAGTCGTCCTTCGCCACCTCTTCGGCTCGCACGAGGCCGCCTGGGCGGTCCACTACGACGGCTGGTATCCAGCCAAATACCAGCGCGTCCTCGGCGCGCTCGGCTTCGGCGAAGTCCACTGCCAGCTCGGCGAATGGCAGATGACGCGCAACGTCACCGCCACCGCCGTGAAGGTCGTGATGCGTTCGCCCGGCGAGCTTGCCACCGCCGTGGCCGACATCCTCCGCGAGAACCTCGTGGATGCCTCCGCCAGCGAAACCCGCCTGCACAGCATCTGGATGGAAAAGTTCACACAACTCCACGGCGCGCTGACTATTAGCAATTCCCAATGCCAGTCGGCGGAATGCGAACCGAACGCCACGAGACGCGCCTTCTCCCTTCCTCGGAGGAGGGGAGAAGGTGGCCGCAGGCCGGATGAGGGGTGGGAGGTGCCAACGCCTCCGCACGTCACCCCTCACCCCAACCCTCTCCCCTCCTCCGAGGAAGCGAGCGGGAGTCGGACTGCGGCGGTGTGCGCCGCACCAGTCGCGACGGCCACCACCCTCAGCGCACGCCCGCCGCTCGTCTCCATCTTCATCCCCGCCTACAACCGCGAGCACTACTTGCCGACCACACTCGACTCGCTGCTGGCCCAGACCTTCGGTGACTTTGAAATCCTCCTCGCCGACGACGGCTCGACCGACCGCACGCTCGCCATCGCTCGCGACTACGCGCAGCGCGACCCACGCATCCGCGTGCTGGCCCTGTCGCATCGCGGCGAGGTCGCCGCGCGCAACGAGGCTGTCATGGCCGCGCACCCCGGCTCGCGCTATTTGCTCAACCACGACAGCGATGACCTGTCGTTGCCGGACAAGCTCGCGAAGCTCGTGGCCCACCTGGAGACGCACGCTGACATCGCCGCCATTGGTTGCTTCGCGGAATACTTCGACGACACCGGCAAATCCCTAGGCTGCCCGCCGCTGGAGCACGAGCCAGCCCGCATTCGTGCGACCTTCGGCAAGCTGAACTCGATGGTGAACAGCGCCGCGCTAATTCGTCGCGCCGTCTTCGAGCAGGTCGGCCCGTATCGCGAGGCGTTCCGCTCCGTGGACGACTACGACTTCTTCGCCCGCGCGCTGCTCGCCGGCTTCGAGCTGGCGAACTTGCCCGAAGTCCTGCACCGCATTCGGCTGCATCCCGCCAGCGTCGGCAGCACGCGCGCGCAGCAGCAGGAGGAACTCGCCGCCATCATCCGCGCCGACTACCAGGCCGGCCAGGTCGCCTCCCGCGCCACGACGCCGGAAGCGCGCACCCCGCGCCGGGCCGGCGGCTCAACGCGCCTCAACCTCCTGCACACCGTCGAGTTCTACGCCCCGCACACCGGCGGTGCGGAGCTGGTCGTCCAGCAGCTCTCCGAGCGGCTCGCGCGCCGTGGCCATCGCGTGACGGTGGCGACGACAAAGTTGCCGGACCGCGCGTTCCGCGAGTTGAACGGCGTCGGCATCGTTGAGTTCGCCGTCAGCGGCAAACTGGCCGAAGGCGTGAACGGCGAGTTCGCCCGTTACCAGCAGTTCCTCCGCGAGTTCAACTGCGACGTGATGATGAATTACGCCGCGCAGCAATGGGCCACCGACCTCGCCATGCCGCTGCTTCAAGAGCTTCGCCCGCGCCGCGCCAACGTCCTTGCGCCGTGCGGCTACTCGGCGCTCGCCGACGCGGGCACGCTGCGCTGGCCGCAGTTTCGCGCCTACTTTCAGGACTTCCTGCCGGCGGTGCTGCCGCTCTACGACGCGGCGGTCTATCACTCGGCGACCTACCAGGACTTCGCGTTCGGCGAACGCCTCGGCTTGAAGAACGGCCTCGTCATCCCGAACGGCACGGACACCGACGAGTTCACGCGCCCGCTGGCCGTGAACTTCCGGGAGAAGTATCGCCTCACCACGCGCCACTTCGGCCTGTGCGTGGCGAACTTCATGCCGGGCAAAGGCCAGGAGCGCGTCCTCGAAACCGTCCGCCGCATGGCCCGGCCGGACTTCACGATGGTCTTCATCGGCCACGACGGCGGCACGCTCGCCGCGCTGCGTGCGCAGGCCGCCGGCCTGAACGTGCGCTTCCTCACCGGTGTGCCGCGCGAAGATGTTGTGGCCGCGTTCCGCAGTGCCGACGTGTTCCTGTTCGGCTCGCACGTCGAGGCGTCTCCGTTGGTCATCATCGAAGCGAAGGCCGCGCGCCTGCCGTTTGTCTCCACCGACTGCGGCAACGTCCGCGAGTGGCAGGGCGGCGTGGTCTGCGCGCCCGACGACATGGCCGCGCAAGCCTCGCACCTGCTCGACAACGAGAGCCTTCGCGTCCAGCTCGCCGAAGCCGGACACCGCGAGTGGAAGGAGAAGCTGACGTGGGATTCCGTCGTGGACCGCTGGGAGGAGTTGTATCTCCGCCTCGCTCACGCCCGCACCCGTGCCGGCGACTTGCAGTCGCCGTCTGTCGCATCCCCCGCTACCAGTGGCTGCTGCAACGCACCAAGTCCAGTTGCGGTTGCTCCAACCGCCGGCGACTGCAAGTCGTCGGCACAGCCGCTGGAGCCAGCCGCCATCACCGCCGTCATCTTCTCGAAGGACCGCGCGCTCCAGCTCGACGCCACCATCCGCTCGTTCTATCGCCATTGCCGCGACGCCGGGCGCGCGAAGCTGCGTGTCCTTCACTGTGCCAGCGACACCGCGCACCGTGTCCAATACGCCGCGCTCACCCGTGAGTATCCCGCCGCCGAGTTCATCGCCGAGCAGCGCTTCAAGACCGACCTGCTTCAATCCATTGCCGGTGCGGACCAAGTTCTCTTCCTCGTGGACGACAACTTGTTCGTCCGCGATTTCACGCTCGCTGAACTCAGCGCCCAGCTCGCCATCGAGCCGCGCGCGGTGGGCCATTCCCTGCGGCTGGGCCGGAACACGACCTATTGCTATCCGCTCAACCGTGCGCAGGCACTGCCGACATTCGCTGAACCCGGCGCGGCCACGCTCGCCTTCGCGTGGCCCGGTGCGGACTGCGACTTCGCATATCCGCTTGAAGTCTCCAGCTCGCTCTACCGGCTGGCAGACCTGCGCCCGCTGCTGGAGTCGCTCGACTTCAATAATCCCAACACGCTCGAAGCCCGCCTCGCCGAGAGCGCGCCGCGTTTCCGCGAGTCGCATCCGCTGCTGCTCTGCGTGCCGCAGTCGCTCACGTTCTGCGCGCCGGTCAACAAGGTCCAAGCGGACTTCAACAACCGTGCCGGCGCGCGCAACGAGCTTTCGCCCGCCACGCTGGCGCGGCTCTTCGCCGAGGGCCAGCGAGTGAACGTGGCCGCTTACGACGGCTTCACCCCGAACGCCTGCCATCAGGAAGTCGAGCTGCTCCTCGTCGCGAAGTCGGCCTGCCCGCCGCTCGTGTCCGTCGTCATCCCGTGCTTCAAGCAGGCGCACCTGCTGCCCGAGGCCGTGGCCAGCGTGCTCGCTCAAACTCACGCCGAGTGGGAAATCATCATCGTCAACGACGGCAGCCCCGATGACACCAGCGCGGTCGCAGAGCGGCTGATTCGCGAAAATCCATCGCACCGAATCCACCTGCTCAACCAGCCAAACCAAGGCCTTGCGATGGCGCGCAACAACGGCATCGCCCTCGCACTGGGCAAACACATTCTCCCGCTCGACGCCGACGATGGGCTCGCGCCGGACTTCCTCGCAAAGACGGTCGCGGTGCTCGAAGCCAACCCGGACACGCACATCGTCTTCACCGACCTGCTGCGCTTCGGGGATGCCGACGGCGTATTTCAGACTGGCGAGTTCTCCCTCGCGAAACTGGCGACGCTCAACCAGCTCAACTATTGCTCGCTCTACCGGCGTGAGGTCTTCGATGCGGTGGGAGGCTACAATCCGAACCTGGTCTGGGGCTACGAGGATTGGGATTTTTGGATTGGCGCTGCGGAGCGAGGATTCAAGGCGCGGAAGATTGCCGAGCCGTTGTTCCGCTATCGCATCAAGGCCGGCAGCATGCTGACCACGGCGGCGAAGCGCGATGCGGAGCTGCGCGCGCGCATCGTGCTGAACCATCCGAAGACTTACGACGCCGCGTCGCACGAGTGGGCGTCGCAGGTGTGGGCACGCGTCGCACCGGAGGCGGAGGCGCAGCGTCCGGCTGTGTTTGTGAGTGAACACATTGCCCGCGCCGAAACGCACTTCAGCCAAGGCAACCTGCCCGGCGCACGGGATGCGCTTCGCCAGGCGGTTGCGCTGCTGCCGGAGTCTGGCGAGCTGCGCGAAGCGTTGGGCAGCGTGCTGTTCCAGCTTGGCGAACTGGAGCCGGCCCGAGTGGAATTTGTGCTGGCGGTCCGGCACAAGCCACGGAGCGCGGCTGCGCACTTGAAGCTGGCCACGACGGCCGTGCAGCTTGGCCGCGTCGAGGAGTTCGAAGCGGCGCTGGCGCGTGCGCTGGAGTTGGAGCCGGAGAATCTCGACGCGCTGCGCCTGCTCGCGCGGCTGAACCGCGAGGCTGGCCGCTGGGCGGATGCGGCGAAGGTTTTCGGACGCATTTTGCAACAGTCACCCGACTGCGTGGACACGCTGCTGGGCCTGGCGTTCTGCCTTCAGCACGCGGGCGACAGGGAGACGGCACGGCTCGTCATCGCGCGCGCACTGGAGTTGGAGCCGGACAACGCGATTGCGAAGGAGAATCTGGCGGTGCTGTGCGGGGGCGGAAATGACAGGGCAGAAGCCGTTGAAACGGCTGCTGCCTCGCCCGCGCACTCCACCGGGCTGAAGCCCGGTGCTGATGAGAGGGTGGAGGAAAGTGCGTTGCGCGCTGCTCAAGGCAGTGCCGTGCCGGCCTCGCCGCCCCGTGAAGCCGCAGCCACACCGGACCGCACGCTGCGCGTGACCTATCTCATCGAGAGCATTCTCGGCGTGACTGGCGGCAACCAGACGCTGCTGCGGCAGGCGGAGGAGCTGCGGCGCAAGGGTCACGACGTGACCATCGTCACGCGCACGGAGAAGCCGGATTGGTTTCAGTTTCAGGTGCGAGTGGTGCGCGTGCCGGAAGGGCAGGGGATGGCGACGTCCGTTCCGCCCAGCGACGTGGTGGTGAGCACCTACTTCACGAACACACACGAGCTGAAGGCAGTCACCGCGCCGGTGAAGGTCTATTACGCACAGGGCGACCAGTATGTCTTCGCCGATGCGACGCTGCCGGACACGGAGCAGCATCGGCTGCTGCGCGAGCTGTCGGGCCTGTCGTATCAGGCACCGGGCGTGCGTTTCGTGGCGAATTCTCACAACCTCGCCCGCGCGGTCGAGCGCACGACGGGCCGGAAGGCCGACGCGATTCTCCCGGTCTGCACGGACCAGACGGTTTTCCGCCCGCTGTCGCGCGCCTTGCCAGGCTCGAAGCTGCGCCTCCTCATAGTTGGGCCGGACTCGCGTGGCACGCGGGAGGAGCCGCTCACGTTCAAGGGCATTCAGGAAATCCACGACGCGCTGACGCTGCTGGCGAAGCGCTGCCCGCACTTCACCGCTGTCCGCATCTCCGGCACCGGGCCGGAGATTTTTGCGAAGTTTCCCTGCGAGTTTCACGTCGCGCCGGCGGATGAACTCAAGACATTCCTCTTCGGCACGGCGGACATTCTCATCTACGCGTCCCACTACGACTCCTGCCCGCGCCCGCCGCAAGAGGCGATGGCCGCCGGCGCAGCCGTGGTCTGCACGGACACGCCAGGCGCGCGGGAGTATTGCCGCGAAGGCGTGAACTGCCTGCTCGTGCCGGTGGGCTCGCCCGAGGCCATCGCGGAGGCGGTGGAAAAGCTGATGCGCGACCGCTCTCTGCGCGAGCGCCTGGTGCAAGGCGGGCTGGCGACGGCGAAGGACTTTCCGCGCGAGCGCGAGTGGGACGAGTGGGAGAAACTGCTGCTGGCTTTCGCGGGTGAAGGGCAGCGCGCCGCTCCGGCGCCCGCGCCCGCGCCGTTCATCACGGACGTGGCGCGGGGTGGTGACACCGCCAGTGGAAGCCTGCCGACGTTTCAGCTCAAGCTGCCGCCGGTGGGCCGGGTCGGTGACTTGACGGTGGCGCGCGCGGCATTGCAGCGGGGTCAACACTTCGCCGCGTGGACTGAGACGCTGATGGCGCTGGAGGCGCGCCCGTTCCACCCCGAGGCGTGGCTGTTGCTTGCGGAGACGGCGCAGGCTGCCGGCGATGTGGCGATGGCGCGCGAGTGTGCGGCGCGCGCGCGCCAGCTTGTCCCGCATTGGCGGGCCGCGAAGAGATTTCACAAGGCTCTGCAGTCGCGCGGACGCGTCTCGAACGTCCGCTGGCCCGCGCTGCCCGCAAAGGCCGGGCAGCCGCGCCTGACCATTTTCGTCATCGCCAAGAACGAGGAAAAGTTTCTTGGCCAGTGCCTCGATTCTGTGCGGGGCCTGGCGGACCAGCTCATCGTGGTGGACACCGGCTCGACCGACAGCACGGTGGAAATCGCGAAGATGCGCGGGGCGGAGGTGTATTCGCATCCGTGGGAGGACGACTTCAGCGCGGCGCGCAATGCGGCGCTTGCGCACGCGACCGGGGACTGGGTGATGTTCCTCGATGCGGACGAGGAGCTGCCGGCCTGCGAGCACGCGAAGTTGCGGGCGGACATGGCAGCGGCCGACGTTCTGGCCGTGCGGCTGCGTTTGCAAAACGTCGGGCAAGAAGAGGACGGGCAGTGCTACGTGCCGCGCCTGTGGCGCAACGCGCCGGGCCTGTTCTTCTACGGGCGCGTCCATGAGCAGGTGTTCCCAAGCATCCTCGTGAAGTGCGAGGCATGGGGAATGGAGACGCGCCTGGGCACGGCAACCTTGCGGCACCACGGCTACAGCGCGGAGGTCATCGCGGACCGGAACAAGATAGAGCGAAATCTACGGCTGCTGCGACGGGCCATCGAGGAACTGCCGGGCGAACCGATGCTGCTGATGAACATGGGCCTGGAGCTGGTGCGCTCCGGGCAGTTGCGAGAAGGGTTGGAACACTACCGTTCAGCCTTCAGTCAGCTCGCGGGGCTGCCGAAGAAAGACGTTGTGCCCGAGTTGCGCGAAGCATTGCTGACCCAATATGTCTGCCACCTTCACACGGCGAAGGAGTTCGCCGAGGTGCTGCGCGTGGTCGAATCACCGCTTGCGCAGCAAGGCGGGCTGACGGCCTCGATTCATTTCATGGCCGGCCTGGCGGCGCTGGAGCTGAAGCAGTTCTCTGATGGGGCCGGGCAGATGCATCAGTGTCTCGCGAAGCGCGATGAGCCGACGCTCTCGCCAGTGAACCGCGACATCCGCAAGGCCGGGCCGCACCATGTGCTCGCGCTGTGCCGGTGGGGCGCGGGGCAACACGCCGAGACAGAGAAGGCGTTTCTGGCCGCGCTTGCGGAGGATGCCGGAGCGCGGGCGGCGCGATTTGATTTCGCACGGTGGCTGGGCGAGCGCGGTCGCGTGGTGGACGCGCTGCAAACGTTGCACGCGATGGTTGGCGACGCGGCGCAAGAGCCGCATGTGTGGCTGCTGGGCGGGCAGCTTGCCTTGAGCCGGCCCGAGTTCATCGAGTTCGCGGCTGACTGGACTGGCGAGGCCGTTGCTCATTTCCCCGAACACAACGGTGTGCTCGTGCAGCGGGCGGAGGCGTTGATGCTGTCGCAGCAGAGCAGCGAGGCGCTGGCGCTGCTCCGCCGCAGCTCGCAGAGGGGAAATGCCATCCACGAGTCGGCGCGCCTGCTGCTGGAGTTGGTGGAGGGAACCGAGACCGCGTCCTTTGCCGCCGGGGAAGCTGCGGTGAGCCGGGAATTCGTTCGTTGGTATCGCCGGCTGATTTCGTTCAGCGCGGGTGAATTGCTGGCGACCATCAACGAACGCCTCGAGGCGCTTCGTCCACATCTGCCCACCGCCGCGCGCGTGCTGTCGGAGGCCATGGAGGAGGCCGGTCAACCTGTCGCCGCATGAGCAAACCGTTCCGATGAGCGCCCTGCCGACAGAAAAGAACCGCCGTGTGCTGATCGTGGATGACGACCCGCAGGTCCACTCCGTCATGCGCCGGATTCTTTCCATCCCGGCTTCGGCAACCAAGGGGCATGTGCCGGCCGCAGAGCCGTATCAAGTGAGCAGCGCGAACACGGGCGAGGAGGCGGAGGTGCATGCGCGTGTGGCGGAGAATTCCGGCCAGCCATTTGCGATGGCGTTTGTGGACATGTATATGCCCGGCCTGGACGGCTATCAAACGATGCGGCGTCTGTGGCACATCTCGCCGGAATTGCAGATCGTGCTTTGCAGCGGCGCGGCTGACGCGGCGATGGCCAAGGTGCTGGCGACGTTCGGCCACACGGACTCGCTCATCATCCTCAAGAAACCCTTTGAGATGCTGGAGGTGCTGCAACTTGCGAACGCGATGACTTCCAAGTGGCAGCATTTCATCGAGGCGCAAGGCCACCTGGCCAATCTGGAGAGCGTTGTCTTCGAGCGCACCGAGGCCGCGCGCAAGGCGCTCGACAAGGTGAAGTGGGAGCTGGAAGAGCGGCGCAAGTCCGAGGCGCAGTTGCGGCAGAGCGAGGAGTTGCTGCGGCTCATCACCGACAATGCCGCCGACCTCATCTCCGTCGTGGATGTGAACGGCCACCGGCTTTACAACAGCCCGTCCTACAGGTCTGTCCTGGGCTACACGCAATCCGACATCAACAGCACCGATTCACTCGAACAGGTCCACCCCGACGACCGGGAGCGCGTGGCCGCCGCGACGAGCGAGGCCGTCGCATCAGGCGGCTACAACCAGGTGGAATACCGGATGCGGCACAAGAACGGTTCGTGGCGCACGATCGAGTCCACCGGCTCCGCCATCCGCAGCGAACGTGGCGATGTGGAGAAGCTCGTCCTGGTGGCGCGTGATGTGACGGCGCGCAAGAGCGTCGAGGCGGCTGCGCACGAGAACGATGAGCGTCTCCGCTCGCTCATTTCAAATATTCCCGGCGCGGTTTATCGCTGCACGCCGCCGCCGGAGCGGCGCATCGAATTCATCAGCGACCTGATATGGGAGTTGTCCGGCTACGCCAGTTCGGAGTTCACCAAGGAACGGACCCAGACGTTCGAGTCCATCATCCATCCGGACGACATTGGCATCGTGCAGGCCATTCAGGACGGTCTGAACCGCCGGCAGCCCTACGTGGCCGACTACCGGCTGGTGCGCTGCGATGGCACGGTCCGATGGGTGCATGAGAAGGGGCAGGCGGCCTTCGACACGGACGGCAGCGTGCGATGGCTTGACGGCGTCATCTTCGACATCTCAGAGCGCAAGCAGCAGGAGGAGGAGATGCGCCGCATGCACACGGAGACGGAGAAGCTCTTCGCCTCGATTTCCGCCGTGCTCATCGGCGTGGACGTGGCGGGCCGCGTGGCGCGTTGGAACGAGGCGGCAGCGCAAACCTTCGGCCTTCCAGCCGCGGCGGTGATAGGGCAGCCATTCCATGCGCTGCCGATTCCCTGGGATTGGGAAAGGCTCATGGGCGTCATCAGCGAATCGGTGCATACGGACCGCCACCTCGAATTGGACAACTTCCGCGTCGTGCATTCCCCAAATCAGGACGTCTTCCTGAACTTGAGCGTCACGCCCAGCAAGCCGGACGTGGAGAACCGCCTCAACTACATCCTGCTGGCCGTGGATGTGACTCAGCGGCGTGCGCTGGAGACGCAACTGCGCCACGCGCAGAAGCTCGAATCCATCGGCCAGCTCGCCGCCGGCATCGCGCACGAGATCAACACGCCCACGCAGTATATCGGCGACAACCTGCGTTTCTTGCAGGATGCATTCCGCGATCTCGGGGCGCTGCTGGACGCGCACGGCAACCTGCTCGCCGCTGCGAAGAACGGCGGCCCCACGCCGACGATCATCACCGCCGCCGAGGAGGCAGTGGAGACGGCGGACGTGGGCTACCTGCAAGGCGAAATCCCCCGCGCGATTGGCGAGTCGCTGGCGGGTGTCGAGCGCGTGTCGAGCATTGTCCGGGCGATGAAGGACTTCTCGCATCCCGGCTCGGAGGACAAGACACCGGTGGATTTGAACCGCGCCATCGAGAGCACGATCACCGTCGCGCGCAACGAATGGAAATACCTCGCTGACATGGAAACTGACTTCGACACTTCATTGCCGCCGGTGCCGTGCCTGCCGGGCGAGTTCAACCAGGTCGTGCTCAACATCATAGTCAACGCCGCACATGCCATTGCCGGCACGCTCGGCAGTTCCGGGGGCAAGGGCCTCATCACGGTCCGCACCCGCCGCGAGGGCGACTGGGCCGTGCTGCGCATTGGCGACAGCGGCACGGGAATACCTGAACACGCGCGAGGCAAGGTCTTCGACCCGTTCTTCACCACCAAGGAAGTGGGCAAGGGCACGGGGCAGGGGCTGGCCATCGCACGCTCCGTGGTCGTGGACAAGCACGGCGGGACGATCACCTTCGAGACCGAGATGGGCAAGGGGACCACCTTCATCGTGCGCCTGCCGCTGGCGCCGGGCACCGGGGAAGTGAGGCCGGCATGAAGAAGCGCGTGCTCTTCGTGGATGACGAGTCAATGGTCCTCCAGGGCTTGCAGCGGATGCTGCGGCCCATGCGCAACGAGTGGGACATGGAGTTTGTCGAATCGGGCGCGCTCGCGCTGGAGCGGCTGGCCTCCGTGCCGGTGGACGTGGTCATCTCCGACATGCGCATGCCCGGCATGAACGGCGCGCAGCTCCTCACCGAGGTGATGAAGCGTTTCCCCAAGACAGTCCGCATCATCCTTTCCGGCCACGCGGACCATGACCTTGTGCTCAAGGCCGTCGGCTCCACGCACCAGTATCTGCACAAGCCCTGTGAACCCGAGGTGCTCAAGGCCACGGTGCAGCGTGCGGTCGCGCTGGGCGATTCGCTGGACAACGAGCAGGTCAAATCCCTCGTCTCGCAGATGAGCCGGCTTCCGAGCCTTCCCGTCATCTACCTGCGGGTGGTCGAGGAGTTGCAATCCGCAGACGCTTCGCTCGCACGTGTCGGCGAAATCATCGCGCAGGACGTGGGCATGTCCGCGCAAGTGCTCAAGCTGGTGAACTCCGCCTTCTTCGGCCTGCGCCGACGGGTGGCCAACGCATCCGACGCGGTCAACTACCTGGGTTTGGACACCATCAAGGCGCTCGTGCTCTCGCTCCACACGTTCTCGCAATACGAGAGCACGGACCTGGGCGGCATCTCCCTCGTCGCGCTGCGCAACCACAGCCTCATCACCGCCGCCTGCGCCAAACACATCGCGCGCATGGAGAATGCGGACGTGAAGCTGGTGGACGAGGCGTTCATCGGCGGGCTTCTGCATGACGCCGGCAAGCTCGTGCTGGCTGCGAACTTCAGCGCGCAGTATGAGCGGGCGATGCGCCTGGCGCAGGACGGCGGCCTCTCCTTCACTGCGGCGGAGCACGGCGTGTTTGGCTGCAATCACGCGGATGTGGGCGGCTACTTGCTCGGACTGTGGGGCCTCCCGGTGCCTGTCGTGGAGTGCGTCTCCTATCATCATCATCCGGGCCGCACGCTCGAGAACGCCTTCAGCCCGCTCACGGCGGTCCACGCCGCGAACGTGCTGGCCTACGAGCTGGACAAGGAAGCCGTGGCGGGCCGGCGCCCGGAGTTTGACAGCGACTACCTGGTCCGCGTGGGCAAGGCCGGGCGCGTGGGCCCGTGGCAGGAGGGCTGCCGTGCAAGCGTGCAAGCGGGAGGAGGCTTGTGACTGAAAAAATCCTATGCGTGGATGACGAGGCGAATGTCCTGGCCGGCTTTCAGCGCGGCCTGCGCCGCCAGTTCCAAATCGAGACTGCCGAGGGCGGCGAGCCGGCGCTCGCGTTGCTGGAGAAGGGCGGCCCCTTTGCCGTCATCGTCTCGGACATGAGGATGCCGGGGCTGACCGGCCTCCAACTCTTGCAACGCGTGAGGCAGCGCTGGCCAGACACAGTGCGCGTGATGCTCACCGGCAACGCCGACCAGCAGACCGCAATGGATGCCGTGAACGAGGGAAACATCTTCCGCTTCCTCACCAAGCCTTGCCCGCCGGACCGGCTCGCCACCACGCTGACCGCCGCGCTGGAGCAGCACCGTCTCATCACCGCCGAGCGCGAGCTGCTGGAGCACACGCTCAACGGCAGCGTGCGCGCGCTCACCGAAATCCTCTCATTGCTGGACCCGGAGACATTCGGGCGCGGGCAGGTGCTTCGCGAGCAGATGCGCGCCGTGGCAGAGGCATTGAAGCTGCCCAATGTCTGGGAACTTGAGATGGCCGCCATGCTCCACGGCCTCGGTCAGGTCACGCTCCCGGCGGAAGTGGCCGTGCGTGCGCGCCTTGGATCGGCGCTCTCGGCGGCGGAGGAGACGATGGTGCGCCGCGTGCCGGAGGCGGGGAGCAACTTGCTCGCGCACATACCGAGACTGGAGCCGGTCGCGCGGATTGTGTTGTTCCAGAGCAAGCATTTTGACGGCGCGGGCTTCCCTCTGGACGCTCCGGGGGGCAAGCAGATTCCCGACGGCGCGCGCCTTTTGAAAGTGCTCGTGGACATGGCGCAACTGGAAGCCCGTGGCAACTCCCGCCTCGATTCCATCGCGCAGTTGCGCACGCGCGCCGGACGCTACGACCCGGAGATGCTGGATGCCGTCGCCGCCGTGCTGGGCGCGGGCGCAGCAAAGCCGACCGCGAGCATCACCTTCAAAGAATTGAAGCCCGGCCATGTGCTCGTCTCGGATGTCACCACGACCGGGGGCTTGCTCATCCTCGCCGCCGGGAACCGTATCACACCCAGCCTGCTGGAACGGCTGCGCAACTTCGCCGCGCTCTCCGGCGTGAAGGAACCCATCTATGTCGAGGCGTGATGCAAATCGGGAAAATTATGAAGTATGAAGTATGAAGGATGAATGCGGCGTTGCTGAACACTCACCGTTCATCCTTCATCATTCATACTTCATACCTCATACTTCCCCCCGTCATGCCACCGCCTGCCCTCTCACTCGCCTCCTACCTCCAAGTCTCCCGCCCCTCGCAGCTCTGGGCGCGGGACCGGCTGCTCGATGTCTTCGCCACGGGCGGAAGTTTTCCCTCCTTCTCCGCCGCCGTGCTCAAGTTGACGCGGCTGGCGCAGGATGATGACGTGGGCATGGATGAACTCACGGACCTCATCAGCAAGGAGCCGGGGCTGGCCGCCAACTGCCTTCGCGCCGCCTCCACATCGCGTTACGGACGCGGCGTGGTGCGCAGCATCCCCGACGCCGGGCTGCGGCTGGGCACGCAGGAGATCCGCCGACTGGCCACGTCGCTGGGCGTGATGGAGCGCTTCAATCATCTGCGCGTGAAGGTGGACTGGCAGCGCTTCTGGCTGCACAGCCTGCTGGTCGCCCGGCTCTGCGACCAGATTGCCCGCGCGTTCCGCCAGTCCAGCGGCATGGAATACCTGGCCGGTCTGCTGCACGACTCCGGCAAGCTGCTCATCGAACACCACTTCCCCCGGGAATTTGAGGGCATCCTCCAACGCGCGTGGATGGCCAAGCGAGGTCACTTCATCGCCGAGCGCGAAATCCTCGGCCTCGACCACACCCAGGTCGGCGCGGCGCTCTGCCACTGCCTGCAAGTCCATCCCCACGTGCGCGCCGCCGTGTGGTTTCATCACGACCCGACGGACCAGCGCCTGCTGAAAATGGACGGTGGAGACCACGGGTTCCTCGCAGCCGTCGTGGGTTTCGCGGACGCGCTCGCGCACATGGCCAGCGAAGGCATCGGGGGCGAGCGAGTGATCACCACGCCCTACGACGAGCTGCCGGAGTGGGCGCTGCTGCTGCAATTCGACCCTGTGCATGGGCTGGAGCTGGACACGGAGCAGGAGCTTGAGGCAGCGGAGGCGGACTTGAAGGCGTTTGGCTCGTGAGAGGGGGGAGGGATGAAGTATGAGCGATGAAGTATGAGGGATGAAGGGCTGGCAGCTCCAACTGCATCCCTCATCCCGGGTTCCGAAGTCACAGGCTGAAGGCCTTCCACATAACAGCCCAGGGCAACGCCCTGGGTAAAAGGAACGAAGCCTCGCCGCCCTGAAGGGGCGGAACATTTTTTTTGCCGCCCTTTCAGGGCTTGGCCACTCGGGGTCGTATGTCCCATCTCTCCCCTCACCGCGCGCAGGCTAAAGCCTGCGACTACTGGTAGAGAGGCCAGAAGTCAGAAGAAAGGAGCCAGAATACAGAAGACAGGAGACCGAGGGAGGAGAGCAACAGTGTCGGGCCTCGTCACTCCCCATTCTGACTTCTGACTTCTGACTTCTGGCTGCTGACTCCTCTTTTCCTGCTGCTGAGTCCTTCCACTACCCGGCCTTGTGCAGTGCTGCGTGGACGGCTTGGAGCAGTTCATCTGCGGTGTAGGGCTTGAAGAGGGGTTGTTGGATGCCTAGGTCACGCAGGGTTCCGATGCGTTGGTCGGTGCTGAGGCCGGTGGAGGCGATGATCTGGAGGTCGGGTGACATCTTGCGCAGGACGCGCACGAGGGCCAGGCCGTCCATCACGGGCATGTCCACGTCGGTGATGACGAGGCTGATTTCTCCCAGGCGCGTGGAGAAGAGGGCGAGGGCTTGGGAGCCTTCACCTGCCGTATGCACCCGGTAGCCGTGGCGTTCGAGCATCTTGCGTGTCGTGTCGCGCACGCTTTCCTCGTCGTCCACGACGAGAATGGACTCGCCGGAGCCGTTGGGTGAGGGGAGGATGTCCACGATGCCCTCGATGGGCTGCGCGTCTGGCAGGGCGGGGAGGTAGATGCTGAAGGCGGTGCCTCGCCCCAGCTCGGTGTCGAGTTCGATGAAACCGCCGTGGGATTTGACGATGCCAACGACTGTGGAGAGTCCCAGCCCGGTGCCTTTGCCCACCTCTTTGGTGGTGAAGAAGGGGTCGAAAATCTTGTCGCGCAACTCGCGGGGGATGCCGGAGCCGGTGTCTTGCACGCGGATGAGGACATGGGGGAGGGGTTTTGCCTTGATGTTCATCGCGGCGTATTGCTCGTCCAGCACGAGGTTCTGCGCGACGAAGCAGAGTTCCCCGCCGGCGGGCATGGCGTCCCGGGCGTTGACGGCGAGGTTGAGGAGGACTTGATGAATCTGGGTGGGGTCGCCCAGGACGGACCAGAGGTCGTCGGGGAGGAGGGCGCGCAGGCGGATGCTCCGCGGGAAGGTCTCGCGGGCGATCTTCATGGTGTCCTGGATGAGGTAGCGGACGGTGACTGGGATGCGCTCGCCTTCGACGCCTCGGCCAAAGGTGAGGAGCTGGCGGATGATGCTGGCTCCGCGTTGGGCGCTGCTCTCGATGGTGGTGACGATCTCGTTGGCTTCGCCCTCGGTGAGTTTGCAGCGCAGCAGGGGGACGGCGATGATGATGGGGGCTAGGATGTTGTTGAGGTCATGCGCGAGTCCGCTGGCCAGGGTGCCGACGCCTTCCATGCGTTGTGCGCGGAGGAATTGCGCTTCGAGGCGTTTGCGCTCGGTGAGGTCGGTGTTGATGATGAGTGCGGACTTGGGCTGGCCCTGCGCGTCGCGCACGAGCGTCCAGCGGCTCATCACGGTCAGCTCGGTGCCGGAGCGGGACTTCTGTTTAAGCTCCCCGCTCCACTCGCCGCGGGTCTGGAGACTGAGTTCGATCTCCATGAGCTTGTCCGCATCCCCGCCGGTGAGTGCGGCTGTGGGCTGGCCCTTGGCCTCGGTGGCGCTACAGCCGTAGAGGCGCTCGGCACCCCGGTTCCAGAAGGCTGTGTGGCCCCGGGAATCGCGCACAATGATGGCGTCTCCGGCGAGATTGAGCAGTTCGGCCTGCTCGCGGATGGACTCCTCGGCTTGCTTGTGCTCGGTGACATCCCAGAAGACGCCTTGCACACCCACGACGCGCCCATAGGGGTCGAAGAGTGGCACTTTGATGGATTCGATGAAGCGCTGGGTGCCATCGGGCAGGCGGTATTCCTCTGTGGCCTGAAGTTTCTGGCCCGAGCCCATGACGCGCTGGTCGCCGTCCTGGTATCTCTTCGCCAATTCCGGCGGAAACAGGTCGTAGTCCGTCTTGCCGAGCAGTTCTTCCAGGTCTCTTCCGAGGTTTTCGCACAGGAGCTGGTTGGCGTAGGTGAAGTGGCCCTGCGGATCCTTGCGGAACACGAAGTGCGGCAGGTTGTCCACCATCACATGGTAGAACGCCTCCGTGGAACGGAAGGGCGCACCGCCCTGTGTCGGCTCCGAAGCCGGGACGGAAGCGCCGCCGTCAGGCGGGCGCGCAAGTGGGGCTTGTGGGGCGTGAGACATGCAGTGCGCGTCGCCCGGGGATCATCGGCAAACAAGCGCGCTTCTTTAGCCCGAACTCTGAAATGGAATGGCCGCAAAAAACGCAAAGAGAAGCAATTGCGGCCAAGAGAGCGCGGAGTGAGTAAGTCTCCGCCCACTGTCACTCGATTGACGCCGTGTGCGGACTGCTCCAGCAACACCAGCAACACGGCAGTTGTCATCGCGCTCAAGTTCCAGTAACACGCCTCTGAACTATGAACCTCCCACGCTGCCTGACTTGCCTTCGAATCCGCCGACTCCTGTCCGTGCTCTTGGTCGCGAACGCTCTGACGGCTGCGCCCGCCGCAGAATCACGGCTGTATCCGGGGCTGGCACCGGTATGCGCCCCGGAAGCCCTCAAGCGGCTGTTGCTGCCGAACACCACGATCGAGTCGGTGGTGGTGGATGAGAAGCTCAACACCTGTCTCGTGACCGCCATCGTCACGCATCCACCGGCGACCAACCGCATCAAGGTCTGGGTCGGGCTGCCGTTGACGAACTGGAACGGGCGCTTTCAAGGCACGGGCGGCGGCGGCTTCGTCGGGGGGAACCCCGGCAGCGTGCGCGGCCCGGTGGCCCGGGGCTTTTCGGCCGGGGCGACGGACACCGGGCACGAGGGGGGCAGCGGGAGTTTCGCGCTCGACGCGACCGGGCGGCAGAACTGGCAGGGCATCATTGACAACGCCTATCTCGGCATCCACGAGATGACCGTGGTGGGCAAGGCGGTCACCAAGGCGTTTTACGGCAAGGCTCCGCGCTACTCGTATTTCGTCGGCGGCTCGACAGGCGGACGTCAGGGCCTGATGGAGGCGCAACGCTTCCCTGAGGACTACGATGGCATTCTCTCCGCCTGCCCCGCGATCAACTGGCAGCGCTTCGTGCCCGCGGGCCTCTGGCCCGAGGTGGTCATGCTCTCCACGTCGAACTTCGTGTCGAAGGCAAAACTGGACGCTGCCACCGCCGCTGCCATCGCCGCCAGCGACACGGATGACGGCGTGAAGGACGGGGTCATCGACGATCCGCTTCGTTGCGCCTACGACCCGCAGGCACTGGTGGGCACCAAGGTGGGCGGGGAGACGTTCACAGCCCCCGACGCCGAGGTGATCCGCAAGATTTGGCAAGGCCCGCGCCGGCGTGATGGCAGCTTCATGTGGCATGGCTTGGAACGCGGTGCGGACATGTTCGCATATGCCGGCACCACGGGCTCGCCGCTCAAGGGCAGGCCGTTTAGCATCTCGCTCGACTACTGGATCTACTTTCTGGCGCAAGATGCCAAGTGGGATTGGACCACGCTGAACCACGCGGGCTTTGAGCAGCTCTGGACCAAGTCCGTGGAGCAATACGGCGCGGTGATCGGCACCGACGACCCCGATCTCACCCGCTTCCGTGACCGCGGCAGCAAGGTCATCATCTACCACGGGCTTGCCGACCAGCTGATTCCGGCGGCGGGCAGCATTGATTACTACCGGCGGTTGCAGCAACGCATGGGTGGCGAAGCGAAGACCGCCGAGTTCGCCCGGCTGTTCCTTGTGCCCGGCGTGGACCACGGCTTCCGCGGCGCGGGCGCAACCCCCACTGGCTTGAATGAAGCCATCCTCCGCTGGGTCGAGGAAGGCCAGGCACCGGAGAAGCTCATGGCAGAGAAGCGCGACGCGAGCGGCAAGGTCATTCGCACCCGTCCACTCTTCCCGTTTCCGCACGTGGCGAAATACAAGGGCAGCGGTAACCCGGACGACGCGGAGAACTTCATCAGCACCCCTCCACGCAGGTAACGCGTGGCTCGTCCCTCTCTGGAAAGTCGGCGCGGCTGGCCATATCTGCGACAGACGGGCCGAAGATGACTGGCTGAGCGCTGCCGAAACCCGGTGGAATCATACCAATTCCCAATGCCGGTCGGTGGAATGCAAACAGGATGCCACGACGCGCGCCTTCTCCCTTCCTCCGAGGAAGGGGGAGGGAGTCAGCGCACGTCGTGGTTCATTGCCATTCCACCGAATCTCATTCCGAAATGGCATCAAACGGACGCGGTGGGGGGAAGTTCCTGATGAGCAACATCACGCCTCAGGCTCCCGACGTGAACCGCATCCGGCCTCGTGTGCGGGGGAGGAGGCGAGCGGCTGTGCCGTGCGGCCGGAGCGGTTGTGGTGAATGAGCATCCGCCCGCGATGCGGCGGGCGGCCGCGCCATTCGGACGCTTCGCGGTTCAAGCGTGGCTGAGGGCAGCACTGAAGCGGATCAAGTGAATCAATCTTTTCGGAGGTTTGCGTCGGCTCTTTTGCTTGCTGACAAGCCGTGCCCTCACAAGACTGCGCTCATGAGTTTCCCGCGCCATGTCTGCCGAGTCATTATTGGGCTCCAGCTCGTTTTATCCGCCGCGTCTGTTTGTGCCGCTGTCAGCAACTGGCCCCAGTTCCGAGGACCCGGTGCCCTGGGCGTGGCTGACAACCCGGACCTGCCCGACCGCTGGAGCACGAACGAGAACGTCGCGTGGAAGATCGAGGTGCCCGGACGCGGCTGGTCCGCGCCCATCGTCTGGGGCGATCGCGTGTTCGTGACAACGGTGACAAGCGAAGGTGAAGTCGAGCCGCCCAAGAAGGGCCTCTATTTCGGTGGTGAGCGCAAAGAGATTCCCACGGCGGCGCATCGCTGGCTGACCCTCTGTCATGACCTCAAATCCGGGCGTGAACTGTGGCGCCAGGAGGCGCACCGCGCCGCCCCGCTGAATCGGCTGCACGTCAAGAACAGCTACGCCTCCGAAACGCCCATCACCGATGGCGAGCGCGTCTATGCCTATTTCGGCAACGTGGGTCTGTTCTGCTACGACATGGCCGGCAAGAAACTCTGGCAGACCAACTGGCCGCCGGTTAAGACGCGTTACGGCTGGGGCTCGGCTGCCTCGCCCGTGGTCCATGGCGGCCTCGTGTTCATCGTGAATGACAACGACGAAAAATCTTTCGCCGTCGCACTAGACGCGAAGACCGGACGCCAACTGTGGCGCGTGGAACGCGACGAGAAAAGCAACTGGGCCACGCCCTATGTCTGGCAGAACGAGTTGCGCACCGAACTCATCACCTGCGGGACCAAACGCGTCCGCTCCCACGACCTCGACGGCAAACTGCTCTGGGAGCTTGGCGGCATGTCCACGATTGTCATCCCCACCCCGTTCTCGAAATTCGGCCTGCTCTACGTCTGTTCCGGTTACGTGGGCGACAAGACCCGGCCCGTGTTCGCCATCAAACCTGGCGCGTCCGGCGACATCAGCCTCAAGCCAGGCGAGACGAGCAACGCGTTCATCGCATGGTCGCAGCCGGTCGCCGCGCCCTACAATCCTTCGCCGCTCATCTATGGAGACCACTTCTATGTGCTGTTCGACTTTGGATTCCTGAGCTGCCACGACGCGCGCACCGGCGGACCGGTTTACGACAAGCAACGCATCCGCCCCGGGGGCAACACCGCCTTCACCGCGTCACCGTGGGCGGCGAACGGAAAGATCTTCGCGCTGAGCGAAGATGGCGACACTTACGTCTTCGCCGCCGGCCCCGAATACCAACTGCTCCACAAGAACCCCCTCGATGAAATGTGCATGGCCACCCCGGCCATCGCCGGCGACCGCCTGCTCATCCGGACGCTGACGAAGCTGTATTGCTTGCGGAAGCGGGAATGAAAATCGGGGATGGACTTTCGCATTGTCACTCCGCCTCAAGCTGGCAAATTCTCGTGCGTGAAACCCTTCCCTTTCGCCTTGTCCTTCGTGCTCTCACTCGTCGCGCTCCACGCGCAGGACAACGGGGAGAAGTAGGCTGATAGCAACTCCAATGGTTCAAGACCCGCTCCGAATTCCAAAACCAAATTTCTGTCAATTATGCGAGCATCACCCCGCTCATCACCAAAATGGAGCCTTGTGATGAAACGCTGTTCTTGCACCGCGCTGCTCCTCTTCGTGGTAGCTGTCGGCGCGTCTGTAGCGGCCGACAACCTGCCAGAGCCGCAGGTGGCTCTTCAGCAAGTCCCAGCTCAGACAGTTTTTGCTGCAAGTTCCAAGAAGGACAAGGGCAGCATTCCGTCGTCGTCGGAAGGGTCGGCAGACAAGCAGCGGGTGGTCTCTCCCGAAGGCGTCGCATACCTTGAAAGTCGGCGCAAGAATCCGCCCTTCGGCGCAGCCGACTTCGATCTCAAAGGCTTGCGTGCTGGCATGGGCGCCCGCCGCGAGCCCACCATCAACGGCGTCAGGCTCATTCGCTCGAAGGTCGGGGAGATTCCGTGTGAATGGGTTCTGGCGCCCGGCGCGAACCCCGATCTGCGGCTCCTCTATCTGCACGGCGGCGGCTGGGTCTCGGGGTCGGGAGGAAACTATCTTGCGCTGGCGGCCGACATCTCGGTGGCGGCCAAGTGTGCCGTTCTCCTGCCCGACTACCGGCTCGCGCCGGAGCATCCCTTCCCCGCCGGGCTTGAGGATTGTATCGCCGCTCACGATTGGTTGATCGGGAACGGGCCGTCCGGCCCCAGTCCCGCCAAGGCCACATTCATCGCCGGGGATTCGGCGGGCGGCAACCTGACTTTGGCAACGCTGCTGGCACTGCGAGACCGGAAGCGGCCGCTCCCGGCGGGAGGAATCGCTCTGTCGGCGGCCACGGACTTCACGCTGGCGAGCGAGTCCCTGAAAACCGTTCATGACCCCATTATCAGTGCGCGAACCATGCCCGAGTTCCGGGACCGCTACTTGGCCAAGATCGATCCCCGCAACCCACTGGCTTCTCCTGTTTTTGGCGACTACCGCGGCATCCCGCCGTTGCTCATTCAGGTCGGCGAGCACGAAATGCTCCGTGACGACAGTGTCCGAGTGGCAAAGAAGGCTCGTTCGGACGGGATCCCTGTGAGGTTCGAAGTCTGGCCGGGCATGGTCCACGTGTTCCAGATTCGGGGGCTTCCGGAGTCCCGGGAAGCCATCGAGCAGATCGCCGAGTTCATGCGATCGAGGCAACCCAAACCGTAACCCACACTGCATCGGGGAAGGGCGACCTTCTGCGACGGAGCTGCGCCGCAGCCAGAAAGCAAATTCCTACACGGGTTGACGCCTCTTATGACACCGATGAACGCGCAGCAGGCAAACGGACTGGCGGGTGATGCCTTCGTCGCCATCTGGCACGACCTCGCTCCCGAGGGCCTGGAGACCTTTTACCAATGGCATGATCGGGAGCACATGCCCGAGCGCCTCGCCATCCCCGGCTTCCGGCGCGGCCGGCGCTACCTCCGCGTTGAGGGTGATGGCCAAGACTACTTCAACCTCTACGAGGTGGACACGTTTCAGGTTCTTGTCGGCGAGGCGTATCTTGCCCGGCTCAATGCTCCGACGCCTTGGACAAAACAAGCTCTTCCGTATTTTCGCAACGTGTCGAGGGGCTTGTGCCGCGTGGCCGGCTCGCAGGGCATGGGCCATGGCGGCATGATCGCCACGCTGCGCTTGTCTGTTGCCGAGGCCCGCGCTGAATCCTTGCAGTGGTTTTTGCTGGCCGAGGCGTTCCCCGCGCTTTTGGGCTGCGTCGGCGTCCTGAGTGCGCACCTGGGCGTCACGGATGCGGCGGGCTCCGGGATAAAAACCGTGGAGCAGCAGGCGCGTAACAATGCTACCGAGGTCCCGTCTTGGGTGCTCTTGATCGAGGGGACCTCTGCCGAACGGCTGCGGACCGCGTGCGGCACGACGCTGACTACCGCTCTGCTCAAAGAACGCGGAGCTGTGGACGAGTGCATCATGGGAACCTACCGTTTGGAGTCGATGCGGCGAGGGATCGGCTGAAGGGTTGGCCTCGACGAATTCGGCTTGCGGCTCAGGAATTCAGCAGTCTGCCCCAGATGGCTTGCTGGGCGGTTTGCAAAAGCCGTTGAAACGCCTGGCCATCGTGCTCATGCACCAACACCCTGAAGCCGTGTGCTAATGAGAGGTTCGCAATTCCTGATTTGCGCCCGGGGGACAAGCAAGGGCCGTTGGGAGACCGCCAAGATTCGGGCTGCGAAAAATTGCCCCTTGCGCGAATGAGATTCGTGAACAACTTACACGGAGTTCCTTAGAAGAAATTGCTGACATGAGCACGCAGCCATCATCGTCGCCACCACCCGAAGCGCCGCCTGCTGTCGCATTGTTCCCACTGAGCATCCCGCCACCCGGAGTTCCCATCGCCGATGACAGCGCCCCCGGTGGAGCTCGCAAACTTTCCCGATGGGAAGAGCTGGAAGAGACATGGCTGCCGGAGGAGAGGGATTTTTCACACAGCGGGATCAACGAGTAGCGGTGGCGCACCGCAAAGGCCGGAGCGTCCCTCTTGAGGCGCTTCTTTTTCCGTGCAATCCGCACTGCCGCCGACTACTTCTTTGCGCCACCAAGCAGGACGGCACGGCTGATTGGCCGTTCATTGGAAACGACACTTATGGCCGCACGTGACTATCCCCCCGACAACACCGATGAACCGCAGCCCGATGCGCACTACTCCCGTCCGCGCGAGCACGGCGTGCTTCACGGAAGCGGAGTGACCATGATGCAACGGCTCCTGACGTGGACGCGCTTCACACTGACGGCGTTGACGGTGATTTACTGCGTGGCGCTGCTGGCCATCCTCTACGGACTCGAATACCACGCGGAGACCCACCAGTTTCTGAGCACTGGGATGTATCTGCCACCCTGGGGCTGGCTGCTGCCGGTGGCAGTGCTCGCGCCTCCGTCGCTGCTGTTTTACGCACGCCTGCTACTGCCGCAGGCGCTGTGCATCCCTGTGGTGCTTTTTGGCTTCATGGATCTGCGATGGCACGGATGGCAGGTCCCCATCGGTCCGACCGTCAAGATCGTCACCAACAACATCGGCCAGGCCAGCGAGACTGGCTTCAAGGATTTTGCCGACCTGCAGAAGGCGGACATCATCGCGTTGCAGGACACCGCTGCCGGTCGTGGGCCCAAGCTCGCGGAGATGTATCCCGACCGCTACATCGTGGTGAAGGACCAGTTCATGCTCATCAGCAAATTTCCCATCCGCGCCGCCGACGCGCTGCCGTGGCCCGACCCTGCCGAAACCCGGCGCCGGGTGGCGGCGTGGTTTGAAGTGGAGGCACACGGCCAATCCCTTCTGGTCTTCGTCGTCCACATGCCGACACCTCGCGACCAGATCAACGCAATGAAGGGCCTGGGCGCATTCTCCGCGCTGCTGGGGCGCGAGGGAGGGCACGGCGACAAGATCCGCGAGGAGAACTCAAAGTTTTTCCGGCATCAGCTCGATCTCGCGCAAAAAATGGTTTCCGCCACACGCTCCCTCTCAGTCCCGTTCATCGTCTGCGGCGATTTCAACGTGCCGACGCACGGACAGGCCTACCGGCACTACCGCGAAAACTGGATCGAAGCCTTCAACGAACGCGGGCAAGGCGTGGGCGCGACTTTTCCCGGCAACACGCATATCCCCGCGTGGATGCGTCTGGACAACATTTATTGCAGCAGGAATGGCTTGATCCCCATCCACGCAGAGGCGGAGCAGGCCGGAAGGAAGGCCCAGCATCTCAGCATGGCGGCGACCTTTGAGCTGACAAACCCCAGGAAAAGGTAGAGAGAAGTGCCAGCCCTCCGCGCCTGGTTGGAGCCTGGCCTTCTTGGGAAACCAACCACGAGTTCCGAAATCGGAACCGCAGGGGACCCGTAAGAGGCGCACTGAGCGGGGCGTTCACGTCGCAGCTGGCTCGGGAGGAAAAGCGCATTCGGCAACCAGTTGGCCTGCGCATATTTCATCGGCCTGAAGGCCGCGTTCCTCGCCGAAGGATCGAGTCCGACTTTGGAGTCAGGGTTGAAACCGGATGGTGTCGGCTCCGGCGGACTTTGGCGTCCGCGCTCCAGTTCAGTAAAACCTCGGTGCAGGTGCCTTCACGAAGCTCGTCTCGCGCAAGTAAATCGGCTCCAGCTTTTCGCCTGGTTGGAAGTCGTCGCGCAGGGAAGCCAGCCGCCCGAGTTCGGCAGCGGAAGGCAAAACCAGCTTGGCTCCAGCAGGCAAGCATTTCCCATCCGGGCTGAGGAGAATCTCGCCAGCTGCCGCCAGCGCCTCGACGGCTTCGCGTTTGAGCAGTCGCAGCGGAGCTGTCTCACGCCAGCCACCCGCTGTGATTTCGTAACTGGCCGAGTAAAATTCTTCGCGAAGAGCATCTATCACCACGGTGACGCGGCCTGCCACACCCGCTGCCTGCGCCGTGCTCGCCAGCACTTCAGCGGTGCTGATGCCCAGCAATTTCACCCCGAGCGCGAGCTGCCAGCCTTGCGCCAGCGCGATGGCCGATCGGATGCCCGTGTAAGATCCCGGCCCCAGCCCAACCGCGATGCATTCGACCTGCTCACGCTCGACTCCCGCCGATCGCAGGGCCGACTCAATCAACTCGAACGGCCCCGGCACGATGCCCTCAGCCACGGCAAGCCCGAGGACACGCCCGCCCCGCGCCGCTGACGTGCTGTCCCCTTCTGTGGCTGACGATGCGTCTAGTCGGCGATTGCAAACCGCCGGCACGACCTCGACGACCGCCGCGCCGCGCCGGGCGGAGGAGAACTCAAGAGCCAAAATCTTCATACTCGATGCGCCGTGTCGTCTCGCTTTCAGATGTGAGCTTCACCCAGCGCAGCCGACCGGAGAAACTCGGAACTCGGAACTCGGAACTCGGAGCGGTGCCGAACCACCGCTCCGCCCACTCCACCACCGTCACGCCGCGCGGGGTGAAGAAGTATTCGTCCAGCCCCGCGCCGGCGATTTGCGCACGGGTGTCGAGCCGGTAGAGGTCGAGATGGAAGAGCGGCAGGTGTCCGCCGGTGTGCTCGTTGACAAGCGCGAAGGTCGGGGAGGCGATGCGCGCCGTGATGCCCAGCCCACGCGCGAGACCCTTCACCAACTGTGTCTTGCCCATGCCGAGGTCGCCGCAGAGCGCCAACGTCCAGCCATGCGCAGTTTCTCTCGCCCACGCCTCGCCGAGCGCGGCGGTCTCTTCCGGCGAATTGGTGAGGCACACTTTCATCAGCCACAGATGGACACAGATGAAGGAGAAAAAGAGTTCATAAGGAGGGCTGGAAGCCAGGAAACAAAGGCCATAGACCGCCTTTTCCCTCCTGCCTTCCTGCCCTCCTGACAAAGCTTCTCGCCTGTGTTCATCTGTGGCTCAACTCGAAAAGTGTTCAAAGCCGCGCAGGTTGAACTCGCGCAGTCCGCGCTCGTCGCGGAGGCGCAGGCCAGGTGCGGACGTGATCTTGCCGACGCACGAGAGCTTCACGTCGGGGAACTGCGCCTTCCACGCGTCCAGAAGCGGCACGGCTGTCCGGCTGGCGACGGTGAAGAGCAGTTCAAAATCCTCGCCGTCCGTGAGTGCGGCAAGCAGCGGTGGCTTGGCGGAGGATTCCTCGCGTGTCTGAAGTTTGGCGGCCCGGCTGATGGGAATGGCGCTCGCCAGCAGGTCGGCACCCACTTCGCTGGCTTCGAGAATGTGTCGCAGGTCACCCGCAAGGCCGTCGCTCAAATCAATCATCGCGTGGACGGTGAAGCGTTCGGCCAGCCAGCGAGCCTCCGCCAGCCTCGGCTCAAATTCGAGATGCCGCCCGATCAACGAGCCGCCCAACGTGCCGGTGACGAAGATGGCGTCGCCGGACTTCGCCCCGGAGCGCAGCACTTGGCGGCTGCGCGGCACGGTGCCGAGGAGCGCGATGGAGAGCAGCAGCCGCTCGGGGTTGGTGGTTGTCTCGCCGCCGACGATGGCGACGCCGTGCTTCCGCGCGAGCGCGTTCATCCCCGCGTAGATTGCCTCGATGCGCGCGGTGTCGAACTTCTCTGGCAGCGCGAGCGTGACGACGGCGTGCGTGGGCGTGCCGGCCATCGCGGCGATGTCGCTGAGGCAGCGGGCAAGCGCTTTGTGGCCGATTTTTTCCGGAGGCGCGTCGATGGTGAAGTGGACGCCCTCGACGACAGCATCGGTTTTGAAGAGCACGAGATGGTGCGGCAGGCCGAGGTCCAGCACGGCGCAGTCGTCGCCCGCGCCGGCCAGCACCGACTCGTGCGTGGGGAGCGTGGCCTTGAGGCGCGCGATGAGGTCGAACTCCTTCACGGTTGCACTTTGAAGAACTCCTTCAGCTCGGACTGAAAGACGAGGGCGAAGTAGTTCGCCGCGTTGAACAGGCTGTGGGTCAGGATGGGCGCGAGGAGGTTGCCGGTGCGCTCGTAGAGGAACACCAGCACCATCGCGAGGAAGGTCAGCGGCAGGAAGGTGGCCACGTTCGCGTGCGTGAGCGCGAAAAAAAGCGACGTGCCCCAGAGCGCGAGGTGCGGCCAGCCGCGCTGCTTGAGGGCGGGATAGAGGATGCCGCGGAAGATGATTTCCTCGACCACCGGCGCGCCAAGGATGGCGACGAACGCGAAGAACACGCGCTGTTGCAGGGTTTGTGTCGCCTGCAAGGTCTGCACCACCAACTGCACCTCCGGCTGCACGCTGACGCTCTTCATGCCCATCGCGGAAAGCTGCTGAAGCGCCAGTGCCATCGGCAACGCGATGACGACTCCGGCGAGGGAGAGCGAGAGCGTGCGCAGCAGACCGGCGCTCTTGAAGCCAAATCCCTCCCGCCACCCAATGCCGTGCTCGCGCAGGAAGATGGCCACGAGCAGCAATGTGCCGCCGTGCAGCACGATGGAGTTGCTCACGAACAGAAAGAACTTTCCCTCCTGCGTGGCAAAGGCAGCTGCGGGGAGAATGGCGCTGGTCGCCAGTGTGCCGATGGAGAGGCAGAAGCACACGCCCGCGACGAAGCGCAGCAGCGGTTCAGCTTCCCATTTTCGTTCCGGCAACACGCGAGCAGGCTAGTCGTGGTGCGAAGTGGAGAGAATGAAAAAGGTGGGCGTTCGGCTGCCCATGAACCTGCGTCGGCGAGTTGCACTCGCCGTCGGGTGTCGTGCACACAGATGACGGCGACTGCAAGTCGCCGGCACGAGGCTCAGGCGGATGGGGCTTCCTCGCCTCGCTCCTCGCTGATGACGGGGGCGATGGCAAGGAGCTTGTCGCCGGGGTCGAGGTTGACGAGCTTCACTCCCATGGTGTTGCGGCCCGCCTCGCGGATGCCCTGCACGGGGATGCGGACCATCTGGCCTCCGGCGGTGATGAGCATGATTTCGTCGGCATCCTGCACGGTGAGCGCGCCGACCACGCCGCCGGTCTTGTCGCCGACTTTCATGGTGATCCGGCCCTTGCCGCCGCGGGATTGCTTGCGCGCGCCGCTTTCGGATTGCACGAGATATTCGTCGAAGGAGGTGCGCTTGCCGATGCCATTTTCGCCGGCGACGAGCAGGGTCGCGTCGGGCACGACGATGGCGAGGGCGACGACTTCATCTCCTGCTTCCAAGGTGATGCCTTTGACGCCGCCTGCGCCCCGGCCCATGGAGCGCACATCGGCTTCGCTGAAGCGGATGCTCATGCCGCTGTGGGTGATGAGGACAACATCGTCGCCGGGGTCTTTCACTTCGTCGCTCTCCACGAGGCTGCCGCGCGTGAGCTTGACGTCAATGAGCTTGTCGGCTGCATCAATGCCGATGGCGATGATGCCACCTTTGCGGACGTTCCCATATTCGTTGAGGGTGGTCTTCTTCACCGTGCCCTGCTGCGTGGCGAAGAAGAGTTCGCCCGGCTGCTGCCAGGTCACGTCGGCCTTGTTGGCATCGGTCTTGGACTGGATCCGGATGAGGGCGGCGATTTTCTCGTTGGCCTGGAGTTCGAGGAGGTTCGCAATGCTGCGGCCTTTCGAGGCGCGACCCATGTCGGGGATTTCGTGGACGCGCTCGACATACACTCGGCCGCTGTTCGTGAAGAACATCAGGTAGTCGTGCGTGCTGGCGGTGAAGAGGTGCTCGATGAAGTCGCTCTCCTCGGGCGTGTCGGCTTCGCGCGTGGTCATGCCGATGACGCCCTTGCCGCCGCGACGCTGGGCGCGGTAAGCGGAGACGGCGGTGCGCTTGAGCAGGCCGGCATGGGTGAGGGTGATGATGACGCCCTCGTTGGCAATGAGGTCCTCGATGGCAATCTCGCCTTCGTCGGGGACAATCTGGCTGAGGCGCGGCGTGGCGTGCTTTTCCTTAATGGCCTTCAGCTCGGCCTTCATGATGCCCATGACGCGCGGTTCCTTCGCGAGGATGTCCATCAGGTCCTTGATGACTTCGAGGAGGGCTTTGTATTCGGCCTCGACCTTGTCAATTTCAAGCCCGGTGAGCTGGTAGAGGCGGAGTTCGAGGATGGCGTCCACCTGGCGTTCGGCGAGCGAGTAACGACCGTCGGTGAGCTGGTTTTCGCGACGAATGAGAATGCCCCAGCGCTCGACCTGCTCGCGCGTCCATTCGAACGCGAGGAGTTTGACGCGGGCTTCCTCCTTGTTGTCGCTGCTGCGGATGATGTGGATGAACTCGTCGAGGTTGGCGAGGGCGACAAGGTGGCCTTCGAGAATCTCGGCGCGGTCCTCGGCCTTGCGCAGCTCGAAGCGGGTGCGGCGCAGGATGACCTCGCGGCGGTGGTCAATGTAGGCGGAGATGAGCTGCTTGAGGTTCAGCGTCTTGGGCTTGCCGTGGTCGATGGCGAGGGCGTTGACGCTGAAGGAAATCTCGAGCTGGGTGTGCTGAAAGAGATTGTTGATGACGACCTTGGGCAGGGCGTCGCGCTTGAGCTCGATGACGAGGCGGCAGTGCTCGTCGGACTCGTTGCGCATCGCGGAGATGTCCGTGATGATTTTCTGGTTCACGAGGTCGGCGATGCTCGATTCGAGCGCAGCGCGGTTCACGTTGAAGGGGATTTCCGTGATGACGAGCTGCTCGCGGTTGCCGCGCAATTCCTCGCTGCCGATTTTGCCGCGCAGCTTGATGGAGCCGCGCCCGGTCTCGAAATAATTCTTGATGCCCTCGATGCCGCAGATGAAGCCGCCGGTCGGGAAGTCAGGGCCTTTGATGAACTTCATCAGGCCCGCGATGGTGATGGCCGGGTCGTCAATCTGCGCGCAGATGCCGTCCACAATTTCCCCGAGATTGTGCGGCGGCATGTTCGTGGCCATGCCGACGGCGATGCCGGTGCCGCCGTTGACGAGCAGGTTCGGGAAGGCCGCCGGGAAGACGGTGGGCTCCGTCATGCGCTCGTCGTAGTTCGGGACGAAGTCCACCGTGTCCCGGTCCATGTCCTGCATCAGCGCCGCGCCCAGGTGCGTGAGCCGGGCCTCGGTGTAACGCATCGCGGCGGGCGGGTCGGCCTCGACGGAGCCGAAGTTGCCTTTGCCGTCCACGAGCTTCTCGCGCATGACCCACGGCTGGGCCATGTGGACGAGCGTGGGGTAAATCACCGCCTCGCCGTGCGGGTGGTAGTTGCCGGAGGTGTCGCCGCAAATCTTGGCGCACTTGTAGTGCTTGCGCCCGGGGAAGAGCGACAGCTCGTGCATCGCGTAAAGGATGCGGCGTTGCGAGGGCTTGAGGCCGTCGCGCACGTCGGGCAACGCGCGCGAGATGATGACGGACATCGAGTAGTCGAGGAACGAGTTCTTAATCTCGTCGGCGACGTTTATCTTGGTGATTTTTTCGCCCTGCGTGTAGGCGGAGCCGGTCTGTGCGGGCGTGGGAGTGGGTGGAGTTTCGTCGGGCATGGGGAAAAGCTAGTTGGCGATCGTGACGTCTTCGGGTCGATCGGGGAAAAGTTGGAGGCCGAGATGCTGCGCGGCGGCGCGCAACCGGTTGTCGGTGGCGCACAGCGGGGCGCAGTTGCTCAAGTCGCAGGTCGCAACGTGAATGGCATCCAGCGTCCGCAAGGGCACGCGCGGGTGACAGGCTTGGATAATGTTGGCGGCCCTCTGGAGGACGGCGCGATTCAGCGGCAGCAGGACGAGGGCCTCGTCTTCGACCATTTCCTCAAACCGCACGCGCGCGGCGGCGCGCTTCAGGTCGGTGAGTTGACCCGCGCGCTCCTTGGCCAAGAGAGCGGCGGGCACTTCGGTGAGCGCCAGCTCCGATGTCTGAAACTTCAACCCGTCGAGGTGCTCGTTGAACCACCCGCTGTCCGGTTCGCGGACAAGCAGCTTCACGATGATGGCGGAGTCGAGATACATCGTTACCAGCCCCGCGCGTCACGGTCCTCGCGGATGACTTCATCCGCCGTGGGCCCAACGTGGACGGGCTGGCTCATGAGGTAATCCCCCATGCCACGGAACACCTTGCCACGCTCGCGTTGTTTGATGCCAACAAGTCTGGCTTTGGGCTCACCATCCGAGGTGATGACCACATCCTGCCCGGAAGCGACCAACTCCAGCAGGGCCGAGAGCTTGGCTTTGGCGACGCGGACGGGGAACGTCAGCCCAAGCTCGGGCATCGCGATGGCGTCGTTGAGCACCATCGTCTGCGACTTCGGTTCGGGGAGTTTTGTTGGGCGTGGTTTGGTCTTCATGGCTGCAATGTGGTCACATGTGACTACATCCGTCAATTTCTTTCTTCACACGTCCAGATTCCGCACGTTCAGGGCATTGTCCTCGATGAACTGGCGGCGCGGCTCGACTTCATCGCCCATGAGGCGGACGAACATCTCCTCGGCCTCGACGGCGTCGGTGAGGTCTATCCGCAGGAGTTTGCGCTTCACCGGGTTCATCGTCGTTTCGAAGAGCTCCTTCGCGTCCATTTCGCCCAAGCCCTTGAAGCGGTAAATCTGCATGCCTTTCTTGCCGACTGTCTTCACACCATCGAGGATTTCGGGAATGGAGAAGAGCGGCTTCACAATCGCGCGCTCGCCCTCGCCCTCGGTCAGCTCGAAGAGTGGCGCGTCTTGGGCGGCGTAATGGTCCACGGCGAGTCCTTTCTTCGCGAGCTTGCCGAGCAGCTCGCCGATGGCCTTGCTCTCCAGATGCAAGTCCACGCCCACCGCTCGCCTGGACTGCTTGCGCGCCTTCTCGGCCTGCTCGCGTGTTTCGCCGTCTCCGTAGAGGTCGGGATTCTCGGCCTTGAACTGCTCGACGGCGGGAAGCGCATCGAAGTAGTGGACTGACTCCTCGTTCCCTTCGCGCACCTTGATGAGATAGACCGGAAAGGCGTGGTCCGCGTCGCGTTTCTCGACGTAGTCCGCGAAGTCCCCGCCTTGCCGCCGGATGAACGTGGCGTATTTGTCCAGCGACTCCAGCAGTGTGAGGATTTCCTCCAACTGCTTCGGCGTGAACTCGCGCCCGTCCGCCAGGTTCTTCAAGCGCACCTCCTCTGTGCCGTTTTGCAGCAGGATGCGATTGAGCTGCGCGTCGTCGTCCACGTAGTCCGTGCGCTTTTTGCGCGTGACGGAGTAGAGCGGTGGCTGCGCGATATAGACGTAGCCCTGCTTCACGAGCTGGTGCATCTGCCGGTAGAAAAACGTCAACAGCAGCGTGCGGATGTGCGAGCCGTCCACATCGGCGTCCGTCATGATGATGATCTTGTGGTAGCGGAGCTTGTTCAGGTCGAACGCGCCCTCTCCCTCGCCATCGCCGATGCCCGTGCCGATGGCCGTGATCATCGTTCGGATTTCATTGTTCTGAAGCACCTTGTCCAGACGCGCCTTCTCCACGTTGATGAGCTTGCCGCGAATCGGGAGAATCGCCTGGAACTTCCGGTCGCGGCCCTGCTTGGCGGAGCCGCCTGCCGAGTCGCCCTCGACGATATACAGCTCGGTGTTGGCCGGATCGCGATCAGAGCAGTCGGCGAGCTTGCCCGGCAGCCCGCCACCCGTCAGCGCCGTCTTTCGCACGGCCTCTCGCGCCTTGCGCGCTGCCTCCCTTGCGCGCGCGGCATTGAGCGCCTTCTCCAGAATTCGTTTTGCGACGGGCGGGTTCGCATCGAAGTAGCTCATCAGCCCTTCGTAGCTCACCGAACCCACGATGCTGTCCACCTCGGGTGAGATCAGCTTCACCTTCGTCTGCGACTCGAATTTCGGATCGCTGTGCTTGATCGAGACCACCGCCGTCAGGCCCTCGCGCACATCGTCGCCCGTGATCTGCGGGTCCTTGTCCTTCAGCAGCTCGTTCGACTTGTCATCGCGCTGCGGAAACCGGTCAGGTGCGCCCCGCCGTCGGGATTGTGGATCGTGTTCGTGTAGCAGAGGACCTGGTCGTTGTAGCTGTCGTTGTATTGCAGCACCACATCCACATGGATCTCCACCTTCTTGTCCGCCGTCTCCACCGACGACTCCTTGCGGAACGAGATCGGCTTGGGGTGAATCGGTGTCTTGCTCTTGTTGAGCTGCTTCACGAACTCCTCGATCCCGTCCTTGTAGAAAAACTTCTCGCGCTCCCCGCTCGCCTTGCGCTCGTCGAGAAAGGTGATTTCCAAGCCGCTGTTCAAGAAAGCCAGCTCCCGCAGCCGCTGCGTGATGATCTCCGGCTTATACTCCACAGTCTCGCGGAAAATCTCCGGGTCCGGCTTGAACGTGATGAACGTGCCCGACCCCTTGGCCTTTCCGATCACCTCGAGCTTCTTCATGGTCTTGCCGCGCTCGAACTCCATGTGATGCACCTGTCCATCTCGCGTCACCTCCACCTCGAACCACTCGCTCACCGCGTTCACACACTTCGCGCCCACGCCGTGCGTGCCGCCGGAAAACTTGTAACCGCCCTGCCCGTATTTGCCTCCCGAGTGCAACGTCGTCAGCACCAGCTCCACGCCAGGCAAGCCGCTGTCCTGATTGACGTCCACCGGGATGCCGCGCCCGTCATCGCGAATCGAGATCGAGCCGTCCACATGGATCGTCACCTCGATGTGGTCGCAATGCCCCGCCAGGTGCTCGTCCACGGAGTTGTCCAGCACCTCGGACACACAGTGATGCAGCGCTCGCTCGTCCGTGCCGCCGATATACATGCCGGGCTTCTTGCGGACGGCTTCGAGGCCCTTGAGCTGGCTGAGTTTTGAGGCGTCGTAGGTCTGGGATTCAGCGGACATTGGTTCTGTAAAATGCTGTCGCGAAGCACGGCAAACCCACCGGAAAAAACCGCTTGGAAACGGCACGGCAACCCGACTTCGAGACGCCGCAAAATCTATCGGAAAACCCACACTGCCGACAACGGTTATTTCATGCCGGAACCACTATTAGTTGGGTGACCCGCCGCGTCCGGATTCAACCCCTTGCGCTCCGCCCCTCGGCGCTGCTTCCCAAAGGTCGAGCCCTCCGCGCCCATGCGACTGCGCTCCCAGGGAAATCTGGTTGAGACAGGATGGAGGATTGCGAGCAGCCACGACGCTTTCCTCTGTCCTCCATTCTCTCCCAGCCACGCTCTGTCCTCTACTTCCCGCAACTCGCCGCTTCCGCTTCCTCGCTTCACCCGCTAAAACTCCGCTGTGCCGCAAGCCGATTCCGACCAACGCCCGCCTTGGTGGTTTCTGCCATTCGTGCTCCTGCTCTTCCTCGGCCTGCTCGGCACTCGCTCGCTGAACGAGCCGGACGAGGGCCGCTACGCCGAGATCGCCCGCGAGATGGTCGAGACTGGCAACTGGCTCGTGCCGCACATCTGGTATGTGCCGCACCTCGACAAGCCGCCATTCACCTACTGGGCCGTCGCCGCGTCGCTCTCCGTCTTCGGCGTGAACGAATGGGCCGTGCGCCTGCCGCTGGCGCTCGCGGGCCTCAGCGCGGCGTGGGCCACCTTCCTCCTCATTCGCTCGATCGCGGGCGCGGCTGCGGCGCGTTGGGCCGTGCTCCTCCTCAGCACGTCCACCCTCTACTGGGTGATGGCGCGGATGCTGACGACGGACATCTTCCTCACGCAGTTCATCGCGTGGGCAATTTACTTTTTCTGGCAGAGCTGGCGGAGCCTCGACGGAATCGAGGAGCAGTCAGCGGTCAGCGGTCAGCAGTCAGCGGGCGGTAGTCAGGAGTCAGGCGAGGAGGATCCGGCGGCGGATGCTCAGGGGCTGGCAGCGCGAAGGAGTTTCGGCTGGCAGCTTGCGGCGTGGGCTGCGATGGCGGGCGGTGCGCTGACGAAGGGACCGATTGCTTTGGTGATTCCGCTCGTCGCCTTTGGCGCGCTCCTTTGGTGGCGTTGCAAGCGCATCCCAAAATCCGGGGCCGAAGATTTCACACTTGTCCCGTTCGGCGGGTTGCTCTGGTGGCGGAGCGGAACTGCGGACGCGCGTTTGAGCATCTTGCTGTTTGGAACGCTCGCGGGCGTGACGCTCTTTGTGGCGCTTGCCTTGCCGTGGTTCCTGATGGTCTGGGAAACTGTGCCGAACTCGTTCGAGTTCATGGTCAAGGGGCAGATCGTCGGCCACGCGGTGCAGGCGGCGGTGAAGAACCGCGCGCAGCCCTTCTGGTTTTTCCTGCCCGTGCTCGCCGTCGGATTCCTGCCGTGGACGCTGCTGCTGGGCTGGCTCTGGCGGCGCGCGCACTGGCGGTCGATGGACGCGCGCACGCAAGAGGCATGGCTGGTGTTGAGCGTCTGGGCGGGCTTCACCTTCGTGCTCTTCTCGGTCAACAGCGCCAAGCTGATGCACTACATCCTGCCGATGTTTCCCGCACTCGCCGCACTGGTGGCGCTGCGTTGGCCAGCCGTCTTCGGAGCGCCGGCACACGACCCGGCAGGTTCATCGACTGTGCCGCCACACGCCAAGTCGGAGGCCGGCCCGCAAGCTTGGCTGTGGCGTGCGCTTCCTGCCGCCGCGCTGCTCCCGCTCATTGCCTTTCCCATCGCGTGCTGGTTCGTCTTCAAAGTCCACGATCATCTGTGGGTGAAGGTCACACCGCTCGCCGCCACGATGTTGCTCGGGGCCGTCGTGTGGGAGAGCCGCAAATGGTCGGTGACGCTTTGCACCCGCTGGGCATGCGGACTGGCCACGCTTGCGCTCCTGGCCGTGGTGGCGCTCACGCCGCTGGTGGAGGCGGACCTGCGCAGCAACCAGACGCTCAAGCCGCTGGGTCTTGCCCTGAAGCGCGAGTTCCGCGAGGGCGACATGATCATCGTGCGCCACCGCATCCCGCAAGGGCTGCCCTTCTACGCGCACCCGGTCATCAGCGCGGAGCGGCGGCCCTGGCTGTCCGGCCTGCCAGAGCACCGGATGCCCTTCGAGTTTCCCGGCAACCGTGCCCGCTTCGGCGACCGCGTGCTCAAGGACGACTCCATCTTCAGCAACCTGCTCGCCGGCCAGCGGCGCGTGCTGGTGGTGGGGTTCAAGGGCTCCTTCACCAGCTCCCGTCCGCTCGCGCGTGGCAAGCCGCTGCGCCTCCTCGCACAAGTGGGAGACTGGGAGCTGTTCACGAATCAGTGAGGCCCCTTGAAGCCAGAAGCCAGGAGCCAGAAGGCAGCAGTGCCGAACTTGCGGGTTCCCCGCTGTTTTCGGTGGAATGGATTGCGGGGTTATCAGCCACAACGATGCCCTTGCATGAGGGCGTTTCCCTTCAACGTAGAGACGCAGAGGACGCAGAGTTGCGCAGAGAAGGGCTGGGCGAAGGCACGAAAAGCTGAACCCTGCTGGTGTTGAAACCCTCTGCGTTCCTTCGCGTCCTCTGCGTCTCTGCGTTGAAGGGCAACGCCAGCTTCCACTTCATCCTCCGGCGAAGCTTCAAGCTCCCTCCGGGAGAAGTGCCGCCGCCCGCTGGCTTTCATTCCACCGAAAACAGCGGAGAACCAACTTGCGTCTCCCCCATCCTGACTTCTGACTTCTGGCTTCTCACTCCCGCCTCGACACATCCCTCCCCCATCGGAACACTTCGCGCGTCACCCGGTTTGCTGACTTCGTTATGGACCCGCTCTGGATATTTCTGCTCGGCATGGTTGTGGTGCTCGGCGGCATTCTCGCGCTGCGCCTGCACGCGTTTCTCGCGCTCGTGCTTGGCGCGCTCGTCGTGGCCGCGCTCACGCCGGCTGCGGCCGTTGTCCAGCATGGGCTGAGCAAGAAACTGACACCCGAGGCCGCCCAGAAGCTGGCTGGCCAGCCCGTGATCGAGCGCGTCACCCGCGAGTTCGGGGCCACGGCGGGGCGCATCGGAGTGCTGATCGCGTTCGCCTCCATCGTTGGGAAATGCATTCTGGACAGCGGCGGCGCGGACCGCATCGTGCGCTCCACCCTGCGTGTCCTGGGCGAGCAGCGCACGCCGCTGGCGTTGATCTCCAGCGGCTTCCTGCTCGGCATCCCGGTCTTCTTCGAGACGGTCTTCCTGCTGTTGATTCCCCTGGGCAAGGCGATGCGGATGCGCACGGGACGGGACTACACGCTCTATGTCTTGTGCATCATCGCGGGCGCGACGATGACGCACTCCCTCGTGCCACCGACGCCGGGGCCGCTCTTCGTGGCCAAGGAGCTGAACGTGGACATGGGCCTGATGATCCTCGCCGGATGCGTGGTGGGCGCCATCACCGCCACCTCGGGCTGGCTCTATGCGCGCTGGATCAACCGCCGGCTGGACATCCCGCTGCGCGACACCGCCAAGTCATCGCTCACCGATGTGGAGACATTGATGAACCGGGACGAGAAACTTCTCCCACCTTTTTGGCTCGCGGTGATGCCGATCCTCCTGCCGGTGCTGCTCATCAGCGCGGCCACTCCACTGGAGACGGCGCGCGGGGCGGAATTTTACGCGAACCTCTTTGCCTCGTGTCCGGCGGTGATGGACGTGATCCGCGTGCTGGGCGACTCGACCACCGCGCTGGGCATCGCGGCGCTTATCGCGCTGGGCACCGTGGTGATGCAGGGGAAGAAGGCCGGCGAAGTGCTGGACAAGGGCGTGGGTGTGGCGTTGGAAGAGGCGGGCTTGATCATTCTCATCATCGCGGCGGGCGGCGCGTTTGGCGGCGTCCTCCAGCAGACCGGCATCGGCCCGCGCCTCCAGGAATTGTCGGCGACCCACAGCATCGGCATCCTGCCGCTGGCGTGGGCGGTTACGGCTGTGGTGCGCATCGCGCAAGGCTCCGCCACCGTGGCGATGGTCACGGCAGTGGGCATGCTCGGCGGCATGGCCAAGCCGGAACTGCTGGGCTTCCATCCCGTCTGGGTGGCGCTGGCGATAGGCTGCGGCTCGAAGATGGGACCGTGGATGAACGACAGCGGCTTCTGGGTGATTTGCAAGGTGAGCGGCTTCACCGAGAAGGAATGCCTCAGCACGTTCACCGTGATGTTGAGCATGATGGGCGTGGTCGGCCTCGGCGTGGTGATGCTGCTGGCGAAGCTCTTCCCGCTCGTGTAGCCGCCGAGGTTCGGAGGCGGGTTCATTGAGACACGAACGAACCCTTCCTTCCTGCTCGTAATCCTAATCCTGCTCTGCCGCTGGGTTCGGAAGGGAGGAACAGGATTAGGATCAGAATTACGAGGAGGAGGGAAAGCGCGTCTGAGCCGGCGGGCTGGCGAAGGCCCGCACATCCACCGCGTCCATTCCTGCCGAGCGAATGGAAGTCATCCCCAGATCCGTGTCCTCGAAACCCCGGCAGAACTGCGGCTCCACCCCCAGCAGGCGCGCGGCTTCCAGGAAAATGTCCGGCTCCGGCTTCTGCCGCGTCACGTCCTCGCTCGTGACCACGGCGGCAAACCAGTGGCGGATCCCCAGATGCAGGAGGACTTCCTCCACCACGCGCTTCCTCCCGCCGCTTGCCACGGCCATCGGCAGCCTGCCGTGATGCTCGCGCGCGATGGCGACGACCTCGTGAATCGGCTGCACGGCCGGGATGAAGGGCAGGAACGCGTGCTCCTTCTCGACCGAGACCTCGTGATGGTCGTAGTTCAACCCCTGCTCCTCGCGCAGCATCTTGAGAATGTCCCGCGAGGGCACGCCGCCCAGCGAATAGAAGCGTTCCTCGGTGAAGTGGATGCCGTGCCGCTGCGCGATGACCTGCCACGCGTGCCAGTGCAGCGGCATGGTGTCGGCGAGCGTTCCGTCGCAATCGAAGATGAGCGCCTTAATCATGGGAAAGGGAGTCCAAAGGTTCAAAGTCCAAAGTCGGCGTCCGGCCATCCAGTCCTCACTTTGGACCAGAGTGGCTCACGTCGGCAGCGCCGCGAGCCTCTGGTCCAAATCGTGATTCATCAGCGGCTCGATGATGCCGTCGAGGTCCCCCTCGATGACGTTGGCAAGGTTGTAGAGCGTCAGCTCGATCCGGTGGTCGGTCACGCGGTTCTGAGGGAAGTTATAGGTGCGGATTTTCTCACTGCGCTCGCCGGTGCCGACCTGCGAGCTGCGCTGCGCCTCATACTTGGCCTTCTCATCGGCGATCTTTCGGTCCAGCAGGCGTGAGCGGAGCACCTTCATCGCCTTGGCCTTGTTCTTGTGCTGTGAACGCTCGTCCTGGCACCGGACCTCCGTGCCGGAGGGCTTGTGAAAGATGCGGACAGCGGAGTCAGTGGTGTTCACGCCCTGCCCGCCGTGCCCGCCCGCGCGGCAGACCTGGATTTCGAGATCCTCGGGGCGAATCTCAATGTCCACCTCCTCGGCCTCCGGCAGCACGGCTACGGTGCAGGTGCTGGTATGGATGCGCCCCTGCGCCTCGGTGGCGGGCACGCGCTGGACTCGGTGGACGCCGCTCTCGTATTTGAGCCGCTTGTAGACATCCTGCCCGATGACTCCGAAGGTGACATCCCTCATTCCTCCCAAGTCCGACGGGCTGGAATCCATCGGATCGATCTTCCAACCTTGCGTCTCGGCGTAGCGCGTGAACATCCGGTAGAGGTCGGCGGCGAAGAGCGCGGACTCGGCACCGCCCGCGCCCGCGCGGATTTCGACGATGGTGTTGCGCGAATCAGTCGGGTCAGGCGGCAGGACACCGCGCTGGACATCCAGGACAAGACGCTGGACTTCCGTTTCGAGCCGCGCGACTTCCTCCTTGGCCATGAGAGCAAGCTCGGAGTCGGGCGGCTCGGCGGCGAGCAGCGCGCGGTTCTCATCGAGGTCGCGCAGCGCCTTGAGATACACTGCGCCAGTGGCGACGAGGCCCTTGAGCCTCGCGTATTCCCGCCCCAGATCCTGCGCGCGGGCCGGGATGTCGAAGACTTTGGGATCACTCAACGCAGCCTCGACCTCCGCGAAGCGGCGGTTGAACTTCTCGATATGAGGGCGGAGTTCCATGTGAGATTGAGAGGAAGCTCAGAGAGGGGACTTGAAAGTTGAGGGGCGGAGGTGGTGCTGAGAGCGCAGCTTTGAACTCTCAATTGTCAACCCGGCGCAAGAAAAGCAATCGCCCGCCGGGCGTGAACCTGGCGGGCGATGGCGTGGCGGAAAGCTACTTCTTCTTTTTCTTGGCGGCAGCCGCATCGGCCACCGCAAGCTGGGCGGCCTGAGTCTTGGCGGCGCGCTGCTGGAATTTATCCACGCGTCCAGCGGTATCGACAAACTTCTGCTGGCCCGTGTAAAACGGGTGGCAGACGTTGCAGATGCCCAGAAGGACAGCCTTGCGGGTGGAGCGGGTGGCAATCACGTTGCCACAGGCGCAACGGAACTCGGCGGCTTCGTATTTCGGATGGATGTCCGTTTTCATGTCAAAGGGCGCGCAGAATACAAACGATGCGCGGCTTGGCAAGCGCTGTTTTGGAAATTCAGTGAACACTTCTGTCCCCGAGTTCTGGTTTCACCCATCAGGGCAGGGGGACAAGAGTGTCCTCCCTCACGGCTGCTCCCGCTTCAGTGCATTCCGCTGGCCTTCAGCAAAGCTTCCTGCACCAGTGCGTCCTCCTCCGGCGTGACGCCCAGAGGCTTGCCGGTGCGCACGCACGCGGCCAGTTCGGCAAACTCCGGCGCGTAGCGCTCGTAGCGTGGGAAGCTGATGACCTGCGAGCCTTTCTTGTATGGCCCGGCCTCCTTCGCGAGGTCCACGGTCAACACCGGCTGCTCCAGCGGCCGCACGATGGCGACGCCGTTTGTCCCCTGAATCTCAAACGTCCGGTGTGCCCCGGCAGTGGGCTGCATCGTCGCGCTGCTGATGATGCCGAGGGCGTGCTTGAAGTCGAAGACGGCAACGCAGTTGTCGGCGAGATGGTCGGCGTCCTTCGCGTCGTGGCGCAGGATGGGCGTGACCTTCGCGTGCTTGCCCAGCAGTCGCACGAGCGGGTCAACGAGATGGCAGCCCAGCTCATACATCGTGCCGCCGGCGATCTCGCCGAAGGAGCGGCGCGACTCGCCGGAGATGTTCGTGTTGATGACGCCGCGCACGAGATACACATCGCCGAGCCAGCCTTTCCGCGCGGCTTCGAGAGCGGCGTTGATGCCGGGATTGAAGCGCCACATGTAGCCCATCTGCATCAGCACATTCCTGTCTTGTGCAAGCCCGAGCAGCTCGCGGAACTCCGCGAGCGTCACGCTCGGGGGCTTCTCGATGTGGACGTGCTTGCCGGCGAGCAGTGCGGCTCTCGCCATTTGATAACGGTCCTTCGCCTCGCACTCCACGGCGATGACCTCGCTGGCTGCGAGGACTTGTTCCTGCGAAAGCGCCTTGGCCCCCAGTTTCTCCGCAGCCGTGCGGGGCTTCGGGTCCGGCTCGAAGATGCCGACGCACTCCCAGTCGGGCGAGGTCAGGGCGAGCTTCACCTTTGAAATCCCATGCGAGTGGCCGCACCCGAGGAAGCCGATGCGGATGCGGCGCGGCTCGGCCCCGAGCGCGGGCAGGACAGCGGTGGAAACGGCGGCGGCTTGCAGGAAGTTGCGGCGGTTCATGGCGCGCAGTTTTGCGGAATCAGCAGGAGCGCACAAGCCTCGCGCGTGATGGGGTGGGGCGTGCCCGCCGCGCCCGCTCAACGAGCCGCGCGCCCGATGTTGATCGAGTCACGCAGGCGCTTGTTGTCCGCGCGGATGCGGGCGGTGAGGGTCTTGCAGACGGCGACGAGGAACGGCGTGGCCAGCTCAGGTGCCTCCTGCACGAGCCGCAGGAAGTTGGTGGCGGAAACCTTGAGCAGCACGGAGGGGTTGTTCGCCACCACGTCCGCCGAGCGCGGTCCGTGGTCGAAGAGGGAGATGTCGCCGAAGAACTCGCCGGCGTTGAGCGTGACCAGGACGGTTTCCTTGCCGCCCACCAACTGCCGCACGCGCAGCTCGCCCTCGAGGATGAGATACATCGCGTCGCCGACGGCGCCCTGCGTCACGATGGTGTGAAACTGCCGGGCGTTCTCCACCTCCATGAACTGCGCGAAGCGCCCGAGCTGCTGGTCGGTCATCTCGCCGAGGATTTTCACGCGCCGCAGCGCGCCCGGCTTGATGCCCGCGACGAGCGGGGTGTGGCTGACAGGGACGCTGCCGGGCAGGACCGCGTTGAAGACGGAGCGCAGCTCGGACATTTTGCCGGCCTCGCTCCATTTGTTATCGTGACACACGAAGACCCAGGTGTCGGTCACCACGCGCTCGTCCTTCACCCACTCCACAAGCGTTGGCATATCCACCGGGCCATAGACGACATCGTCCGTTGCCCAGATTTTGTAACCGACTTCTGCTTGCTCGCCCATGAAGTATCCCTTGCTTGGTGCTGCCGAGTTAAATGCCGGAATGCCATTTGCGACGCAATCCGAAACTACGCCATTCGATGCGGAAGGTCGCAAATCATGATTTGAGCAGGAGCGAGAGTTTGAAGGTAGCCGTGGGTTTCAACCCGCGGTTCGGGCCAACGACAACCCGCGTCGCGTAGCGACGCTTGAACCACCCGCCTTCCACACACTTTCGTGGCCGGCGTTCCGGCGTCGCTACGCGACGCATGACTATCGGACGCCGATCCGTGGTTTGAAACCCACGGCTACCATCAGGGGGTCGCTACGCGACCGTTCAAAAGCTGACTCGCGCCCGATGCGGAACACGTGAGCGACGGCGCGGCGGCCCTGCCCGCGCTGAAAGCCGCTCACATCTGATCCGTCGTCTCGATGCCGAGCACTTCCAATCCCTGCCTGAGCACGCGGCCCGTCAGCTCGCACAGCAGCAGGCGCGTGGCGCGCTCGGCTCCCTCGGCCTTGAGCACCGGGCAGCTCTCGTAGAAGCGCGCGAAACGGCCCGCGAGATCGTAGAGATAATTGCACAGGAAGTTGGGCCGGTATTCCTCCGCGACCGCCTCGAGCACGAGGCCGAAGTTCAAGAGCTGCTTCGCAACCGCGATCTCATCCGGCGCGTTCAAGCTGACCGCTGGCTGCTGACCGCTGACCGCTGAAAGCTCCGCCCCCTTGCGCAGGATGCTCCGCACCCGTGTGTGGGCATACAGCAGATACGGCGCGGTGTTGCCTTGCAGCGCCAGCATCTTGTCCCAACTGAACTGGTAGTCGCTCTGCCGGTTGGGCAGCAGGTCGGCGTATTTCACCGAGCCGAGGCCGACGATGCGCGCAATCTCATTCCGCTCCGCGCCGGGCAAATCAGGATTCTTCTCCGTCACGACTTTCAACGCCCGCGCCTCTGCCTCGTCGAGCAAATCGCCGAGCTTCACCGTGTCGCCGCTGCGCGTTTTGAACGGCTTGCCGTCCTCGCCGAGAATCTTGCCGAACCCCACGTGCACCAGTTTCACCTTCGCCGCAGCCTCCGGCTGCCAGCGCGCGAAGGTGAGGAACAACTTGCGGAAGTGCGGCGCCTGCCTGTCGTCCACCACATACACAATCTCGTCGGGCGACCACGTCCTGAGCCGGTAGTCCACCGTCGCGAGATCGGTGGTCATGTAGTTGAAGCCGCCGTCGCTCTTGCGCACGAGCGCCGGGTCCGCACTCCACTCGCCGTCGCGGTTGACGAGAAACGGGTCCGACTTCGGCGGCAGCGAGCCATCGCTGAACACACCCACCGCACCCTCGCTCTCGCGGGCGATGCCGCGCGCCAGCAAATCGTTCACCACCGCGCCGAGCTGCGGATTGTAAAAGCTCTCGCCCAGCGCGTGGTCGAACTTCACGCCGAGCCGTCCGTAAATCGTGTCGAACTGCGCCTGCGACACGCGAATCATCTCCTGCCACACGGCGATGTTCTCCGCGTCGCCAGCCTGGAGTTTCACCAGCTCCTGCTTCGCCTCCTCCAGCCGCGCGGGCGTCGCGTCGCACTCTGCGTTGATGACCTTGTAGAGCCGTTCCAGTTCGGCAATCGCGTCGGCGGCCAGCGCGTCGCGGTCGAGGATTTGCTTCCAGCCCAGCAGCAGCTTGCCGAACTGCGTGCCCCAGTCGCCGATGTGATTGTCCGTGATGACGCGGTGGCCGAGCAGGCGGAAGACGCGCTGCAAAGAGTCGCCAATGCCCGTCGAGCGGATGTGGCCGACGTGCATCGGCTTGGCGACGTTCGGCGAGCTGAAATCAATGACCACGGTGCGCGGCTGCGCTGCCTTGGCGAAGAAGAGATGTTCACCGCGCGCGGCGGCTTGCAGCACGCCGGCCAGCGCGGCAGGGCGCACGCGGAAGTTCAGGAAGCCCGGCCCGGAAATTTCCACCGCATCGCATATCTCGGTCACATCGAGCCGCGCCTGCACCTGCTCGGCAAGTTGCCGGGGGTTCAGCTTGCCCTGCTTGGCGACCGCGATGAGGGCGTTGGACTGGTAATCCCCGTGCCGCGCATCCGGGCACGGGCGCACGAGAACATTGGCGACATCCGCATCCGGCAGCACAGCGCGGACGGCGGCCTGAAGACTGGTCTGAAGTTTTAGGTGCAACATGAGTTCCGCAAAGGCGCGCACGCTAAACACCGGTGCCAGCAGGGTCGAGCGCAAAGGACTCCGTCGAGCGCGGGAGGAGGCGTCGTAGTCGCACTCTTCAGCCTGCGCGTCGGAGAAAACGCTGAAGCGCGGGCTTAAGCCTGCGAAGGGGAGGTTAATTCTCCCGCTTGAAGAACCGTTGCACCGCGCCTTTGTGGCGGGGGAGGAGTTGTTGGACGTTCGCCGCGCCGCCGCCGGCTTCGGCTCCGGCGAGGGCACCGGCTGAGGCGGTTTCCTTGTCGCCGGTCACCTCGGGCGCGCTGCGGCTGATGCCCACGAGTTGCGCGTCCTTCAGGCCGCTGAGCGGCCCCATCGGCAGCGCGGTGTCCTTAAACTTCATGCCCGACTCGTCCGACGGGTCGGTCCACGTCAGCGGGGCGTCGCCGCGACCGCGACCCACGCCGCCCTGGCTGAAGGACTGCACGACGAGCAGGACGGAATCGAGGTTCGCGCCGTTCTCGGCGAGGAAGGCGGCGAGGCCGGCAGGGTTCGGGCATTGGCCGGCGTTCTTGCAGGCTTCGAGGAGCTTGGGGTCAATCATCTTGAGGTTCGCGAGCTTGTTGAGGACATCGCCCAGCTTGTCCTTGTTGGCCTGGAGCGCCTTCATCAATTCTTTGAGCTGCTCGGCGTTGAGCTTGCCTTCCTTCGCGGCCTTGAGGAGTTCCTCGGGGAGCTTCGCGGCGAGGAGGCCCTGCTCCAGCTTCGCCTGCTGGAGGAGCGAGGCGAGGTCCTGCATGGCGCGCTCCAGCAGCGAGGACGCGGAGTCCGGCAGGAGGCCCAGCGCGGCGGCGAGGGTTTCGGCCTGCTTCATGGCGTCGGTCTTCTGGATGGCTTCCTCGGCGGCCTGCTTGGCGAGGTCGCTGTTGGATTGCTTGAGGTGGTCGAGGGATTCCCAGGTCTTGGCGGGGTCCTTCGCGGCGGATTCCTTGCCGAGGCGGGCGAGTTCCTTCTTGAGTTCAAGCGCCTTGTCCTCCGGCAAAATCTTTTCCTCCTCGAGCGCGGTGATTTGCTCGGTCAATTCCGTGACCAGCTTGCCCACGTCGAGCGGACGCTGCGCTGCGCCGACGATGAAGCGTTCCGGCATCATCATGGACGCGCCGAGGAAGAGCGCCGCCGCGCAGAAGAGAGTCATGGGCCGGCCGCTGTTCCAGCGCACGGTGGGCTGCGTCGGCTTTGAGCCGTTCTGCCACGCGGAGACATCGGCCTGCGCGGCGGCCATGAGGAGACCTCCGGAGTGGTTGTGGCGGTCCATTGCCGCGCGCACGGTGGCGAGCTGTGGGCGGCGCTGCCACTCGATCCACGCTGCTCCCGCGATGACGGGCACCAAGCCCGCCAACCCGCCGATGAGCCAGTGCGACGCCACCAAGCCCGTCACTCGTGCCACGAGCACGGCGACGCCGACGCCGAGCAGCCACACGGTCGCGCAGCGCAGCGCGGTGCGGAAGATGAGCAACGCCGTGATGCGGTTGGCGAACTCGCGGATGGCTGGCTCGGTGGAGTTCATGGGGTTTTGATTGGGCGCAACGTAGAAGCGGGGCAGGGGGAGCGTCAAGTGTGGGGTGGTTTTAGTCTCCTGCTCGTAATCCTGATCCTAATCTTGATCCTCCCGTTGATCAGCGGAGCATGGTTAGCACCTGAACAGGCCACAGAGCCTTTGCCGGCGAGTGAGTAACTGGGTTTGGGCGGCGCGTGTGGCGTGCTAAAATCCCCGCGTGCATGACGCGGAAGTAGGCCCGATTGCCAATGGTGGCGCGACGCGATCGCGACCCCGTGGGTTAGCATGGCCGCAGCCCCCGCGAGCCGGCCATTGGTGGCGGCACTGAGGGGAGGGGCGGGTGTGAGAGTGTGAGCGGAAGCCTGCGACTGCTGATCTCGGGGCCGTTCTCCCTCACCCCGGCACTCTCCCGCCGGGAGAGGGAGAACATTCGTCCGCCACTGGGCTTGTCAGTAAACGCCTTCGACGATGGTCTTGGTCATCGCGCCGAAGGGGCGCACATCGCCGACGCCGTCCCACGCGTAGGGCGGGCGCGGGGCGCGGCGGATGACTTCATCGCGCTCAAGGAAGCGCGGCATGAAGAATTCCTTCGTCAGCGTGGTGAGCTCGGCGCGGCCCCAGGTGTCGTAGGCCACGGTCTCGTCGGTCGCGTCGGGGTTCACGACGCGCAGGACTGCGCGGGGCTGCGGGGCGTAGTAGGTGACGCTGAAGTTGTCCTCGGGCTGGAGCGGGACGCTGGCAGCGAGGCCCATGAGCGTGTTGCCGTAAGTCGGGTAGAAGCCGATGCGGTTTTCGAGCAGCTCCTCGACGATGAAGCGGACTTCCTGCGGCTTCATGGAGGTGCCGCCGCAGAAGACGCCGCGAATGCCGGCGTCCCAGAGGTTGACCTTCTCGGCGATGGCCTCGAGGAGCTTGGGCGTGGTGAAGAGGCCGGTGACCTTGCGGTGCTTGAGGATGAGGGTGGCCTGGTCCACGACATGGGCCATGTATTGCTTGGCCACGTCGAATTGCTTGTTGGTGATGAGCTTCTTCACGAAGCGCGGGTCGAGGTCGATGAAGTAGCAGGAGCTGCCGCGCACGTTGGCGAGGTGCTCGATGGCGAGGCGGAGGCGGCGGGGGCCGGTCGGCCCCATCATCAGCCAAGCGCCGCCGCGCGGGAAGTGCGCGTCGGAAATCTTCTCGCTGAACTCGGAGTAATCCACCTTGTAGTCGTTCCAGCCGATGCGCTGCTTGGGCATGCCGGTGGTGCCGCCGGTCTCGAAGATGTTGAACGGCTTGCCCTTGAACGCGGCGGGCACCCAAACCTCGGGCTGGAGGTCGCGCAGGGATTCGTCGGCGAAATGCCCGAATTTTAGCAGGTCTTCGATCTTCGCGACTTCCTTGCGAGGGTCGAAGTTCTTGCTGGCCCAATCGAGCCAGTAGGGGCAGCCGGTCTCGGGGCTGAAATGCCACTGGACGATTTCGCGGAGGTGGGCGTCGAGTTCGGCCTTGGCCTTGGCGACGAGTTCAGGGGCTACGGTGGGGATGGGCATGGGGTCAGGTCAGGAATTGTTTGTGGTGGATTGTTGTTCAGGGCTTCGGTGCCTTCGCCTTTGCGGCGTCGTGCAGGCCGAAGAGGTGCGAGTTGCTGGCGATGTAGATGACGCCGTTGGCGATGACGGGCGTGGAATAGACCGGTGCGCCGAGGTTGCACTCGCTCAGGACCTCGGCCTTCGCCCCGCCCTTTGCGGCGAGCACCACGAAGTCGCCGTCCTCGTCGCCGACATAGACCTTGCCGTCGGCGACCATGGTGCTGCCCCACATATGCGCCTTCATGTCATACTTCCAGTGCAGCTTGCCCGTCTCGGAGTCGATGCAATAGACGAAGCCGGAGAAGTCGCCGACGAAGAGCAGGCCGGTGGCGGGGTCGATGGAGACCGTCGAGATGCTGCGGTTGATGCCCTTGAACTCCCAGAGGACGCCGGTCTTGGTGATGTCGCCGGTCTTGGTGGCATCAAGGCAGACGAGGTGGCCGACGCCTTCGCCGTGCTCGGGGTCCTGCCCGGTGGCGACGTAGATGCGGTTCTTCCAGAACACCGGCGTGGCGATGATTTCGCTCGGGCCTTCGGCGGCGGGATACTTGATGGGCTTGCCGTCCTTGGCCTTGTATTCGGGCGGGTTGGCGTCGTATTTCCAGACTGTCTTCAGGAACGAACCGTCGGCTTCCTTCCTTGGGATCGCGTCGAAGGCGTAGCAGAAGCCCTCGCCACCGCCGAAGAAGACGAGGTCCTTGCCGTTGACCTTTCCGGTCGAGGGCGAACTCCACTGGCCGTGGAAAAGCCGGGAACCAATCTTCGCATCGTCCTCGCCGAGGAGTTCGCCGGTCTTCTTGTTGACCGCGATGAGGCTGGGCGAAAGCGGGGAGGGGACGTTGACGTGAGTCCAGTCCTGTCCGTTGGAGGTGGAGACGTAGAGGATGTCGCCGATGATGAGGATGGAACAATTGGAGGCGTTGTGCGGGAAGACACCCAGCTCATCCATCATGTCGTAGCGCCAGATGATGTCGGCGTCCTTCGGGCCGGGCGGGATGGGAGGTGCCGCCTTGCCGTCCGCGCCAAGCACGTCCTGCACGACGTATTTGGCCTCGTCCTTGTAAGGGCCGTCGTTGCCGTTGGCCATGCCCTCGACATCGAGGCAGAGAATCTCGCAGCGGGTGGTGACGACGTAGAGGCGGTTGCCCTCGATGACGGCGGAGGAGAAGAGGCCGAGGCTTTCCCAGTCGTTGACCTTGCCGGACTTGAGCTTGGAGACGACGAGCTGCCAGTTGAGTGCGCCGGATTTCTCGTCAAGGCACAGGAGAATGGAGCGGTCACCGAGGTGGCGCGTGTCGCGCGGCACATCGTTGTTGGTGCCGACGTAGATGCGGCCGCTGGCGATGGTGGGGTTGCCGTAGCTCTGGGAGCCGAGCTTCACGGTGAACTTCACGTTCTTCTGCGTGGCGGGGTCGTAGTTCTCCGTGCCCTTGACGAGCTTGCCCGGATCGAAGCGGTCCGGCAGGCCCTTGGCCGGGGAATACATGTTCCGATGCTGCGCGCCGCCCCACTGGGTCCAGTCCTGCGCGTGAGAGATGATTCCGCCCGTGAGCAGCGCGGCGGTGATGATGGAGAGGTGTTTCATGCTGGTTTCGATTTGGAGCGGTGTTGTCGTCGGAAAAGTTTTCAGTTCGCCGTCACGCTGACGTTGTCAATGAAGACGCGCATCTCCTGCGGGGCGAAGCCGTAGAGGCCGGGGCAGCCTTGCTGGTGCGCTATCTTGTGCGGCACCTCGATGGTCCACGCGGCAGGCTCCGGCTCGCCACGCTTCCAGGCCTTCGCGCGCACCACGCCGGAGCCGTCGGGCTTCACGTCCACGCGGGACTTGAGAGTCATCCACTCGTTCGCCTTCCACTTGAAGGGCACGGCGACCTTGAGCCGCTCCTGGTTTGAGTTCACCTCGAGTTCCTGCGCGTTGCCCTTGAGCACGATGAGGTAGCGCTGGTTGACCTGGCCGACCTCGGACATCTTGCGCGCCTTGCCCTCGCTCATCACGTCGGTCTGCACTGTGTAGTTCTTCAAGCTCGGCTCGCCGAGAAATGCGTAGGCGCGCTGGAAAAACTTGTTGTCAATCGTCTTCACGAGTGACTTCGAGTTGTCAGTCTGGCGCACCTCGAATTTGAAGCGCGGCCCAATCCACGGCAGCGGCGGATAGGCGAACTTCACGCCTTCCTCCGTCTCATGCGTCACTGCAACGTCGAAGCCCTCGAAGTCTTCCTTGATGGGCAGGCCCGGAAGCACGCGGCCGCGGATGTAGCCCTTCATTCCCTCCAGCGTCCCCTCGAACGCGCCCGCGCTGGGCACCACGTCCGGCCCGGCGACGAGCTGGCCGCTCGGGTTGAACGCGCCCTTCATGCTCGCGCGCACCTTCGCCGTCGGCGGGATGTATCCGGCCCATTTCACCTTCTTCGGGTCGATGTTGTCCTGCACGACAAACCCATTTGCGTCGAGCGACCGGATGCGGAAGGACGCGGTCTGGCCGGGCTTGAGCAGCACCTCGCTTGGGATGACTTGGAGCTGCGTTGCCTTGCCGGCTGCCGGCCACTTGACAGGGGCAGGCTCAGGCGGCAGGCCGGGGTTGCTGCCTGACTTGCCGAAGCAGTAGAGCTTCTTGGTGGTCTGCATATACACCTTGCCGTCATAGACCGCAGGGGTGCCGAAGCAGCGGCCTTCTAGTGCGACATGGCTGAGAATCTTCCCCTCCTTGTCGCTTGGCTCGATGATGTAGAACGCGCCGCTTGAGCCCGTCTCGCTGTCGCCTGTCCCCTTGCTCGCGGGGTCGTCGAGCATGGGCACGTAGAGCTTGCCGTCCGCGTGGACAAGGCCGGCGTTGCGCTGCTCGATGCCCAGCTTCACGCGCCAGAGAATCTTCCCGGAGTTCACATCCACGCAGCAGAGGTCGCCCTTCTCCGCCACGACATACACGCGGTCGCCGACAAGAATCGGGTGGCTCGTGGAGGTGGAAATCTCAGGCGTGTGCCACAGCTCAACCGCCTGCCGCTCGACGACCACCGGCGCGTTCGTCGCGTGCGTCGGCTCCACCTGCGGAATCTTCATGCACACCATCTGGCCCGGCTCGTAGGGTGTGCCGAAGATGGCGACGACCTTGTCGTTGTTGTGGACGACGGTGGTGGAGTTGATGCCCGCCTTGAAGAGCGGCACGCGCCAGATGGGCTCGCCAGTTCGGGCGTTCGCGCAGAGCACGTTGCCGTCACCCGTCGCGGTGATGAGGACGCGCTTGCCTTTGAACCACGTCAGCACGGGATGGGAGAAGGAATTGTCCTTGGGCCGCTCGCCCGACCAGCAAGCCCAGACGAGTTCGCCGGTCTTCTTGTCGAAGGCGTAAAGCCGGTCGCCCGCAGCGCCTTGGTTGCCCCAGTTCGAGGTGATGCCGCGCACGATGACGAGTTCACCGTCAATCAGCGGCGAGGCTGTGCGCGAGTTCGGGAACGTGAGCCGCCCGAACTGCTCCATCATCGAATAGCCCCACAGCTCCTTGCCGTCTGCCGTGAACGCCTTGAGCAACCCCTGCGTGCCGAGCGCATAGACATTGCCCGTCTCCGGGTCCACCGCCGGGCTGCTCGTCGCGTAGCGCAGGTAAATCGTGTCGGAAAGGAAGTCCGTGTAACGCTTCTCCCAAATCAGCTTGCCCGTCTCGGCGTCGAGGCAACGCACACCCTCCTGCAACTCCGCGCCCTCGCCGAGGTAGCCCATGATGTAGAGCTTTCCGTTGGCGATGACCGGCGCGGACTGGCCGGGGAAGCTGGCGGTCCAGAGCGGCTTCTTCGGATCAACCGAGGATGGCAGGCCCTTCTCGGCGGAGGAGCCATTCTGGTTGGGCCCGCGCCACGCGAGCCAGCCCTTCACGGGGCCGGCGGCGGGAGCGGTGAAGGCGGGCTGCGTCGGCGAGCAGGCGCAGAGCAAGGCGAGGAGGACGGGGGTGAGTGGTTTCATGGCCTTAAGCGTTCAAGTCGATGGCAAAAGCGGCGGCTACGTTGGCAAACACACACCGGGCGGCAACTATTTTTCTTCCCAGCGTTGCGGTGATTTTCCACAGTGCCGGGCGCAGTGCAACCAAATACTACGGACACGTATTATCCGCACACCCAGTTTCCGACCCATGCCTGCCCGCCCAAATTCAAAACGTTCCGCCCCCCCGATTGACTCGCCCGACCGCCGACGGCTGCCGCCCCTGCTCCGCCGCGCCTGGTATGGCTTGAACCAGGCTTTCCGCCGGCGCATCGCGCACACGAAGGCGACGCCCGACCAGTTCACCGCCCTGCGCTGCCTCACCGAGGCGGATCCGAAAGGCATCACGCAAGGCGAGCTGACCCAGATGATGAGCAGCGACCCGAACACCATCGCCTCGCTTGTCGAGCGGATGGAGGCCGCCGGCTGGATCGAGCGACTTGCGCACGAGAAAGACCGCCGAGCCTACCGTATCCGCGTGAAGCCCGCTGGCAGGCTCCTCTACAAGCAACTGCGCCAGCTCGCCATCGAGCTGCAAGCCAGTGTCCTGACCGTCCTGCCGGATGGAGAACGCGAAGCCTTCCTCACGCAGCTTGCCGCCGTAGCCATCGCCTGCCGCGATGCCGCCGAGAAATCTCCGAAGCGCGGGAAGTGAAGTGGAACGCGGACGCGCAGGTCCGGCGGGGCAAGTCTGGTTTTGAGCAGTCGCTTCAACAGAGGCCGATGGCCACCGTTTTGGAGCGCTTCCGGAAAACTCCCCGTTGCTTTCGCCGTTGTGCTGGCGAAACTTCCCGCGACTCAGGCCACCATGCGACTCCGGCAACATCTTGTGCGCTTCACCTCGTGCGCGCTGCTTTGCGTCGCAGCCCAGACCGACAGCGCCGCCGCCGCGGCCACTTCCAACCACTGGGCATTCCAGCCTCTCTCGCCGCAGAGCATTCCAGCAGTCAAAGACGGCTCCCGCATCCGCAACCCCGTGGACGCCTTCGTCGTCGCCCGGCTCGACGCCGCCGGCCTGCGCCTCTCACCCGCCGCGTCCGCCAATGTGCTGCTCCGTCGCCTCACCTTCGACCTCACCGGCCTCCCGCCAAGCCCGGAGGAGGCCGACACGTTCGCTCCCGCCCTCACACCCTCTCACTCTCACACCCACTCGCCTGCCACGGGAGAAAGTGGGAAAGCGGGAAAGCGGGAAAGCGAGAGCCGCGCCGTCGAGCGGCTCCTGAGCACGCCCCAGTTCGGCGAGCGTTGGGCCCGCTGGTGGCTTGACGCCGTCGGCTACGTGGATGTGCTGGACCATGACAACGATCCCATCAACGTCCCCGTCGCTGCCGACAAGTGGCGCTATCGTGACTATGTCATCGAGTCGTTCAACGCGGACAAACCCTTTGATCGCTTCCTCATCGAGCAACTCGCTGGTGACGAGCTTGTGGACTGGCGCGGTGCTGATGTCCTAACCGTGGTAATGCGGACGCTGCTCACCGCCACGGGATTTCTGCGCATCGCCGCAGACACGACCGATGCCGACGAGACGAACACCCCTGACATCCACCACATCCTCCTCCAAGAAACCGTCGAGACCGTCGCCGGCAATCTCCTCGGCCTCACGCTCAACTGCGCCCGCTGCCACGACCACAAATACGAGCCGCTCACCCAGCGCGATTATTTCAGCCTCCTCGCCCACTTCGCGCCCGCCTTCAATCCGCAAGCCTGGCTGCGCCCCAAGGACCGCGTGATCACCGACCTTCCAAAATCCGTTCAACTGACGCACGCGAAACAGCTCGCCGCGTTGGATGCCGAGGTGGCTGCTCTGAAGAAAGCGCAGCTAGCCATCCGCGACCTCTACCGCGACCAGTTGCTCGAAGCCCGCCTGCCGCGCGTGCCGGCGGAACTCCGGGCCGAGGCGCGGATCGCGGCGCGCACGCCCTTTGAGAATCGCTCCGAGGAACAGCGCCGCCTCGTCGGGCGCTTCGAGCGGCTGCTGCGTTTGACCACCGACGAAGTTCGCGCAGCGCTCACGCCGCCCGACAAGGCCGAGTGGGAACGGCTCGACAAGGAAATCGCCGCCATCAACGCCCGCCGCCCCGTGCCACCGCAAATCCACGCCGTCTTCGACACTGCCAAGCCCACGCCTGTCCACATCCTCCGCCGTGGCGAGTTCGACAAGCCTGAGGAGGAAGTTCACCCCGCGCTCCCCGTGGTGCTCCGCCCGGTAGGGCGAGACCCCGTCGAGCCCCATATCGAGCGAAGCGAGGCGAGCGCAGCGAGCACCTCGGGCGGAACCGCACTCAGCCAGAACTCTCGCTCCGATCCGGCCTCCTCTGTCGGCAAATGGGGCTCGACGGAGCTTC
>JACRKB010000035.1 GCA_016235545.1 Verrucomicrobiota bacterium | reverse complement strand
TGGTCGTGCTGATGCGCTCGCCGGGATCGCGCGTGGAGAGCTTCGCGCAGGAGTTCCACCGCGCCGGCGTGCCGCTGCACGCGGCGCGCGGCGGCTTCTACGAGGCGCTGGAAGTCAGCGACTTGCTCAACCTCCTGCGCCCGTGGGCGTCCGCGCCCCAGAACCCCCCGCCGCTCCACCCTTCGCCAAAGCTTCCGCCTTCCTCGCCCGCTTCACTGCCTGGCGCGAGCTTCTCCGCCTCGGCTCGCTCACGCAATGTTTGGAGCGCGTGCTGGCGGAGACGCATTACGAATCGTTGCTGCTCGCCGAGCCGCGCGGCTCCGGGCGTGTGGCGAATGTGCGGCGGCTCCTCGACCTCGCGCGGCAGTTCGACCCCTATCAGCGGCAGGGCTTGCACCGATTCCTTCAATTCATCGCCGCGCAGGAGGAGGCGGAACTCGACCACGCGCCCGCGCCCGCGCCGACGGACAACGCTGTGCGGCTGATGAGCATTCACCAAAGCAAGGGGCTGGAGTTCCCAGTCGTCGTGGTGGCGGGTTTGGGCACCATGTTCAACGAGCGCGATCTGCGCGGCGACATCCTGCTCGACGAGGAATTCGGCCTCTGCCCGATGGTGTCGCCGCCTGGACGTGAGCGGCGTTACGCGAGCTTGCCGCACTGGCTGGCGCGGCGTCGCGGGCGTCGCGAGCTGCTCGGCGAGGAGTTGCGTCTGCTCTACGTGGCGCTCACGCGCGCGCGCGACACGCTTCTGCTCGTCGGCACGGCGTCGGGCAGGGACGTGGTTGAGAAGTGGCGCGGGCCGGCGGCGGCGTTGAATGACCTCGCTCTGCTGAAGGCGCGGCGTCCGCTGGACTGGCTGCGGCTGTGGCTGCCGGGCGTGACACGGGATGAAGACTGGCGCGGCGATGTGTCGGGGCGAAATGAGCTGTTGAGCTGGGATTTCTACACGGCGGATGATGAGCGCCTCCGCCGTGAGGGGCGGGACTCCGTCGAGCCGTCGAACGAGCGCAGCGAGGCGAGCGCATCGAGCATGTCGGGCAAGGACGCGACCCGCGAAGAATCTCGCTTCGCTCGCGCCTCCTCCGTCGGCAGATGGGGTTCGATAGAGTCTCACCCTGCCGGGGATTTGGAACGCCTCCGCGCGAAGTTGGATTGGTTTTATCCGCACACGCCCGCCACGCACGAACTGGCGAAGACCTCCGTCACGGTCCTGCGGCGGCGCGCGGCGGAGGCGGACGAGGAGGCGGGACACTGGTTCCGCCCGCGCGGAGTGGTTGCGCCCCGCGTGCGCGGTGGCCTCACCGCCACGCAAGTGGGCCTCGCGCACCATGCGTTCCTCCAGGGCGTGGACATTGGCCGCACCGCGACGGCGCTGGACTTGCGCAACGAGGCCGCCCGGCTCACCGATGCCGGCGTGTTGACGGAGCGCGAGTCGGCGGCGCTGGATTTCGCGGCGCTGCTGGATTTCTGGGAATCTCCCGTCGGCAAGCAGGTGCGAGAGAATGAGCGAAGTGTGCAGCGCGAAGTGCCGTTCACGGCGCGCTTCACCGTGGCCGAGCTGGCGGCGATGGGCTTGATGGGAAGCCAGAAGTCAGAAGTCAGGAGTCAGGAGCCAGGCCAGCGCTCACTGGCAGGCGGAGGAATATCGGCTGGAAGCCACGAGGGTGCCTTCTCCCTTCCTCGGAGGAGGGGCAAAGGTGACCGCAGGCCGGATGAGGGGTGGGGGTCGCCAACGCCGACGCCCGTTACCCCTCACCCGAGCCCTCTCCCCTCATCCGATGAAGGGAGAGGTAGTCCGGGCGCCGAGTTCGTCATCGTGCAGGGCGTGGCGGATTTGGTGGTGTTCGGCGCGCGGGAGATTTGGCTGCTGGATTACAAGACCGACCACTTCGATGCGGCGGAGCTGCCGGCGAAGGTGCGGGAACACGGGCCGCAGCTCACGCTCTACGCGCTGGCGCTGGAGCGGATTTACGGGAAGAAGGTCACGCGGACATGGCTGCACTTCCTCGCCTTGGGCCGGACGGAGCTGTTGTAGCCGTCGAGAAAGGGAGGCGGAAGGGATGTGCGGACAAGTTCCGCTTCACCGCGCCCCGCGTGTGAGTTACACCAGCGCGATGCTGTTTTCTGAACTGGTTCCTGCGACGGAGAAGAATTCCCGCCACCTGATGATTGTGCTGCACGGGCTGGGGGACAGCATGGATGGCTACCGCTGGATGCCGGAGGCCATGAGCCTGCCGTGGATGAACTACCTGCTGGTCAACGCGCCGGACGACTACTTCGGCGGCTACTCCTGGTATGACATTCCCGGCGATGCCACGCCGGGGGTGGAGCGGAGCACTCGGTTGCTGTGCGAGCTGCTGGACGCGCAGCGGGAGCGTGGATTTCCGACGGGCCAGACTGTGCTGTTTGGATTCTCGCAAGGCTGCCTGATGACCATCGAAGCGGGGCTTCGCTACCCGCACCGCTTCGCCGGGCTGGTGGGGGTGAGCGGCTACGCGCACGACCCGGAGCGGCTGTTGCGGGAGAAATCCCCGGTGGCCGGGGAGCAACGGCTGCTGCTCACGCACGGTCTCCACGATCCGATGATTCCGATCGCGCCCGTGCGGGAGCAAGTCCGCCTGCTCCGGCAGGGCGGTCTGCACATCGAGTGGCACGAGTTCGCGAAGGAGCACACCATCGCCGGCGAAGAGGAGCTGTCGGTGATCCGACGCTTCGTGGCCAGGAGGGCGGAGGAGGGAAAATAATAAGGAGAGCAGGAGGGCAGGAAGGGATGGAAAGTGAGATGGTGAGAAAGCGGTCGAGCGCCTTCTGGCATTTGGAAATCGTCCGCGTGCCGCCGTCTCTCGACTCCAGCCTTCCTGCTCTCGTTATGAAAACTTCCTCCTTCCCTGCCCAACCATGAGGGCGGAGGAGGGCAGGAGGACTCGCCGCAGCGGCGGGCGAAGGCTTGAAGTTCGCAGGCCACAGACTCCGCGAACTTGCTGCGGTCCAGAGTCCAGCGATCCCACCCCTCCTGCCTTCCTGCTCTCCCTATGAAGAATCTTCTTCCCTCCTTGATCAGAGGTATTTCTTCAGCAACGGCGCGAGTTCCTTTTTGGTCTTCGCGGGCCAAAGTTTCGGGTCGGTCATGATCGCGTTGCGCAGCGCGGAGTGGCAGGGCCAGACCGGCTCTGTGGGGATGAGCGGCAGGACGTGCTGGATGGTGCGCTGGGCGGTCTGGGCGTTGCGCTTGAGGTTTTCGAGGACCATCTCGACCGTCACGTGCGCCTCGTCCACTTTCCAGCAGTCGTAGTCTGTGATCATCGCCATCGTCGCGTAGGCGATCTCCGCCTCGCGGGCACACTTGGCCTCGCCGAGGTTCGTCATGCCGATGACGTCGTAGCCGAGCTTGTGGTTGGTGAGCGACTCGGCGCGTGTGCTGAAGGCGGGGCCTTCCATGTTGACGTAGGTGCCGCCGTCGTGGACGCGGGCCTTCTGGGCCTTGGCGGACTTGAGCAGCAGTTGGCGCAGCTCCTCACAGATGGGGTCCGCAAACGCGATGTGTGCCACGATGCCGCGCCCGAAGTAGGTGTGCTCGAAGTCGCGCTTGGTGCGGTCGAGGAACTGGTCGGGCAGCACGATGTCGCACGGGCGATACCTGGCTTGGAGCGAGCCGACCGCGCTGACGCTGATGACCCAGTGAACGCCGAGGGACTTCATCGCCCAGAGGTTCGCGCGGTGGTTCAGCTCGCTTGGCGTGATGCGGTGTCCGCGTGCGTGGCGTGGGAGGAAGACTACTTCACGGCCCGCAAGCTGGCCGGTGAGGAGCTCGTCGGAGGGGTTGCCGAAGGGCGTCCTGACCTTCACCCACTTCTGTTTGGTGAAACCCTCGATGTGGTAAAGCCCGCTGCCGCCAATGATGCCGATGCGATGTGTTGCCATGCGGGGGAAGGATAGACAACGGCCCCGCCATTGCGCCAGCCGGCAAATGAAGTGCAAGGCGGGCCACGAACCAGTTTCCGGTTGAAACTCCGGTGCTTCCTCCGCACATTCGCGCCCGATGAAAAGCCAGTTCACCGGCCCGGTCTTTGTCGTGCGCGACAATATTGACACCGACCAGATCATTCCCGCGCAGTATCTCACGCTCGTGCCGACCATCCCGTCGGAATATGAGAAGCTCGGTGCCTACGCGCTCGTCGGGCTGCCGGACGCGCTTTACCCGGCGCGCTTCGTGAAGGAAGGCCAGCTCGACAGCGAGTTCCCCATCATCATCGCGGGCCGGAACTTCGGCTGCGGCAGCTCGCGCGAGCACGCGCCCATCGCCATCGGCTCCGCCGGCTGCCACGTCGTGCTGGCCGAGAGCTTCGCGCGCATCTTCTTCCGCAACTCGGTCGCCACCGGCGAGCTGTATCCCTGCGAGCTCACGGCGCGCCTCTGCGAGCTGCTTAAAACTGGCGACGTGGTGACGGTGGACCTCGACGCACAAACGGTGAAAGTCCATGCGACCGGCGCGCTGCATTCCTTCAAGCCCCTCGGCGACGTGCGCCCGGTGGTGGACTCCGGCGGCCTCTTCAACTACGCGCGCCAAACCGGGATGATTGCTGCCGCCGCGTAGCCGCGTGGTCGCAGGCTTCAGCCTGCGCTTCGGGCAATCTCATTCGCAACCTGAAGGTTGCGCCACGAAATCTTCCTTGAGCAAAGCCTTCACCCGTGAGGACGACCTGCCGGAGACGCCCGTGGTTGCGCGCCGCGCCTCCTCGCTGCCGCCGGGCACGCAGAACTTGATGACACCGGACGGCGCGCAACGGCTTCGCGAGGAATTTGCCCGGCTCCAATCTGCCCGCGAGCTGCTTCTCGCTGTGAAGGGAGACCCGGACAAGCCGCAGAAGCTTGCAGCCATCGAGCAACGCGCTGTGCTGCTCCATGATTGTCTTCGCACCGCCTCCGTTGTGCAGCCGCCCGCCACGCCCGACGGCCGCGTGCGTTTCGGCGCGGTGGTCACGGTGCGCGAGTCCGCCGGCACGGAGGCGCGCCACCGCATCGTGGGCGTGGACGAGGTGGACTTCGACCGCGGCTGGGTGAGCTGGCGCTCGCCCATCGCGAAGGCGCTGCTCAACGCAAGTGTCGGCCAGCGCGTGCGGGTGAAGCTGCCCGGCGGAGAGGGGGAGCTGGAGATTTTAGCCGTGGCTTACGAGTAGCACGGCGTTGGCCGTCCTCAGCCCATTGCGCCGAACACATGTCGGCAGTGGTTCACGCTGCGTTCCAGCTCGGCCAACTGCTGGTCTTGTTCGGCACGCAGCTCGTTTTTACCCGGCGGGGGCGTGAACGCTTCGCGCGGTTCACCGGCCCGGGCGAGGCGCAGCATTTGCGCCAATGTCTGCGGGGTGGCGCGTGGATAGGCGTCCCAGAAAAAGTCCCGCAGCATCGGCAGGAAAATGGGGCGGCCCGAAATGGTTTCCACAATCACCGGAGCTTGCGGGCACAACTCGGCGAAGCGACGGAAGAACACCGGCCAGTCCACCAAGCCTGTTCCCACCGAGGTCCATTGCAGCGTCGCGCCCTCGGGCGTCTCCCAGAGATACGAGTCGCGGATGCCGGTGCAGACGGTCACAGGGCCGAGCGTTTCGAGCGCGGCCAGCGGCTCCTCCAAGGCCCAAAGCGCGTTGCCCGTGTCGAGCGTCGCGCCCACGAAGTCGCGCCCTGCCGCGTCAATGAGTTCGAGCAGCTCGGTGGAGTTCATGTCGCCCGCGTGGTTCTCGACGGCGATCTTGATGCCCGCGTCGAGCGCCTCGCTGCGCACGTGTCGCAGCACGGCGACGGTCTCTGCGATGCGCGCGGCAATGCCGCCGGGGCCGCGTCGATCGTCCACCTTGCCCAGCACGCAGCGCGCGACGGGCGAGCCGAGCGCCTTCGCGATGCGGAGGCAGAGGCGAAGTTGTTCCTCCGCCGTTCCGCGTCGCGGGTCGAAAATCACCGACGCCGGGCAGATGCTCAACATGCCGGCGTAGAGCGTGATGCCGAGATCGTCCGCTCGGCGCTTGAGGTCGCGAAGAGCGTCGTCCGCGAGCGATTCATACACGTTGAAATCAGAGAAGAGCACGGTGTCGAGCTTGAGCGTGGCGGCGTGCTCGATGAGCTGGCTGGATTTCCAGCCGAGGGAGCGGAGGGAGTAGTTGTCGAAGCCGAGGTGGAGCGGAGGCTGCATGCGGCGAGAGTGGGGTGCCCGGTAAAACACGGGCAAGCTGGGAATTCGCACCGCAGTGACGGGACAAACGCAGAGAACGCAGCCCCGGGGAGGTAACTTTTCCGGTCGCCCCCCTGCGTCTGTCCCGGCTCTGCGGTGCATTCCTCGCGCCTCGCACTGGCGCAGGAGCACTGGTTCCGCTAGCGTCGCCGCCCGTGAAACTGATTTCCTGGAACGTCAACGGCCTGCGTGCCGTGCTGAAGAAGAACTTCCTCGACTACCTCGCCACCGAGGCTCCCGACGTGCTTTGCCTGCAGGAAACCAAATGCACTCCGGACGACGTGGAACAGCTCTGGCCGGCGACCTACACGACGTATTGGAACTCCGCCGAGAAGAAGGGCTACAGCGGCACGGCGATCTTCACCAGGACGCGTCCGCTGAAAGTCACCAACCACCTCGGCATCGCCGAGCACGACCGCGAGGGCCGCGTCATCACCGCCGAGTTCGCCGGCTACTTCCTTGTGAATGTCTATGTGCCCAACTCGAAGCGCGAGCTGACGCGCCTGCCGTATCGCCAGCAGTGGGACCGGGACTTCCTCGCGTATCTTAAGAAGCTGGAGAGGACCAAGCCCGTTGTCTGGTGCGGAGACTTGAACGTGGCGCACACTGAGCTGGACCTCGCGAACCCGAAGGCCAACATGAAGAACCACGGCTTCACTCCGCAGGAGCGCGCGGGCTTCGACGCCATCGTGCGCGCGGGTTTTGTGGACAGCTTCCGCGAGTTCGAGCCGGGCGGCGGCCATTACACCTGGTGGAGTCCGATGATGGGGGCGCGCGCGCGGAATGTGGGCTGGCGGCTGGACTACGTCCTCGTGAGCGCCGCGCTGCGGCCGAAGCTGAAGTCCGCGTTCATACGCAAGGATGTGACGGGCAGCGACCACTGTCCTGTGGGGATTGAGATGAAGTGACTGAGCCACTGCGTTGTGGTGGCTCGGGCCAGTTCTGCACGGCAATTTTTCAAACCTGATCGAAGATGCCAACGCCAAGGAATGTCCTTCATACTGTGCGTCTCGAAGTTTCAACCTTGCTCGTCGTGTGCGTCGCCCTCGGCGCGGCCTCAGCCAGCCGGGCCGCCGAGCCTGTTCGCTACAACCGCGACATCCGGCCCATCCTCTCGGACAAGTGTTTTTTCTGCCACGGCTTCGACGAGAAGAAGCGCGAGTCCGGTCTGCGGCTCGACACGCGCGAGGGCGCGCTAAAGAAGAGCGCTGTCGTCCCCGGCAGGCCGGATAAGAGCGAACTGCTCCGGCGCGTCACCACGAAGGACGCGGGCGACCACATGCCACCTGCGAAGTCCAAGCTCCCGGCCATCACCACCGCCGAGGTGGACTTGCTCCGCCGCTGGATTGCCGAGGGTGCGCGGTATGAGGCGCACTGGGCGTTCATGCCGTTGCAAGCCGTGGCCAACACCGGACCATCGGCGGAAAAGTCATTAGTAATTAGTGCTAAGTCCAAAGGCTCCCGAGCGCCGTCCCCACTAATCACTCATCACTTCTCACTAACCACTTCCCCGATCGACACTCTCGTCTCCACCGCCCTCGCCGCCCGCAAACTCAAGCTCCAACCCGAAGCCGACCCCGCCACCCTTCTGCGCCGCCTCTCCTTCGACCTCACCGGCCTCCCGCCGACGCCCAGTGAAGTCGAGAGCTTCCTACGCGAAGTCTCACTTTCTCACTCTCCCACTTTCTCACCTGCTGGCGGAGAAAGTGAGAAAGTGAGAAAGCGAGACAGTGAGATGAGCCCCTACGAGCGCGCCGTTGACCGCCTCCTCGCCTCCCCGCACTTCGGCGAACGCATGGCCGTGGACTGGCTCGACATCGCGCGCTATGCCGACAGCTACGGCTTCCAAGTGGACCGCGAGCGCGAGATGTGGCCGTGGCGCGACTGGGTCATCAAGTCGTTCAACGAAAACCTCCCGTTCGACAAGTTCGTCACCGCGCAACTCGCCGGCGACCTGCTGCCGAACCCGACCGACGACCAAATCCTCGCCACCGCCTTCAACCGTCTGCACCAGCAGGAGACCGAGGGCGGCAGCGTCGAGGAAGAGTATCGTGTCGAGTATGTGGCCGACCGCGTGCAGACCTTCGCCACGGCGTTCCTCGGCCTCACCTTCGAGTGCGCCCGCTGCCACGACCACAAATACGACCCCATCGCGCAGAAGGAGTATTACGGCCTGTTCTCCTTCCTCCAAAACATCGACGAAGCCGGCCTCTACTCGTTCTTCACGCCCTCCGCGCCCACGCCCGCGCAACCACAACTCGACGCTCCCGCGAAGGAAAAGCTGGCGTCGCTGGAAAAGGCCGTGCGCGACGCCGAGCAACAACTCGCCGCCACGCGCAAGGCTCGCGGTGAAGGCTTCGCTTCATGGCTGAAGCAAACGAACCGCTCAACGCGCGCCTCTTCTCCCTCTCCTCCCCCCAAGGGAGGAGAGGGCCGGGGAGAGGAGGGCCGTCCTGCTGACAACAAGGGCACCCCTCTCCCCAGCCCTCTCCCAGCTCGTTCCTCGCAGGGCGAGGGAGCCGGAGTCGTCAGCTCAGTGAATTCTTTTTCCATCCCCAGCGAATTGGCCCGCTACACATTCGATGCGCTCGCCCCTGGCAACAAGTTCACCAACGCTCTCGGCGGCACAAACTTCGCCACGCTCGCCGGTGAGAACAAGCTGGTGCCGGGCCGCACGGGACAGGCCGTGCAGTTCACCGGCGACGACCCGGTCAATCTCCCGCTCGGCAACTTCCAACGGCACGAGCCCTTCAGCGTCTCGCTCTGGCTCCGCACGCCGGACGTGAAGGACCGCGCCGTCGTCTTCCACCGCTCGCAGGCGTGGACCGATGCGGCGAGCCGCGGCTACGAATTGCTCATCGAGGACGGGCGGCTCAAGTGGTCGCTCATCCACTTCTGGCCGGGCAACGCCATCTCCATCAAGACTACGGCGCTCGTCCCAACGAACCAGTGGACGCACGTCGTCGTGTCCTCGGACGGCAGCAGCCGCGCGGACGGGCTGCGCCTCTTCGTCAACGGCCAATCCGCTAGCACTGAGGTCATCAAGGACAACCTCACCAAGAACATCACCGGCGGCGGCCACGACAACATCTCGCTCGCCGAGCGGATGCGCGACCGGGGTTTCAAGGGCGGTGCGATTGACGACTTCCGCGTGTTCGGCCGCGCGCTGACCAGCCTGGAAGCATTGGCCACACACGACGAAGCCGCTGCGAAATCCCTGTTGGCAAAGGCTGAAACGCAGTTGTCAGCAAGCGAGCGCGCCGCGTTGGAAGACTACTTCCTCGCCGCCGTGGACACCGAGTTTCCCAAGCAACTCACCGCGCTCAAGGCCGCCCGCAGTGCGCTCGTGCAGTTCGCCGACGGCGTGAAGGAAATCATGGTCATGCGCGAGCTGCCGCAGCCGAAAAAGTCCTACGTGCTATGGCGCGGCGAATACAACCAGCGTCGCGACGAGGCCCCGCCGGTCACGCCCGCCGCGCTGTCGCCGTGGCCTGCCGGTGCGCCGCGCAACCGCCTCGGCCTCGCGCAGTGGCTCACCGCGCCGGACCATCCGTTGCTCGCACGCGTCACGGTGAACCGCATTTGGCAAAGCCTCCTCGGTCGCGGACTGGTGAAGACAGCGGAGGACTTCGGCAGTCAGGGCGAGAAGCCGCTTTACCCCGAGGTGCTCGACTGGCTTTCGCTACGCTTCATCCAGAGCGGCTGGGACACGAAGGCGTTGATGAAGACCATCGTGATGAGCGGCGTGTATCGCCAGCGCAGCCTCGCCGACGCGAAGACGATGGCCGACGACCCCGAAAACCAATGGCTCGCGCGCGGCCCGCGCCTGCGGCTGCCCGCCGAGATGATTCGCGACAACGCGCTCGCCGCCGCCGGCCTGCTCAAGCCCACGCTCGGCGGCCCGCCGGTGAATCCCTACGAGATGAGCGAGTCCTTCAAGCCCGCGACTCCGACCGGCGGCGAGGGCGTGTATCGCCGCAGCCTCTACACGAACTGGCGGCGCACCGGCCCGCCGCCCGCGCTCCTCGCCTTCGACGCCCCGCGCCGCGCCGTCTGCACCGCGAAGCGCGAGCGCACGGATTCGCCGCTGCAAGCGCTCATCCTCCTGAACGGCACGCAATACGTCGAAGCCGCGCGCGTGCTGGGCGAGTCGCTGCACCGCGACGCGCAGGGCAACGTGCCCGCGATGATTGAAGCCGGCTTCCTCCGCTGCCTCAGCCGCAAACCCGATGCGCGCGAGCAGACCATTCTGCAACAACTCCACCGCGAGCAGCTTGAGCACTTCAAAGCCAAGCCCGCCGAAGCCGAGAGCCTGTTGAAAGCCGGCAACACGAAGCGGGATGAGAAGATTCCCGCGCCCGAAGCCGCCGCCGCGACCGTGCTGGCGCAGGCGCTACTGAACCACGATGCGTGTGTGGTGAAACGATGAGGCACCACTAACCTGCACTGACCTGCACTATTGAAGACAGGAAATCAGACTCTGGGGAGGAGGTGGCGGGCGGGAGTCGTCCGCTCGCTCCGAATCTTTCCTCGGCCCACTCCCATCAGTGCCAGTCAGTGCAGTCAGCGGTTTTCAACTCCCCTGCCTTCCTGTAGCACTGGAGATGAAACCGTTAACCCACACTGACCGGCACTTATGAAGACTGATTCCGACCACTTGTTCTCAAAGGAAGGCTACGACCTCATGGCCGCTGCTTTCGTGGTTCACAACGAGACCGGTGGCGGGTTGCTGGAGGAAATTTACCAGGAGAGCTTGGAGCTTGAGCTGGGTTTGCGGGGCATCTCATTCAAGGCCAAGCAGGAGCTGGCGGTGTTCTACAAGGGCCGCGCGCTTAAGAAGCGTTACATCCCGGACCTCTACGTGTTTGACGGCATCGTTGCCGAACTGAAGGCGGTCTCGGCACTGCTGCCAGAACACGAGGCACAACTCATCAACTACCTGCGACTGGCGAAGAAACCCGTGGGCTACCTCATCAACTTCGGGCCAATCAAAGGCGTCGAGTGGAAGCGGTTCGTCATTTGAACCGCAAGTTTTTGAACCGCTAACCTGCACTGACCTGCACTAATGAAGACAAGAAACGAAGACGTGGAGGCCGCTAGTGAGTCTGTGGTGCGCCATCGCAGCAATGCCAGCCCAGCCCAGTCCCCATTAGTGCCGGTTAGTGCAGGTCAGTGGTTTAACCGCCGTTCCTTCCTCAATCGTTTTGGTGCTGGTCTCGGTGGCGTCGCCCTCGCGGAACTGCTCACTCAAATAGCGGTTTCCGCCCCAACTACCTCGCTTGACCGTGGTGTGCTTGGCGCCACGCACTTTGCGCCGAAGGCCAAGCGCATCATCTATCTGTTCATGTCCGGCGGGCCGTCGCAGCTCGACCTCTACGACCACAAGCCGCTGTTAAACCAGCGGCACGGCGAGCAGCTTCCTGACTCGGTGCGCGGCGGGCAGCGGCTCACGGGCATGTCGGGCAACCAGTCGTCCATCCCGCTCGTGGGCTCGCCGTTCAAGTTCACGGCGCACGGGCGCAGCGGCACGATGTTCAGCGAGCTGCTGCCGCACACGGCGGGCATCGCGGATGACCTGTGCGTGGTGCGCTCGATGTTCACCGAGGCCATCAACCACGGCCCCGGCGTGACGTTCCTCCAGACCGGCACGCAAATCGCCGGACGGCCCAGCTTCGGCGCGTGGTTGAGCTACGGGCTGGGGCAGGAGAACGCGAACCTGCCGTCGTTCGTCGTGCTCATCACGAAGGGCAAGGGCGGCCAGCCGCTTGGCTCGCACCTGTGGGGCAGCGGCTTTCTCCCGACGAAGCATCAAGGCGTGCTGCTGCGCGCGGCGAAGGACGCGGTGCTCTACTTGAACAACCCCGCTGGCGTGAGCGAAGACAGCCGTCGCCTCCTGCTCGACCGTCTGCGCGAGTTGCACGAGCACCAGTTCGCCGGCACGCCGGACGCGGAAATCCAGAGCCGCATAGACAACTACGAAATGGCGTTTCGGATGCAGTTCAGCATCCCGGACGCGACGGATGTTTCCAGCGAGCCCGCGCATGTGCTGGAGAGCTACGGTCCCGACGTGAAGACGCCGGGCACGTTTGCCGCGAACTGCCTGCTCGCGCGCCGGCTCGCCGAGCGCGGAGTGCGTTTTATCCAGTTGTATCACCAAGACTGGGACCACCACGGCGGTCTGCCCGGCGCGTTGCCGAAGCTCTGCAAGGAGACCGACCAGCCCGCTGCCGCGCTCGTGCGCGACCTCAAGGCGCGCGGCCTGCTCGACGACACGCTGGTCGTCTGGGGCGGTGAGTTCGGCCGCACGAACTACTGTCAGGGGAAAATTTCAGCGAACTTCGGTCGCGACCACCACCCGCGCTGCTTCAGCATGTGGCTCGCGGGCGGCGGCGTGAAGGTCGGCACGAGCTACGGCGAGACCGACGAGTTCGGCTACAACATCGCCGCCGACGGCGTAAGTGTCCACGACCTGCAAACGACCTTGCTGCATCAGCTCGGCATTGACCACGAGCGCCTCACCTACAAGTTCCAAGGCCGCCGCTACCGGCTGACGGACGTGCATGGAGAGCTGGTGAAGGGCTTGGTGGCGTAGCCTCCAACCGCATGGACGCAGCCCTATGTCGCGAACTACTCGCGCGCCGGTGTCGGCCCGAGCCCGTGGGCCGCTGGGATGTCCGCTCGCGGCTCGCGCACTTCGCGCTGGTGAACTATGCACTGCCCAAGGAACGGCTCGCCTCACACATCCCGGAGGACCGCTTCGAGATTCCGGAGTTCGACATCGGCGGGCGACGCCTCGCAATGATGAGTGCGGTGCCCTTCGTTGACTTGGACTTCCATTTCCTGCGCTTGGCCGCGTTCGCCAAGTTTCGTTTCGCGCAGACGAACTACCGCGTTTACGTGAACGACCGACGGACCGGCGAACCGTGCGTGTGGTTCTTCGGCACGACGCTGGGTTCGCCCGTGGTCAACATTCCGCGCTGGCTTTGGCGGCTGCCGTGGCACTTCGCGCGCTACCGCGTGGACTGCTCACATAACGCGGCGATGGGCAGATACAATTCCTTTCGCATCACTGCTGACTCGAAGTGGGGGCCTGCCGAAGTTGAACTCGAAGACACCGGCGCTCCGGTCTCGGTCTGCGAGGGTTTCCAAAGTCCAGAGGAAGTTGCGCTCGTCCTGACCCACCCGGTGGACGGCTACTATCGCCGCGATGATGGACACCTCGGTCACTACTCGGTCCGGCACGAGAAGATGCGGCTTACCGTTGCCCGTCCGCTTCGACTTCGGTTCGGACTGTTCGAGCGGCTGAACCTGCTTTCGCACCAGGAGATGAGCCAGCCGCACTCCGTCTTCCTCTGCCCGGAGGTCGAGTTCCTGATTCACCTGCCGCCGCAGCGTCTGTCTTGAACGACCCGGTTCGCGGAATTGCCGGCGCGCAACGCGCTTGTAACTTCACCGTCGCCGTTCGCATCCTTCGCCCCATGACACGAAGACTTTTCCTCGCCGCACTGACCCTCTTCACTAATCACTTATTACTAATCACTTCTTCGCAGGCCGCCGACCGCCCGAACATCCTCTGGATCACCAGCGAGGACCACAGCCCGACGATGGGCTGCTACGGCGACATGTTCGCCACCACGCCGAACGTGGACGCGCTCGCCGCGCGCGGGTTGCGCTACCGCTTCGCGTGGTCGTGTGCGCCGGTATGTGCGCCGGCGCGCACCACGCTCATCAGCGGGCTTTACCCGCCGAGCACGGGCGCGGAGCACATGAGGTCCATGGTGCCGCTGCCGGCGGGCTTCAAGATGTTCCCGCAGTTTCTGCGCGAGGCCGGCTACTACTGCTCGAACAACTCGAAGGAGGACTACAACCTCGCCAAGCCCGGCCAGGTTTGGGACGAGTCCAGCGGCAAGGCGCACTACAAGAACCGCGCCGCCGGCCAGCCGTTCTTCGCCATCTTCAACTCCACCAAGAGCCACGAGAGCCAGATTCGCACGCGCCCGCACACCGCCGTTCACGACCCTGCAAAGGTCAGAGTCCCCGCCTACCACCCCGACACGCCGGAGGTCCGGCAGGACTGGGCGCAATACTACGACAAGGTCTCCGAGGTGGACGCGGACGCGGGCCGGCACCTGAAGGAACTCACCGACGCAGGACTCGCCGACGAAACCATTGTTTTCTACTACGCCGACCACGGCTCCGGGATGCCGCGCAGCAAGCGCTGGCCCTGCAACTCCGGCCTGCAAGTTCCGGTCGTCGTCCACTTCCCGGCGAAGTGGAAGCACCTTGCGCCGCCCGAATACAAGGCCGGCGGTGCGAGCGACCGGCTCATCAGTTTCGTGGATTTCGCGCCCACAGTGTTGAGCCTCGCGGGTGTTCAGCCGCCCGAGTGGATGCAAGGGCACGCGTTTGCCGGCAAGTTCACCGCACCGATGCAGCCGTTCATCCACGGTTTCCGCGGTCGCATGGACGAGCGCATTGACTGCGTGCGGAGCGTGACGGACGGGCGCTACGTTTACCTCCGCAACTTCATGCCGCACCTTTCGCAAGGCCAGCATGTGGACTATCAGTTCGCGACGCCGACCACGCGCGTGTGGTTCGACCTCTACAAGTCAGGCAAGGCCACCGAGGCGCAATCCATCTTCTGGCGCACGCCAAAAGCGCCCGAGGAACTCTACGACCTCACGACCGACCCCGACGAAGTGAGGAACCTCGCCGCGTCGCCTGCGGATCAGGAAGTGCTCGCGAAGTTCCGCAAGGCGCAGTCAGACCTCGCCGCCAAAATCCGTGACGTGGGCTTCCTGCCCGAGGGAGAAATCCATTCGCGCTCTGCTGGCAGCGCGCCCTACACGATGGGTCACGACGACACGAAGTATGCTCTCGGTCGCATCTACCAGACTGCCGACCTCGCGTCGTCGCTGAAGGCCGACGCCCTCCCAGAACTCCGCAAACGCCTCGCCGACCCCGACAGTGCCGTCCGCTACTGGGCCGCGCTCGGCGTGCTGATGCGCGGGAAGGACGCGGTGACCACAGCACGCGCTGACTTGCAGAAGGCGCTCGCAGACGCGTCCCCGTTCATCCGCATTCCGGCCGCGCAGGCGCTGGGGCAATTTGGCGACAAGGCGGACTTGGACAAAGCGCTGCCCGTCTTGTTGGAGCTGGCGGATTGGAACAAGAGCGGCGTGTTCGCGTCTGTCTCCGCTCTCAACGCCCTCGGTGCGCTCGGCCCGAAAGCCGCGTCAGCCGCCACAGCGATCAAGGCGCTGCCGGACAAGGGCACTTCTCCCGATGCCCGCTACAACTCCTACATCCCTCGCCTGCTCGCCGACCTGACGGTGGACTTGGACGGCGGCGCAAAGCCCGCGAAAGAAAAGGCTCCGGCGAAGAAGGCCAAGAAGAAGGCGGAGTAGCGAACGGCCTAGTAGGATAGCGCGTCCCGCCTGTCCCTCTGACTTTCAGATTCCGCTCAAGCGGTTCGCAGTAGATGGAAGTCAGGCGAGACGCACTGACCTACTTCAGACCGTCAACTGCCGCTCCCGCGCCGTGACCTTCCACCGCTCGCCAGCCTTGCCGTCGCGCACCGTGGTCACGAACGAGTGCAACGCGACCGTCGGGCAGATGTGGCGCGGGATGCCGTAGAGCACGTCGCCCACCGCGAACTCGCTCGCGCGCACCGTCTCCACCACGAGATGCTCCTCGCTCTGCATCACCGCCTCCGCGCCGATGAGGTTCGCGAACTTCACGCGCGGATGCGGGTTCTCCGCTGCGACCGCCTTGTGGCCGAGGTCGAGGCACAAGCGGTTCTCGCCGGGCTTGCTGATGACGCGCGTGAGCAACACGGCGGCGGGCAGAAAGTCCATGTCCGGCAGCATCGTGCCGTAGCCGAAATCCCACAGCACGCACGTGCCGGGGCTGCATTCCACGTCAGCGCGCTTGGCGTGAATCGGGAACGTCGGCGTGCCGCCGGCGACAATGTTGGGCACCGGCAGTTGCGCCGCCTTCAAGTCAGCGCGCAACGTCTCGACCGCCGCCCACTCGCGCTCGCATTGCTCCGTGCGCTGGGCCAGGTCGGTGATGTGGTTGTGGCCGTCGTAGCAGTGCAGGCCCGCCGCCTTGAGCCCCGGCGTGCTGGCGATGAGCCGGTAAAGCTCCACCGCCTTCGGCCCCGGCACGACGCCCGTGCGGTGCATCCCCATGTCCACGTCGAGATAAAGCTCGAGAGTGCGACCCGCCGCCGCGAAGGCCGCGCCCAGCGCCCGGATGGCGTCCGCATCGTCCGCCACGGCGGAGAACTTCGTCCCCGGAAACTTCTGCGCCAGCGCGAGCAACCGGCCCACATTCGGCCCGACCGGCTGATACGCCAGCAGCGCGTCTGGCGCGCCCGCGCCCGCCGTCATCTCCGTCTCCGCGATGGTGGCGCACTTGAACTTCGTGATGCCCAGCCCGAGTTGTAGCCGGATGATGTCCGGCATCTTGTGCGTCTTCATGTGCGGTCGCAGCCGCGCCACGCCCCCCGCGAGCGCGATCATCCGCCGCACGTTCTCCGCCACGCGGTCGGGATACACGAGCAGCGAGGGCGAGGGCAATTCGGCGATATTGGCGACCCGATACCAGTCTGGATTCATGGGCGGAGATTTGAGCAAACCCCGCGCGCGCGGAAGGGAAAACTCAGGGCAGCAGCCGCGCTTGTCACGAGCGCAACGCGGCCAGGATTTGACGGCCCTCCGCCGTCAAGGGAGGAAAGACCTCCAGCCCCTCTGCCACCGCCACGGCCTTCAGGGTTTCGTCGAAGGAAAGGATTCGCGTGGCACCGGCGAGCTGTGCTGAGGCCAGCAAGGCCATGTCGAACGTGCCGAGCGTGGATTTATGGGCGTAGCGGGAAAACAGCGCCAGCGTGTTGCGGCGGACCAAATCCCAGTTCATCGGGTCGACGTAAAATCGCCCGCTGAAACCGTCCTGCAAGAGCGCCCATTCAGGCGGCTCCTGCTCGCCAGTGATCCGGCAGAACACGTTGCGGGCCTCCAACAGGACGACGTGTGAAAGGCCCACCTGTGAGTTGTCGCGGCGATGAAACCGCTCGACTGTGTCCTCCCGGTCCTTGTGGTCGTCCGTGCGCAGAAACATCGCGCGCAGCCAGTTGGTGTCGGCGAAGTTCACCGTCCTGCCTTCCTGATTTCGTCAGCGTAGTCTTTGGGGAATTGGCGGCGCGGACGGTCAAAGAACTCATTCCAATCCACCGGAGCCGCACCCACGGAAGCGGCGAGCAGGTGCAGGGCTTCCTTCTCCTTGGAGCGGTGGTTGCGTTCCGCGCTGGCTTGCAGCGCGGCGGTCAGTTCATCCGGGACATCGTGAAGAACCAGTGTTGACATGGGAAGACTGTTAGCCGCCTTCCACTGAGTTTCAAGCCCGCCGAAGCGCTCGCCGACATTCACGGCACAATCTCAAACACCGCCTCGACCTCCACCGCCACGTTGCTGGGCAGGGAGGCGACGCCCACGGCGCTGCGCGCGCCGAGGCCGCGCTCGCGACCGAACACGTCGAGGAACAGCTCGCTGCAACCGTTGATGACCTGCGGCTGGTCCTTGAAGCCGGGCGGGCAGTTCACCATGCCCAGCACCTTCACCACGCGGCGCACGCGGTCGAGGGTGCCGAGTTCCTGACGCAGCGACGCGAGGATGGCGAGGCCGCACTGCCGCGCGGCGTCCTTTCCTTGCGCCACGGTGAGTTCCTCGCCTACGCGGCCCATGATGAGCTTGCCGTCCGCCGCACGCGAGATGTGGCCGGAGACGAAGGCGAGGTTCCCGCTGACGACCACGGAGGTGAGCGTGGCGGTGGGGCTGGGTTTGCTGGCGGGAGGGAGGGTGAGCTTCAGCTCCGCAATGCGGCGCTCGATGGTGTCCGGCAGCGGCGTGACGGTGGTTTTGACCTGCGGGGGGGACTGCGGGGATTGGCAGGCGATGAGGAGAGCGCAAAGCAAGGTAGCCGCCGAGGTGAGGAGGCGGGGAGGATTACGATTAAGAGTAAGATTACGAGTAAGAGACGCGTCGTGGCTGGAGATTCGGTTCTTACTCATAATCTTAATCATTCTCTTAATCTTCCCCTTCTCGCTCACCTCAACTCAAAGATGCATTCCACCTCCACCGCGATGTTCCCCGGCAGCGGACCCATGCCCACGGCGCTGCGTGCGCCCACGCCGGCGTCGTCGCCGAACACCTCGCGCATCAGCTCGCTGAAGCCGTTGATGACTTTCGGGTGGTCGTAGAAGTCGGCGGCGGTGTTGACCATGCCGAGGGTCTTCACGAGGCGCTTCACGCGGTCGAGGCTGCCCAGTTCGTTGCGCACGGTGGCGAGGATGGCGAGGCCGACCTGCCGCGCGGCGGCCTGGCCCTTCTCGAGGTTCAAATCTCTCCCCACGACGCCGGTGATCATGGTCTTGTCGGTCTTGAGCGGGCCGTGGCCGGAGACGTAGCACATGTTCCCGGCGATGACGACGGGCTTGTAAACGTGGGCGGGCTTCGGCGCGGCGGGAAGTTCAAGTTTGAGTTCGGCAATGCGGGCGTCGGCGCTCATGGGCAAGGGTGTTTGGACAGTGGATTTGTTGAGACGGGCGCGAGCTTCCGGCGGACGTGAAAGTGCGGCAAGGAGTTTTTCCCGTGGTTCTTCCCGAAGCCAAGCCGCAGGAAAGGATTTCCCTCCGCGAGGCTTTCCGCCAAGCTGCGCCGACATTCACCCATGGACATCGCATTCAAGTGCCCGCTCTGTGAACAAGACTTCCGCGTCAAGGCCGCGCTGGCGGGGACTGAGTTCCGCTGCCCGACGTGTCTGAAAATCTCACTCGTGCCGGAGGCGGAGGAAGCGCCGACGCCGGCTCCCCCCGAAGCTGCGGCTCGGCCTGCCAGAGTCGAACCAGCGACTGTCCCTCCGGGTGTTTTGCCCCCGCCCCCTCCGAGGAGCCATGAGTCAGGAGCGAGCAGTGAGGCGGCCGCGCTTTCGGTGAAAAAGCCGACCCACACGCTCAGCGCGCAGCCGCAGTTGCGCACCGTGCGGCCGCTGGCCACCGATGCCGAGGATGGCCGGATGGCGCGCCAGCTCATGGAGGCTTACCAGCGCGTCACCGCCGAGGTCAGCAAGCTCATCGTCGGGCAGGAGGAAGTCATCGAGCAGCTCATCATCGCCGTATTCGCTCGCAGCCACTGCCTGCTTGAAGGCGTGCCCGGCCTGGCCAAGACCTACATGGTCAAGACGCTTTCCGACGCGCTGCAACTCTCCTTTCGTCGCGTGCAGTTCACGCCCGACCTCATGCCCGCTGACATCACGGGCACGGACATCATTTCCGAGGACCCCGCCACGGGACGGCGCGAGCTGACCTTCCTCAAAGGCCCGCTCTTCGCGCAGATGATCCTCGCGGACGAAATCAACCGTTCGCCACCCAAGACGCAGGCCGCACTTCTTGAGGCGATGCAGGAGCACAGCGTCACCGTCGGCGGGCGCACTTACAAACTGGACCAGCCCTTCTTCGTGCTCGCGACGCAGAACCCGGTCGAGCAGGAAGGCACCTACCCGCTGCCCGAGGCGCAGAAGGACCGCTTCATGTTTCACGTGCGCGTGGACTATCCGACCCGCGAGCAAGAGCGCGAGATCATCAAGCGCACGACGAGCGCCTACTCGGCGGACATTGACCCCGTCGTCACCGGCGAGGAGGTCATCGCGATTCAGAAAACGGTGCGGAAGGTCCCTGTGCCCGACCACGTCACAGACTTCGTGCTCGATCTCGTGCGTCGCGCGCGGCCCACGGACGCGGACGCGCCGGCTTTCACGTAGGAACTCATCGCATGGGGCCCGGGCCCGCGCGCGTGCCAGCCGCTTGTCGTCGGCGGGAAGGTGCGGGCGGTTTTGCGGGGGCGGTTCCACGTCACGGTGGAGGACATCGAGGCGCTCGCGTATCCGGTGCTGCGGCATCGCATCGTGCCGACGTTCAACGCCGAGGCTGAGGGCATCAAGGTGGATGAGATCATCCGCCGCGTGCTGAAGGAAACGCCCCGTCACGACG
>JACRKB010000034.1 GCA_016235545.1 Verrucomicrobiota bacterium | reverse complement strand
GCGGACGTGGGCGTCCGCGCTCCAATCTTTGTGCAAGCCACCCGCGCCGCCATCGAAGCCTGGGCCGCCGACCGTTGCGATGACGCACAAGCCAACTTCCTGAACTCGCTCCTCCGACTCGGCTTGCTCAAAAACACCGCCGCCTCAGTAGGTCAGCGCGTCCCGCCTGACCTTCAAACCAAAGACCCCGCCCAAGCGGAATCACAAAATCAGAGGAACAGGCGGGACGCACTGTCCTACTTGGTGACGCGCTACCGCGAACTCGAAGCCCGCATCCCCGTCCCCACCCGCGTCGTCGCCGTCTCGGATGAAGCGCCGCCGTTCGAGACGCCGTTCTTCCCGCGCGGCGACCACTTGAAGCCGGGCGTTCCCGTGCCACGTAAGTTTCTCTCGGCCTTCGTCGCCGCACCCTATCAGTCGCGCACGAGTGGACGACGCGAGCTGGCCGAGGACATTCTCCGCAACCCGCTCACGGCGCGCGTGATGGTGAACCGCCTCTGGCACCACGTCTTCGGCGCGGGCCTCGTGCGCTCGACGGACAACTTCGGCCAACTCGGCGACGCGCCGAGCCACCCCGAGTTGCTCGACTGGCTCGCGAGCGAGTTCGTCGCGCAGGGCTGGTCGGTGAAGGCGATGCTGCGGCTGATGCTGACAAGCCGCGCGTTCGCGATGAGCACGGAGACTTCCCCCGCTGCCGCCGAGCGCGACCCCGCCAACCTATTGCTCTCCCACGCCCCGCTCCGTCGCCTCGACGCCGAATCCATTCGTGACGCCATGCTCGCCGCGAGCGGTCGGCTGGACCGGACGCAGTTCGGTCCCGGCGTCCCCGTGCCGATTCCGCCCGGCCAACGTGATGACTACACGCCCGCCGATGGGCCGCTGGACGGACGCGGTCGCCGCAGTCTGTATTTCGAAGTGCGCCGCAATCACCCGTCGCCGTTCCTCTTTGCTTTTGACCAGCCGAAGCCCGCCGCCCCCCCTGGTCGCCGCGAGCCGACGAATGTTCCGACGCAAAGCCTCACGCTGTTGAACGACCCGTTCGTCGTGGAACAGGCCGGACACTTCGCCGCTCGTGCGTTGACCCAACCCGGCGATATGCCCGCGCGCATCCGCTGGCTTTACGCCACTGCCTTGGGCCGCCCCACGACCGAAGCCGAAGTCACGCGCGCCACCGCCTTCCTCGCGCAGCAAGCGACCGCGAACGGCGATGAGAAAAGGGCTTGGCAGGACTTGGCGCACGCGGTGTTCAATTTGAAAGAGTTTCTTTATCTGCGATGAACTCAAACTGTAGGAGACGACGTGAGGAGTCTCAATCTGACTTGGGTGATGAAACGACCCCGAACCCGATTGGTCAGAGACTCCTCGCGTCGTCTCCTACGGGGATGTTATCTCGCCGCGCACTGCTCCAGCGCGCCTCCACCGGCTTCGGTTGGCTGGCCTTTGCGGGCCTTTTCGGGCGTGCGGCGGAAGCGGTCTCCGTTGGCTTGACGCATCACGCACCACGGGCGAAGCGCGTCATCTTCCTTTTCATGGATGGCGGGCCGTCGCAGGTGGATACGTTCGACCCGAAGCCGCGCCTGCGCGCCGAGCATGGCAAGCCGTTCCCGATGCGGATTGATGCCACGCAGTTCGACGCCGTCGGCAAGACGCTGGCGAGTCCGTGGGAGTTCTCGGCGCGCGGGAAATCGGGCCTGCCGGTGAGCGAGCTGTTCCCGCACCTCGGCGGCTGCGCGGATGACTTGTGCGTCATCCGCTCGCTGACCAGCGCGTCGCCGGAGCACGCGCAGGCGTGTTACTTCATGCACACGGGCAGCACGATGCAGGGCCGGCCCAGCATGGGCGCGTGGGCGAGCTACGGACTCGGCACGGAGGCGGAAACTTTGCCCGGCTTCGTGGTCCTGAACGGCGGAATGATTCCCATCGGCGGCGTGGCGAACTGGAGCAGCGGTTTCCTGCCGGCGCGACACGAGGCAACGCAGTTCAACCTCACCGGCGGCGCGGTGATGGAGAATCTCGCCGCGCCCGGGACGGCGGCGGCGCGGGCGAACCAGCTCGCGTTCATCGCGGAGAACGACCGCGTGTTCGCTTCGCAGCTCGGTGCGCAAAGCGGCGCGGTGGAGACGGCGATTCGCAACTACGAGCTGGCCGCCGCGATGCAAACGGCGGTGCCCGACGCCGCCGACTTGCGCAGCGAGAGCGCAGCCACGCACCAGCTTTACGGCACCGACTCGACGAACCCGCTGACGGCGCGCTACGCCCGGCAGTGCTTGCAGGCGCGGCGGCTCATCGAGCGCGGCGTGCGGTTTGTGGAGGTCAGCGCGGTGAATGGGATTCGCTTCGTCGCGCCGTGGGACCAGCACGGGAGCTTGAAGAAGGACCACGAGCGCAACGCCGTCATCGTGGACCAGCCCATCGCGGCGCTGTTGAAGGACTTGAAGGCGCGCGGGCTGCTCGACGACACGCTGGTGCTGTGGGCCGGCGAGTTTGGCCGCACGCCCTTCGCGCAAGGCAGCGACGGGCGCGACCACAATCCGCAGGGCTTCACGGTCTGGCTCGCCGGCGGCGGCGTGCGCGGCGGGATGACCTATGGTGCCACGGATGAGTTCGGCTACCGCGCGGTGGAGAACGTCGTGGAGATGCACGACCTGCACGCGACGATGCTGCACCTGCTGGGCTTGGACCACGAGCGGCTGACCTTCCTGCACGGGGGGCGCTTCCACCGGCTGACGGATGTGCACGGGCGCGTTGTCCGGGAAGTGCTGACGTAGGAAGCAGATGCCTCACGCGAAGGACGCGAAGGACGCAAAGGGGAAAAGAGATTGAGCTGTCGCCTTCCTTTGCGCCCGTTGCGTGAAGCCAGTCGAAGCAGCTACTTCAGTTTCTCCGCGACCCACTTCTCCAGCTTGAGCGTGTCCACGGCGAAGAGGCGGATGCCTTCGGAGAGTTTCTCGGTGGCCATCGCGTCCTCGTTGTGCTGCCAGCGGAAGGACTTCTCATCGAGGGAGATTTTCTCGCGGCCCAGCGTCGGCGCGGTCGCGGGGTCGAGCTTGCGGGTGACGGTGCCGGCGGTCTTCTGCATCTCTTCGAGCAGTGCGGGGCTGATGGTGAGCAGGTCGCTGCCGGCGAGTTCGAGGATTTCGCCGACGTTGCGGAAGCTCGCGCCCATGACCTCGGTCTGGTGGCCGTGGCGTTTGTAGTAGTTGTAGATTGCCGTGACGGAAACGACACCGGGATCCTCTGCGCCAACGAAGTCCTTGCCGGTGCTCTTCTTGTGCCAGTCGAGAATGCGGCCCACGAACGGCGAGATGAGCTGCACGCCCGCCTCGGCGCACGCGACAGCCTGGGCGAAGGAGAACAGCAGCGTGAGGTTGCAAGCGATGCCGTCTTTCTTGAGTTCCTTGGCGGCGCAGATGCCTTCCCACGTCGAGGCGAGCTTGATGAGCACGCGTTCCTTCGCGATGCCGGCCTTCTGATAACGCGCGATGAGGGAATGTGCCTTCGCCACGGACGCGGCGGTGTCGAAGGAGAGCCGCGCGTCCACCTCGGTCGAGACACGGTTGGGGACAATCTTCAGAATTTCCAGGCCGAACGCGACGGCGATCTGGTCCATTGCCGCGCCGAGCAGCGCGCTGCCGGAAGCGGACTGCTTCGCATCGGCGAGCGCCTTGTCAATGACCCCGGCGTATTCCGGCATCTGGGCGGCCTTGAGGATGAGGCTGGGGTTCGTCGTGGCATCGCGGGGCTGATACTTGCGGATGCTCTCGAAGTCGCCCGTGTCCGCGACGACGATGGTGTGCTGCTTGAGGCTGGAAAGGAGGTTGGTGCTCATGGTGGTTTGCTGTGTTGGGTTGGTCTTAGGCGAAAAAAACGGCGGTGGCATTTACGGGGCAAGGCACGCATGGCGTCAACTCTTTCCGTTGCGCTGGAATTCAACTGCCACTTGCTAACCCTCCCACCGACTCATAGTGTGGCCGCCGAGCACAATGTCGCCTGCCCCCGTCAAGCCGCCGCCCGCCCGCTCCGCAGGTGCGTTGCCTCCCCGTGCAGGTTCGGCTCCCGGCGCGAGGGCCGTTGCCAAGGCCGCGCCTATCACCCGTCCGCGCGTGCTCGCGGTAGATGACACCCCAGACGCTCTCCGTCAGCTCCGGGAATGCCTGAAGGCGCTCAACGCCGAGTGCTTCACCTGCGGCAGCGGCGCATCTGCGGTCGAGTTTCTGAGCAAGGAACTGGTGGACCTCGCCATCGTGGATGTGTCCATGCCGGGCATGGACGGCTTCGAGGTCTGCCGCACGCTCAAACATGATCCGCGCACGGCTGACATCCCCGTCATACTGGTCACCGGAGACATCAAGACAGAGGACACGAACCGCGGCATCGAGCTGGGCGCATTCGATTACCTGACCAAGCCGGTGGACCCGCGCGAATGCACCGTGCG
>JACRKB010000033.1 GCA_016235545.1 Verrucomicrobiota bacterium | reverse complement strand
GAGCGCGGACGCCCCCGCCCGCAGCAGCACCCGACCCTCCAACGGTGACTGCGGACGGGGGCGTCCGCGCTCCAGCGGAAGTCTCCTGCCTTACCGGCGCAGGCATCGAAGCGCTCAAGGACGCGATCAAGCAGACCGTCTGGGCCGGCGAGATCAAGGCCGAGATGCTCCAGGTGATGATCAGCTCGCGGCATCAGGATGCGCTGCAACGCGCGCGCGCGGCCACGGTGCGGACGGCGGAGGCCTTGCGTGACGAGCGCTCGCTCGAACTGGTCGCGATGGACCTGCGCATCGCGGTCAACGCCGTCGGCGAGATCGTCGGCAAGACGACGACGGAGGATTTGCTCGACTCCGTCTTCAGCCAGTTCTGCATCGGCAAGTGATGCTGGGTGGAACGGCCAACTTGGCCGTTCTCGGCGGCAACCTGCCGCCGAGCTTCGGCACAGCGGACTCTCGAATTGCTTTGCGCGATCTTGGCGCAGCACGAGCGGCGGGCGGGTCGCCCGCCGCAACGGGCCAGTGGCCCGTTCCACCCAGCCAAGTCAGTTCACCACATCGAAGCGAAAGCTGCTTGATGGCCGGTCACGAGCTGTCGTCCAATGCGGCCATGAAACCAGCCGCTCATCGTCTCGCGTCACTTCACAGGCGCTCCATTCTTGGGGCCATTCTGCTCTGCACCCTCTCATGGAACGCCGCAGCCAAGGACGTGCGCGAGTTCGGCGCGATTGGCGATGGCAAAGCGGATGACACGGCGGCCATCCAGCGCGCGGTTAACGCGGGCGGCAGCGTGCATTTCAGCAAGGGCACTTACCGCGTGACCAAGACCGTGCTCATCGCGCTCGACCAGACCGGGTTCGTCTCACTCATCGGCGATGGCACGGCGCGCGTGGTGATGGCGGGGCCGGGGCCGGCGTTCAAATTCCTCGGCACGCACGGCGGCTCGGCGGACCCGGAGCAGTTCAAGCCCAACGTCTGGGAGCGCCAGCGCATGCCGGTCCTGGATTCGCTCGCCATCGAGGGCGCGCACGCGGAGGCCGACGGCATCGAGTCCGAGGGCACGATGCAAATCACCATCACGCGCACGCACCTTCGCTCGCTGCGGCACGGCATCCACCTCGCGGTGCGCAACCGCAACGTGCTCATCAGCGACTGCCACATCTACCACTGCACCGGCATCGGCGTGTTTTATGACAACGTGAATCTGCACCAGTCCAACATCACCGGCAGCCACATCAGCTATTGCGCTGGCGGCGGCATCGTCGGGCGCGGCGGCAACGTGCGGAACATCCACATCGCCAACTGCGACATCGAGAGCAACATGGGCAAGAACTCCCCGCCGACCGCAAACATCCTGCTCGACTCCGCCGGCGGCTCCATCGCCGAGGTCGCCATCACCGGCTGCACCATCCAGCACAACAGCCCCGGCCCGGACTCGGCGAACATCCGCATCCTCGGCCAGGGCGACGACGCGGCGCTCGCCGTGCGGGTGGGCTCGGCGAAGACCCAGGAAGGCCACGTCACCATCACGGGCAACGTGTTGAGCGACGTGCAGGTGAACGTCCACCTGAAGAACGCGCGCGGCGTGACGCTCACGGGCAACACGTTTTGGATGGGCTACCAGCACGACCTGCTCGTGGAGGATTCGAGCAACGTGGTTGTCGGGCCGAACGCGTTCGACCGCAACCCCCGCTACAACTACGGCACCAGCACGAACGTGAACGGCGGCCTTGTCTTCCGCGGCTCGCGCGATTGCACGCTCACCGGCCTGCACGTCAACGGCGTCTGGCGCAAGCCCGCCGCCGTGCTTATCGAGAAGTGCGACCGCTTCCACCTCGCCAACGCGACCATCCTCGACTCCGACGGCGTCGGCCTGCTGCTGCGCGACACGACGAACACGCGCGTGGCCGGCTGCGTGATTCGCGATGACCGCGCGGAGCGGAGGGCCACGCGCTCGCTGCAAGTCAGCGGCGGGAAGGGCAACTGGATTCTCCAAAACCTTTTGGCCAATGGGCAGGAGGTCACGTCAGGCGCGGCGAAGCTGGATGGGAATTCGGATGGTAGGTGAAACCAATTCCACTGTCCTATATTCTCGCTCGGTCCTGTTCCCGTCGCGGAGTTCCAGCTCACTTTTTCCCCTGCGGTGTCACCGGTGCGGCGACCGCATTGGTTGCCACGGGCGCCGGCGCGGGCACGCGCGGGACGGCGGGGAAGGGACGATACGAGCCGTTGCCAATCGTGTCCGTCGGGCCGGTGAAGTGCGGGCCGCCCGCCGCCATCGGGCCCAGGCTGCGGCCGAACCGGCCCGGGCTGACCCAGAACGAATAGAGGCTCGCGTTCTTGAGGTGGAAGCGGAGTTTCACCGGCTTCCCGATCAGCATGTTCAACTCCTGGATTCCGTCCGCCCAGGCCACGGTCATCAACGTCTGGTCGGCGGCCAGCGGGCTGGATTTCTCCTTCGTGAACGGGACGAGCTGCTCCTTCGTGGCGTTCTTCGTGACGAGGATGGGCCGTCCGTCCGCGTGCAGTATCTCGACGCGCATCTCGCCGTCGGACGCGTTGGTCTTCATGTTCGCGAAGAGATAGTTCGCGTTGAACTTCAACGTGCGCGTCGTCAGCACGCCGCCCTCCGGCCCGGCGTCCATCGAGGCAAAGCCGTCGCGGCGCAACGTCGCCAGACCCATCGCCCCGCCCGCGTCGCGATTGCCATCGGCTCCCGAGCGCCCGCTGAAGTAGAAGTGCAGGTTCCGGCCCACGACATGAAATCCGCCGGCGACCGACTGGACATTGCCCCAGTTCCAGTCGCCCTTCCGTTCGGACACGTCGAGGAAAGGCCGGCGCTCGGGCCGGTCCCAGTGGTAACCATCGCGGCTGAAGCCGAGCCAGACGGAGTTCGGTTTGGGCCGGCCCTCGGGAATGTTTTTGTCGCCGCGCCAGATCGTGAAGAGGCCGACCATCAAGCTCTCGTAGCCCACCGCGTCGAGGTTGTAGAGCTGCGGCGTGACTTGCAGGTCGGCACGTGACGGGTCGAGCCGGTCGGAGCCGGTCCACATCGGCGGCTCGGTGATTTCCTTCCAGTGCGGCCCGGCGAGTAGGTCCTTCACCTCCCAGTAGCGGCGCGCTCGCGGCTCGCTCCAGCCGTCGCGCAGGCTGAAACTCCACACCTTGCGGAAGGGATTCCAAAACACCGTGGTGCGGTCGCCCGCAGGGCCGGTGCGCAACACGCGCGGCCCCCAGTGGATGCCGTCGTCCGAGTAGTGCAGCGAGAGGCCGAACTGATTGTTCTCACTGTGCGAGCGCCACATCTTGTAGCGCTGCGCCGGGTTGGGATCCTCCGGCGAGAACCACACGGTCGAGGAGTCGCGCGGATCGGTCTGCACGAGATTTGTTCCGGGCCTCACGTCGAGGTCGGGCTTCTCCCAGTCGAAGCCGTTGGTCGAGAATGCCAGCGCCGTGCCGCGCCCGTAACCGGCCATGTGGTAGCAGGCGAAGACCGGCTGCATGCGGAAGAGCTCGCGCGGGAACGCGTCCTCCAGCAGCCAGCGGTTCAGCCTCCGCAGCCGCTCGCCCTGCGGATTGCGCGCCAGCAACGCGACGGTGCGCTCCGACAGCTTCACGCCCTGGAAGCGCCCGGCCTGGTGCAGCGACGGCCCGGCGATGAGGCGGTTCAACTCACCAGCCAGCAGCTTCTGCATCGCCACGATCTCGGGCTGGTCCGCGCCCTTGAAGCCGCTGATCGCCGTGTGCGCGGCCGGAGACAGGCTGGCGGCGAGGAATGTGGCGAGCTCGTTCGTGCCGGGCTTGAGCAGCGAGATGAACGAGGACAACTCCTGCACCTCGCGCGGCTGGAAGGCCGGCGGGGTGATCCAGTTCATCGGGTCCAGCCACACGCCGTCGCTGAAGGGCATTGCCATCGCGCCGCCCGCCTTCTCCCACTCGCGGTCCGGCTTGAGCACCGGGTTGTTGGAATGCAGCGTCGCCGTGTGCCACGTGCGCTTGAGCGTGCTGCTCTCGATGAGAAAATCGTCCACGAACAACTGCCGTCCGCCCGTGATGTCAATGACCGGCGGCGGGTTGCTCAAGTAAGGCACGGCCATCGGCACGCCGGGTTTGTATTCGCCCCTGGGCGGCCAGACCTCCGGGAGGACGATGCCGTTGAAAAGCGTCTCGCCAGCGCGCGGCGCGGGAGCAACGGCCGCTGCGGGCTGCTGCTGCGCCTGCGCCGCCGCGGTGAGCAGCGGCGGCGCGGCGGGCGCGGACGCCGGACGGTTCGTCAGGTTGAAGATCGCGTTCGACTGCGCGGGTGAGAGCGCGGGCGCGGCAGCGACCGGGAAACTTGGAGGCAGCTCTCCGCGAGGTGTGGCGGCCACCTGCTTGGGCGCAGGTCGAGTCGCGTTGGTCTCGGCGGAACGTGCGGAGGCCCGGAAGAAATTCGGATTCGCCAGCGCCCAGCCGACGAAGCCGCCGCACGCCACCGCCGCCGCCAGCGCGAGCCAGGGTATCGGGCGCGATGGCGGGGTGGCGGACGCGGGCGTTTCAGATTGCTTCGGCATCGGGCGATTAAGCCAAACCCCGCGCGCGTTGCCATCCGTTTTTTACCGGAGCAGACGTCCGCTCCCGTGATGGGGCGCATCTCACTGTCTGGCAGCAGGCGGCGTTTCCCCTCCTGCTCGTAATCCTGATCCTGCTCCTTCGCTGCGGGCTGAGGGAGGAGCGGGATTAACCTAGAAACCGCGGTTAACGCAAAGGCGCAAAGACGCAAAGGCGCAGGGAGGAAAGAATTGGGTTGGGTTACCATGCTGAAGCGCATTCACCTGCGCGGTGAAGTTGGGAGGGAAACCCACCAATCCGGTTTTCTTTGCGGCCCTGCGTCTTTGCGTCTTTGCGTGAAGTTTCAACTACCGAATTTAGCCGGACCCATTCAGTTGAGCCACGGATTGAACAGGGAACAAACACGGAGCAGCAGGCGACTCTCTTGAAGATGCCTGCCGTGTTCGCCATCACCGTTTAGCCGAATCCATGCAGTTGGCATGAACCACAAAGGCACGAAGAGCACGAAGAAGAGCCGCAGAAGCGGGGCCGTTCAACAAATCTAGCCGCACCGCTGGGTGCGCCTTCACCGCCTTAGCCAAACACCTGATTTCCCTGCCTGACCTTCGTGTTCTTTGTGCCTTTGTGGTTTCAAAGGAATCGCCCCGGTTTCGGATTGCGAGCAGGAGTGGAAGGGCTGCGCTTGCACGCTGCCGCCGACCTCTTCACACTCCCCGCCACTATGTCGTGGAAAGTCCTCATCACCGCCCGGGCTGCTGAAGAAGTCGGCCAGCCTGCTTATCAACTTCTGCGCGACTCCGGTTGCGAAGTCATCCTCGCCTCCAAGTTCGGCCCGCTCAGCGCGGACGATGTCCAAGCCGGCATGGCCGGCTGCGACGCCACGCTCGCCAGCGCGGACAAATACACCGCCGCCGTCCTCGAACACGCCAACGCCGCGCGGCTCACGTGCATCTCCCGCTGGGGCGTGGGCTACGATTCCATCGACATCCCCACCGCCACGCGGCTGGGCATCGTCGTCGCCTTCACGCCGGGCATGCTCGACGGCGCGGTGGCGGATTACACGTGGGCGCTGCTCTTCGCGCTCGCGCGGCGCGTCCACGAGGGCCACGTCGTCATGCGCGACAGCCGCTGGTCCGTCGCGTGGGGCCACGACGTGTCGAACAAGACGCTGGGCATCATCGGCTGCGGGCGCATCGGCCAGGCCGTGGCGAAGCGCGCGTCGGGCTTCAACATGAAAATCCTCGGCCACGACATCGCGCCGAACCCGCACGCCGAGGCGCTCGGGGTGAAGTTCGTCTCCCTCGACGAGCTGCTGGCGCAGAGCGATTTCGTCTCCCTCAACTGCGCGCTCACGCCGCAGAACCGCGGCCTCATCGGCGAGGCGCAGTTCAAGAAGATGAAACCCAACAGCTACCTCATCAACACCGCGCGCGGCGCGCTGGTGGACGAGGCCGCGCTGGTCCGCGCCTTGGAGCAGAAGACCATCGCCGGTGCCGCCGTGGATGCCTTCACCACCGAGCCGTTGCCCAACGACCACCCTCTGCGCCGCTGCCCGAACGTGCTGCTCACGCCGCATCAGGCCTTCAACGGCCGCGAGACCGGCGAGCGCGTCAGCCTCGCCGCCGCGCAGGCCATCGTGGACTTGATGCACGGCAAGAAGCCGACGCACGTGGTGAACGGGGATGTGTTCCAGTCGGCGGCGTTGCGGGCCAAGTTGACGTGATGGCCGGTCAGCGGACTTCTCTTCTGCGCGGTTTGCGTTTCGCGATCGCGGGGCTTTTCTTCGCGCTTTCCGTCTTCGCCGCCGACTGGCTCCACCTCGACAACGGCCAGGTCCGCCTCGGCGTGGACCGCGCCGCTGGCGCGAGCATCGGCTACTTCGGCGAGAGCGCGACGGGGCGGAACTTGCTGAACCATCACGACAAGGGCCGCTTCATCCAGCAGTCCTACTACGGCGCGAAGGACGGCTCGGACTGGAACGGCAAGCCGTGGCGTTGGAATCCCGTGCAGGGCGGCGGCTGGCGCGGCGAGCCGGCGCGCACGCTGGCCTTCACGAACACCGCGACCACGCTCTACGCCAAGACGCTCCCGAAGCATTGGGCCACGGGCGCGGACCTGCCGGAGGTGGTGATGGAGGAGTGGATTGAGCTGCGCGAGCGCGTGGCACACATCCGGTTCAAGATGACTTGCTCCGAAGCCCGTGCCGGCGATTTGCAGTCGCCGTCCAAGCCCGACGGCGGCTACAAGCCGCCGGCACATCCGCCCGCGCACCAGGAGCTGCCCGCCGTCTTCGCGGACTTCGCGCTGACGAACTTGGTTTACTACAACGGCACCGCGCCGTGGACCGGCGGCGCGCTCACGCGGCGCGTGCCCGGCTGGCCGAACGAATACGACAAGCAGCTCACCGAGAACTGGGCCGCCTACGTGGACGCGCGCGACTGGGGCCTCGGCGTCTTCGTGCCGGGCACGACGGAGATGACCTTCTACCGCCACCCCGGCAAGCCCGGCCCGGCCGGCGGCGGCTGTTCCTACCTCGCCCCCATCCGCACGCTGG
>JACRKB010000310.1 GCA_016235545.1 Verrucomicrobiota bacterium | reverse complement strand
GAGTAGCCCACGGCGCAAGCCGTGGGTCCATCGGCAGAGCGTTGCAAGCCCCGGAGGGGCGGCAGAATGCGTGGCCAGCCATCGTGAGCGGACACCCTTCCTGCCGCCGCGCTGCGGCTCGCCACCGTCCTCCGAGAAACCCACGGCTTGCGCCGTGGGCTACTCTCTGTCGCACCTCCGTTGCTTCTCCGAAGCCGGTCAGATGGCTTGGAGTTCTCACACAGCCTGTGAAGCCGGGTGCCATGAGAGGTTCTCAAATCCTGATTTGCGCCCCGGACGGGGGCGGCTCCAATCACCGCACAAGCTCATCTGCCGGGGCGGGCACGGCGGGCGGGCGGGCGGGCAGGCTGACGCGGACGGTGGTGCCCTTGCCCGGCTCGCTGTGGAGCAGGAGCTTGCCGCCGTGCAGCTCGGCCAGCCGGCGGGCGATGGGCAGGCCCAGCCCAGTCACATACGGCTCGCCGGTCTGCCGCACGGCAGGCGCGGAGAAGCTCAGTCCCGCGACCAGTTCCGGCGACATCCCCGGTCCCTTGTCCATGACGGTGAGCAGGAAATCGTGCCCGTCATCGTAGCTTTGCACCGTGACCGGCGTGCCGGAAGAGGAATACTGCAAGGCGTTGCCGACCAGTTCCTCAACCAGCTTGGCGAGGTGCGCCTCCGCGATGGCAGCGGAACCGGGTGAGATTTTCAGTTGCAGATCAGGCGTGCGTGCACCGGCCTCCGCGCATCGGCGGGCTTGTGCGGCCACCACGTCGCCAGCGTCGGCGGCGAGGGCCTGGCGCAGGGCGTTCAGGTGCGCGGGATTGCTTCCGAACAGTTCGATCTGCGCGTGGAGGAAGAGGTTTCTTGTCAGGCGCTCCACCCGCAGCGCGGCGGCGTGGGTGGCTTGGGCAAGCGCGATGACCTCTTCCGCCTTGAGTGTCTGGCCGGCAGCGGCGAGCGAGCGCGATGTGTCCAGGATTGTCTTGAGTGGCTGCGATAATTCGCCCGGCAGCGTCATGCCGATGCCGGAGCCAAGGCATGCGAGTTTCTGCTCCACCTCGTCCCGCAACGCGCGCCGCCGATGCACCCGCAGCTCCAGCGCGGCGACGAGTTCGTCCATCTTGAACGGCTTGGCGATGTAGTCGTCGGCGCCGAGGGTCATGCCCTTGCGCATGCCCTTGAGGTCGGCCTCGCCGGTGATGAGCACCAGAGGGATGTCCGCCGTGGTGGGATGCTGGCGGAGCAGGGAGGTCATCGCGTAGCCATCCACCTGGCTCATGACGATGTCGCTGACCACGACATCGGGCAGGTGCGTGCGCGCCAGCTTCAGACCGATCAGGCCATTTTCCGCCTCGATGACCTCGTGTCCGCGTGAGCGCAGCAGGTTCGCCACCGACTGCCGGAACACATCCGCGTCATCCACCAGCAAAATCTTCATGCAAGGGGGATGGTCCCGCAATCGCCGGACATTTTCACGCGCGAAGTTTGACCCGGTGGCAAACAATGGCGCAAATCAGGATTTGAGCTGGAGCGGCAGAAGTTCGTTCTCCTCGCCACGCGACCGTTCAAAAGGTGACTTCCACCCCAGGCCACCGTCTGCCGTGAAAATCGGCTGTCAGCTCACCCCTCTCCTGTGCTATGGAGTTTCCAACAGCCGCCGCTGCCTGTGCGGTGGCCAGACAGACAAACCATATGAAAACCATCACCCCGCCGCGCGCCGCGTCCCGTCAAGCCGCGATGTTCATGCTCCTCTCCCTGCTGGCCCTCCTCGCGCCAGTCCGTCCTGTGCTCGCCGCCGAGCCTGCCAAATCCTGGACCGGCACTTGGAACAACAAGAAATTCAACACCAACGGCGCGCTGACCTGCACCGTCATCGGCGAGCAGAACGGCCAGTGGATTGCGAAGTTCACCGGCATCGCGCTGGGCAAGCCCATCAGCTACACCGCGCTCATGACGCCGAAGAAGAACGGCGAGCAGACGGCGCTGTCCGGCGTGACCAAGGTGGACGGTTTCGACTATCAATGGAGCGGGGTCATCAACGGCAAGTCGCTCAACTGAAGCTACAAGGCCTCCAACGGCAACAACGGCGACTTCAAGCTGCAATCGAAGTAGCCGCTCCGCCGGAACGTTGACGCCCCTATCTCCAGTGGCGCAACTGCGAATCAATCCCGCGCGTGGTTGGACGATGGAGACAGGAGTCTCCCTCCCAAGAGCAGCGCCTCACCCCCGCGCTGGCCATGCTCCTGGGACCTTGGTAGCTTCACCCGCATGAGTTCCACCGGCGAATCCGAGCTCGTCGCGCGCTGTCGGCGCGGCGACGCGCGCGCGTGGGATGAACTCTTTGACCGGCACTACGCGGCGGTGGGGCGCTATGCGTTCCAGCTTTCGCCGGACATCACGCACGAGGACTCGGACGAGATTGCGCAGGAGACTTTTCTGTCTGTCATCAAGCACATCGCCAGTTTCCACGGCGACTGCCAGTTGCAGACGTGGCTGTTCCGCATCGCGGGCAACAAGGCGCGTGACTATCTGGAGAAGCAGCGCGCAGCCAAGCGCGGCGGCGGACGCCAGCCGCTCTCGCTGCACGCGGAAGACCCGGAGACGGGCCTGACGCTCGACGCTCCGAGTCATCTGCCCGGCCCCGACGGCGCGTTGCTGAAGACCGAGCGCGCGCTGCTCATCGGCCACGCGCTGGAGCGGCTCGGCGGGCCGTGCCAGGAAATCATCGAGCTGCGCTACTTCGCCGACCTGGGCTACGAGGAGATCAGCCGCTCGCTCAAGCTGAACGAAAAAACCGTCAGCTCGCGCCTGAGCAAGTGCCTCGACAAGCTGGAGGAAATCGCGCGGCCAATCTTTGCGGGGGAGAACGCGGCGGTTTCCCCGTCCAACCCGGAGGCAAGATGAAGACGACGATAAAGATGAAGATTACGAGCAAGAGCAAGAAGGCTGCGCTGCGTTGCGCCACCGCCGCGGTTCTTAATCTTGACCGGAACGATGCAGTTGAAATCGTGGGAGGTCGCGCGAAAACCGCGAGGGAGGCGAAGGAACGCGGAAAAGCCGTGTCCGGTCATAACGCACTCGACGGTGGGTCGCATGAAGCATCGCGTTCACTTTGTTCACTTCGCCTCCTTCGCGGCCTTCGCGCGACACACCTCTTTTCCACTGCTTCGTTCCGGCTTAATCTCGCCCCCGCCACCTGACCCTCACATGGCCAACGAACCACAACGCGAAATCGAGAAGGACCTGCTGGCCTACAAACAGCGCCGCAGGGAGCAGGCTGGCCCGCCGCTGGATATCCACCCGGCCACGCGCAAGATGCTTCAGAGCGAGGCCGCGCGCGCGGCCAGCCGACCGTTGCTCACGTCGGAGGAGGCTGCGAAAAACTTCGTGCGCTCGTTCGTGATGTCCCACCAGCAGGCGGGTTTCTTCACGCGCCACAAGCAGCGTGTGATCTGGGGTGGCGCGATGTTCGCGTGCCTTGCGGTGGTGCTCGCCGTGCTGCGCAACGATCCGCGCCTCGCGGAGCAGCAGCGCGCCTTCCCCGACACGCTGCCCTCGCCGCCACAAGTTTCCGACCCGCAGCCAGCCCGGCCGCAATCCACCACTACGGCGAACAAGCCGCAGGCCGGGAGCGGACAGCTCGCGCGGGCCAGACAGTCCGCTCCCGTGGCGGACAAGTTGCAGGAGCCACGCGGAAATTCCCCCGCGCACGCCACTGCGCGCGGAGCCATCGTCGCGTCGGCCCCGGTGCCGGCGAGCACCGGGCCGGCTTCGACTACAGGTCCAGCAGTCGCGAAGGCCGAGAAGATTGAGCCCGGCCAAACGGCACAGCCCGCCAAGGCGCTCAAGCTGACGCAGGCCGCTGGCGCAGAATCGAAGTTCAGGCTGAACGACGAATTGAAGAACGCGACGAAGGTGCCGGTGGCGGGCGGTGGCGGAGCCGCTCTGGCAAGCCAGCGGTTCCTCCAGTTGGACAACCGCGCTGGCTTCCGTCAGAACTTCAACTCCCCGCCCGTGCCACAGGTGATGCAGGACTTCGCGTTCGAGCGCGTGGGCGAGCGTGTGCGCATCGTGGACGCCGACGGCTCGACCTACGAGGGCGCCGTGATGCCTGCGCCCGCGCACGAGTCCCGCGCGAAGGGAGTTTCCCAGCCCGATGTCGCGCAGGCCTCATACCGCTTTTTCGCCAGCGGAGTGAACCGCAAGCTCAACCAGTCCGTCGAGGTCCGCGGTGAGTGGCAGCCCTCCGCGCCACCGAAGACGGCGCAGACGCCCGCGTTGCAAACAACGAGCTTCAGCGGCGTGCGGCTGGAAGCGCAGACGGTGGAGAGGAAGGAGAAGTTCTCCGCCACGAACGCACTTTCCAGCAGCGCCGGCCCGGCCCAGACCCACCAATTCCAGCACTCGAAAATGGATTTGTCCTCAGGCCGGATCTCCGGCCGCGCCGTCGTCGGAGGGAAGAACGAGTTCGACATCAACGCGGTGCCGAAGTAGGAGCGGGGACTTTATGAGGAGAGCAGGAAGGCAGGAGGAGCCAAGGCGCACCGCCCTCAGTTCTCTCCTGCCTTCCTGCTCTCCTTATAAAAGCTTTCCCTCCGTTTCCACCGGATTTCCGCGTTGACGCGTCCTCCCTCGCGCCGTCATCTTGATCGCGCTTGGCGCGCACGAAAACCATCCTGTTTGTTTGCACTGGGAACATCTGCCGCAGCCCGATGGCAGAGGGTTTGTTGCGCCATGCGGTGAAGGGTCGCAGTGATCTCCGCGTGGTTTCCGCTGGCGTCGGGGCCATCAACGGCCAGTCGCCCAGCTCGCACGCCATCACCGGGCTGAAGCAGCTCGGCATCGACATCGCCGGGCAGCGCAGCCGGATGCTCACGGGCGCGATGGTGCAGGAGGCGGACTACATCTTCGGCATGACACGCGGGCACGTCGAGGCGGTCACGCTCCTCTACCCGCAGGCGGAGGAGAAGACCTTCGTGCTGCGCGAATTCGACGACACGCTGGACTTCTGGGAGAAGGACATCGCAGACCCGATCGGCGGGAACCTGGATGTCTATTTGAACTGCCGCGACCAGATCGAGCAGGGCATCGAGTCCATGCTGCGCTTCGTCGAGCAGGGAGGCGACAGCCCCGCCAGCGGACGTGCGCTCACCTTCGCCATAGGCGCGGACCACGCCGGTTTGCAGCTCAAGGAGGCCTTGAGGCGGCATCTGGAGAACAAGCACATCCGAGTCGTGGACTTCGGCACGAATTCGCCGGAGTCCACGGACTATCCCGACTACGCCAAGCTCGTCGCCGAGCAGGTGGCGGAGGGCAACGCGGACTTCGGCCTGCTCTGCTGCTCCTCCGGCGTGGGCATGAGCATCACGGCCAACAAGGTGCCCGGCGTGCGCGCCGCGCTCGTGTTCAACGAGGAGATGGCCACCCTCACACGCCAGCACAACGACGCGAATGTCCTGTGCCTCGGCCAGAAACAAACTTCGCCCGAGATGGGCCGGCAGATTTTGGACGCCTTCCTCGCCGCCGAGTTCGAGGGCGGGCGTCACGAACGGAGAGTTAATAAAATGGAACAGAATTCAGGACTGCGCTTGTCGGCGGTGGACCCCGCCATCGCCGAAACCATCGCCAAGGAACGCCAGCGCCAGCAGGAGAACATCGAGCTGATCGCCAGCGAGAACTTCACCAGCCCCGCCGTCATGGAAGCTCAAGGCTCCGTGCTCACGAACAAATACGCGGAGGGCTACCCTGGCAAACGGTGGTATGGCGGATGCGAAAACGTGGACGTCGTCGAGACTCTCGCCATCGAGCGAGCCAGGCAGCTCTTCGGCGCGGAGCACGCAAACGTCCAGCCACACTCCGGCTCCGGCGCGAACATGGCGTGCTACTTCGCCTTCCTGAAGCCCGGCGACAAGATGCTGACGATGGACCTCTCGCACGGCGGCCATCTCACGCACGGCAACAAGGCGAACTTCTCCGGCAAGTTCTTCGAGATCGTCCACTACGGCGTGCGCAAGGAAGACGAGCGGATTGACTACGACCAGCTCGCCGCGATGGCCCGTGAGCACAAGCCCAGGATGATCACGGTCGGCGCGAGCGCCTATCCACGCATCATTGACTTCAAGCGCATGAGCGAGATCGCGCAGGAAGTCGGCGCCATGCTGCTGGCGGACATCGCGCACATCGCCGGCCTCGTCGCCACGGGCGTGCATCCCAGCCCGGTGCCTTACGCGGACTTTGTCACGACCACGACGCACAAGACGCTGCGCGGCCCGCGCGGCGGACTCGTCATGTGCAAGGCGAAGTATGCGAAGGAGATTGATTCGCAGGCGTTCCCCGGCATCCAGGGCGGCCCGCTCATGCACGTCATCGCGGCCAAGGCGGTCTGCTTCCACGAGGCGCTCCAGCCCAGCTTCAAGGCGTATCAGGAGCAAATCGTGAAGAACGCGAAAGCCCTCGCCGCCGGCATGATCCGCAACGGCTTCCGCCTCGTCTCCGGCGGCACGGACAATCACCTCATGCTCGTGGACGTCGGCTCGCGCGGCATCACCGGCAAGGAAAGCCAGATCGCCCTCGACGAGGCCGGGATCACGACCAATAAGAACACGATTCCCTTCGAGACGCGCTCGCCCTTTCAGGCCAGCGGCATCCGGCTCGGGACGCCCGCCGTCACCACGCGCGGCATGAAGGAGGCGGAGATGGCTGCGATTGCGGACATGATTTCCGAGGTGCTCCTGGACCTGAAAAACGTCGAGAACGCGCACAAGGTGCGTGCCCGCGTGCATGAACTGACCGCGAAGTTCCCGCTTCCTTATTAGTTCGGCAACGATGGGCAGTCACGTCCTTCATGCTCCCGCGGTGTGACGAACGAGGTCGCCGTGGAAGCAATGCCAAATCCCAATACCAGTCGGTGGAATGGGAACAGGATGCCACGACGGGCGCCTTCTTCCTTCCTCGGCGGCGGGGCGAAGATGCCCGAAGGCCGCCGGCACTGGGGCGGGGTCAGGGCGTCGGGCGGCTGAGGAGGCGGTAGAACTTGCTGGCACCGGAGACATCGTTGGTGCGCGCGAGCGAGGAGTCGAAAGCTTGAAGGAAGCCGCCAGGGTCGTTGGTGAACGCCTGCCGGAGGTCGGGCGTGGACTGGAGCTGGTAGAAAAATCCACGGAGCGTTTCGCCTCGCACCTCAGATTGAGTCGTGTTCAAGGAGCGGATCGACAGTGTGGCCGGCACGTTGGTCACGGAGCCGTCGAAGTATTTCCGCACGAGCGCCCACACGCCCTGGCCGCAGGCCGCGCCCACGCGGCGTCCGGCGAAATCATCCACCGGAGGGTGAATGCCGCCCCAGATGCGGGAGAGTCCGGCCTGGTCAGCCGCATCGTAGTAGGTGGCCCACTGCAACCGGACGGATTGGCTGGGGCCAAGCTCAAAGGCGAGGGAGGAGTTGGAAACTGCAGTGTAGCTGCCCATGCCGCCGGGAAAGAAGGGCGAGCCCGTGATCGCCGTGAGCAGTTCCGCAGCCGAGCGGCTGAAAGTGCTGTGGCCCGAAATGTAGCCGGGGAAGGCCGGCGTGACGAAGTTCGTTCTCTGATATGGCACCCAGGTGTCGGCATGGATCCATTTGACGCCTTGGTAAGTAGTGGCGGCATTGTCAGGCTGGCCGGGCCATGAGAGAACAGCGACCTTGCCGACGGTAAGGTTGGTGTGACGCCCTGAAGCAACCGAGGATGCGGTGACCAGTTCAACAAGGTTGGTGATGAGGGGCAGGCCGTTGGTGTGGTAGGAGGGAGCACCGGGATCGCTGGACTGGCCTTGCATACCCATGAAGCGGATGGCGCTGATTGGACGCCAGCCGTCATAATAGCGTTTGACCGACCAGGCCGCGCACGCCGCATCGTGCAGGGCGGCGTTGAGGGCAAAATACGTTTTCACATCCCATTCGAGATCATCCAACACGGGTCCTGCGCCGGCGATGCGTTTGACGAAGTTCGTGCTGTCAGCAATCCCGTTGGCGAGCACGTTCCAGTGGCCGGGCGGAGTTTCAGAACTGGGACCATCGGCCCAGAACTCGGCCAGCACGCGGACAAAGTCACCCCGCTTCACCACGTTCGGAGCATATGGGAGACCGGTGGCCGGGTTGCTGGTGTGTCCGGTGCCATCGCTGGTCCCGAGGGTGTTGTTGCCAAAGGCTCCGGGGGAAATGTCCATCACGGCCCCGTCGTCCGGTGTCAGTTCGCTGCTGCGACGGATCACCTCCACCACATTGCTGCGGAACTCGGCGTCACCCACTCCGTTGAGAAAGGGAGGAGGGCCAAGATCAATCCACGGACGTGTCGCATCCGTGCGCGCCAGGGCGAAGGGCCGCACGCCGAGCCATTGCGCGCCGAGGTAGTTCTGGATGGGTCCTTGGGGAAATCCATTCTGGTCGGCGGCGTCGATGACTTGCAGCCGCTGCCAGCGGTTGATGTTTGACACCGTGTTGCCCAAGCCATCGTCAATGCCAGCGCGGCCGGTGGCCAGCGGCGGGTTGACATAAACGTATCCGCCCGAGCCGGCAGGATGGTCCGGATAAGGCGCTGCTTGCGTCCCGTTCGTCTGGCGCACGCCGTCGTTGATGAACCACGCAGAGGCGGCATCGAAGATCGCATTGCCCACGCCCGCCGGGGTGGAGGTGTCGCGGGAGATGTTGTTGGTGTCGTAGCCCAGCGCCGTCATCTGTGCGTGGTCCGCCGCGAGCGTGGTGGCGGCGGTCTTCGAGTAGAAGTGGCGTTCCAAGAGGATGCGATACGCCGCGTAGCTTATCGCCTCGCGCCGGGCCGCTGCCACATCTGCGGCAGTGTGCTTGCCCCGATAAACGTAGCCCACGGCTCCGTTCGTGTCGTAGGCCGCCCATGCGTCATACATGCAGGCTGAAAGGCTGAAGATGTTGCGCGCCTGCGCCGGCGGATGTGGCGTGTCCACGCGGATCGAGGCGAGCGCACGCTCATTCCAAACACGCGCGACGCTGGGGGTGGCTCCGGAGGCAGGGGATGCAACGGCGACGCCGCAAGCCATGAGCAGAACGAGCTTGTGCGATTTCATTCGTGGGTATGAATACCATTTTCCGCAGCGAACTGAAATGGGAACTGTCAACTTTTCGCCACGTTCCGGGGCGAGTTCACAAGTGGCGCGCAACCCGGCAGCCTGACGGATGTGGCGGCGTTGGCAGTTCCAAATTCTGCGGACCCGCCCGCTGGTCACTCCACGACACGCGTGCAGTTCTCGCCACCGAATGGGTTCGCCTTCCTCACGTCACACTTGGGGTCGTCGGCCCACTGGCCGTCCACGATGAAGCGGTATTCGTGCTGGCCGGGCGGGACGGCGATGGTGGCTTTCCACGAGCCGTTGCGCTGGCGCGTCATCTCGCGCGCGGCGTCCTCCCAGCCGGTGAAGTCACCGGCCAGCTTGACGTTGCGAGCGTCAGGAGCAGAAAGGCTGAACGCCACGCGGCGTTTGGCGGGCGACGGGGCGGCGGGCTTGATTTTTGAGGCCATGTTGTTTCGGGGGTTGGCTGCGTTCCATTTCCGGGGTGCGGACTTGAGCTTCTGACGGCTGCTCATACGCCAGATTATGTGGCACAAAAGCGACGGCCTCGCAATGCACAATTCCGTGACGATTAGGAAAACCCGCACCGCCCGGTCAAATGGCTTGTGACCTCAAAACTCACCGAGCTACGTTGAGCGCCATGAGTGACGGATGGGAAGCCCCGCCCGCATGGTATTGCGTGCGGTCGCAGATCAAGCACGAGCACATCGCCGCCGGGCAGTTGAAGCAACTGCCTGACGTGGACGTGTTCTGTCCGCGCGTGCGCTTCCAGCGTGCGACCCGCCGCGGCAAGGTTTGGTTCACCGAGGCGATGTTTCCAAACTACCTCTTCGCGCGCTTCGCCTTGCGGAACTTAAGAATCATACAAGCCGCTCAGGGCGTTGCGGGCGTCGTCCATTTCGGCGATTACTTCGCCACCGTGCCGGAGACTGTCCTCACCGACCTGCGAGCGGCGCTCGACGATTCCGACCTGAAGGAATTCCCCGACGCGGTGACCCCGGGCGACGAAGTCGTCATCGCGGACGGCACCTTCATGGGCATCACCGCCGTGGTGCAGCGCCTCCTGCCCGCCAAGGACCGCGTGCGCGTGCTGCTGGAGTTCCTCGGGCGAACCGTTGAAACCGAAGTCCCTGCGGGCAGCCTCGTGAAGACCGGCATCAACCCGCGTTTGGGGTGAAGGCCAGTTCAGTGCCAGCACTAAACCGTCGCGAGCCATTCCTTGAAGTTGCGCGGGCCAGCAGTTAGCTTCCGCCCATGTCCAGCATCGCCCTAGAGTTGGAAGCCGCCCTCAAGACGCTCCCGCCGGTGAAGGCTCAGGCCGTGGAACAAGAGATTCGCCGCGTGCTGGCCGGGGCCACGGGCGCGGAAGGATCCCGCAAGGAAAGCCACCGCGAGTTTATCGAGCGCATGGCCGGCTCCTTTGGCAACGAGCCGTTCGAGCGTCCGCCGCAGGGCGAATTTGAGAAGCGCGAGGATTGGTGATGCCTTGGCTCCTCGACACCAACGGCTGGATTCTTTTCCTCAAGCCGCACCAGCCGGGCGGTCACGCCATCGCCCAGCGCCTGGCCCAGTGCGACGAGGAGGAAATCCTGCTCTGTTCGGTGGTGAAGGCGGAGTTGTGGCACGGCTCTGAGAAATACGAGAACCGCCAGGCCCGCCTCGCCAAGCTCGGCGAAATCTTCGCCCACTACCGCTCGTTCCCCTTCGATGATGCCGCCGCCCGCCACTACGCGATCATCCGCCACCATCTCGAATCACGCGGCCAAACCATCGGCCCGAACGACCTCCAGATTGCCGCCATCTGCCGCTCCAACGACCTGACGTTGGTGAGCACGAACACCAGTGAGTTCGGACGCGTGCCGGGTTTGACGGTCGAGGACTGGACCAAGGAACATGTGTCAAAGCCAGCGAAGGACCAATGAGCCACTGGACTCCCATCTTCGCTGAAATCGTAGACAAGATGCTGTCCGTTGAAGAGTGGACTAGAATTAGCTGGTGTGTGGCATTCTTCCTTCTCGGGCTGCTAGTGCTACTGGCCTATTGCCCTCCCAAGGTGCGCCTTCTTCCCGCAGGTCTGGCTTGCGGCTGGGCTTTCATGTGGCTCTCCGAAACCCTCGATTCAGGAGGATACACAGAAGCCGTTTTTGCGGAGATGGGAAGTTCATACGCGGCTGACACATTCAGCCGTAGCTTCATTCCTGCCTCGGTCGTGTTGGTGGCGATGGTGATTGGACACCTCGCCCAACATTCCTTGCCGCAGTCGGCCCAATCGGCAATCGGCAATCGGCAATCGGCAATTCCATGACCTTCCTCCAACCCTTCCTCCTCTGGGGCCTGCCGCTGGTCTTGGTGCCGGTCATCATCCACCTCATCAACCGTCTGCGCCACAAGCCGCAGCCGTGGGCGGCGATGATGTTCCTGCTTCAGGCCACGCGCGCCTCCACCAGCCACGCCAAGCTCCGCCAGTGGCTCGTCCTGCTCTTCCGCACGCTCGCCGTCCTCGCGCTCGTGCTCTTCATCGCGCGCCCGCTCGCCGGCGGCTGGCTCGGCTGGACGCTCTCCCCCGCGCCCGATGTCATCATCATCGTGCTCGACCGCTCGGCCAGCATGGAGTCGCGTCTCGCCGGGCAGACCGTGACCAAGCGCGAGCAAGCCGTGAAACTTCTCGCCGAGGCCGCACGCGAATTTCAAGACAAGTCCCACCTCGTCCTGCTCGACTCCGCCACGCGCATCCCGCAGCAGCTCGCCAAAGCAAAATCCCTCCTCGAACCCACGCTCACCGGCCCCACCGACACCGCCGCTGATTTGCCAACGCTGCTTCAGCTCGCGCACAACTGGCTCGTCGAGAACCGCGCTGGTGCCGCTGAACTCTGGCTTGCCTCCGACCTTCAGCGCAGCAACTGGCTCCCCGACGACGAGCGCTGGAAGGCCGTCACCGCCCAGCTCGGCAAGCTCCCCCAAGGCATCCGCGTGCGCCTGCTCGCCTTCGACGACGACCGCGAGCCGAACACTTCCGCCACGCTTGCCGAGGTCTTCCGTCGCGCCCGACCGGACGGCGCGGAACTCAACCTCGCGCTCGACCTCGCCCGCAACGCCCCCGCCGGCAGCAGCCCCGCGCGCTTCCCGCTCGCGCTCACTTTGAACGGCGTCAAGTCGCAGACCGAACTCGACATGGACGGTGCGGCGCTCCGTTGGCGGCACAAGGTGGACCTCGGCGCGGCGAAGGGTCTCGGCTGGGGCGCGCTCGAACTTCCCGCCGACGCCAACGCCCGCGACAACGCCGCTTACTTCGTCTTTGGCTCAGACTCCGCTCTCCGCGCCACGGTCGTGAGCGACCAGCCTTTGCTCATTCGCAACGCCCAGCTCGCCGCGCTCTCCCCCGCCACGCGCCAGCCCGCCGAGGTGCTCACGCCCGCCGCCTTCGCCGAGCGCACCGGCTCCGACGCCACGCTCCTCATCTGGCACGCGCCGCTTCCCGATGCCGCCGGGGAGAAACGTCTGCGCGGCTTCATCGAGGAGGGCGGTGCCGTGCTCTTCCTCCCGCCCGGCCGCACCGACACGGGGAAATTCCTCGGCTTCGGCTGGGCCGACGCGCAGCCCGCGCCCGCCGACAAGCCCTTCAAGGTCGCCAAGTGGGAGCAGCAAGAAGGCCCGCTCGCGAAGACCGACGAAGGCCTGAGCCTCCCGCTCGCCGACCTCGACATCTCGCGCCGCCAGCCCATCACCGGCGAACCCACCGCCCTCGCCTCCTTCGCCGACGGCTCGCCGCTGCTCACCCGCCGCGCGCTGGGCAAGGGCCAGTTCTTCTTCTGCGCCACCGTCCCGCACGACGACTGGTCCACGCTCGGCGACGGCCCCGTCCTCGTGCCGATGTTGCAACGCCTCCTCCAGACCGGTGCGCGCCGGCTGAATCAGGAGACCATGGTCGCGTGCGGCGAACTCAGCGCCCTCGACCGCGCGAAGCAATGGACCTCCGCCGACGGCTCCACCGGCAAGAACATCGCCCTCAACGCCGGAGTCTATCGCGCGGGCGAACGCCTCCTCGCCGTCAACCGCCCGAGCGCCGAAGATGACCGCACCCTCCTCGAACCCGCCGCCGCGAAGAAACTCCTCGGCACACTCCCCCTGCAACTCCTCCAAGAGCGCACCGCTCGCAACGACGCGCTCCAAGGCGAAATCTGGCGCATCTTCCTCATCGGCATGCTGGCCTTCCTCTTCCTCGAAGCGTGGATCGTATTGCCCAACAAGAAACCCGCCGATCCGCTGAGTGCATCCATCGTTAGGATGAACGCAGTCACTTCTCCGGCAGAGTGAAGTGTTGGATCTTGAACTGTTTAATCTCGGCGATGCGTGCACGGTGGCGTTCGGCGTTTTCCGGGTTGTCCAGTTTCTCGTTGATGATGGCCATGTTCTCGAGGACCGGTATCCACAATGGTGACATATTGTGCACTACTGATACCGCGATGGTGGACGTCATAACCCCATGGATAAGCGCTTCACTCCATTTTTCCTGCGCCATCAGAAGGCTCAACTTGGCAAAATCGGACAGGAGGGTTTCGGGGTGCTTCGGGCCGTAGACCTTCTGGTTGATCTGGACCGCCCGCCCTATGGACACGTCGGCGGCCGCGTAGTCCTTCAGCTTGATCTGCACCTTTGCTAGGGTCACCAAGGTTCTGGGCAAGCCCGGCCCTTCTTTCCCCTGCTTCAACTCCACATATTTGACGGCTTCGTGTAGCGCCGTCACCGCATCAGCGTATCGTTTTTCGGAGACATAGAGTTCAGCGAGGTCCCCTTGCACCTGGGTAACTGACAAACTGTCCGCCTTGGCGGTTATCAAATAGTAGGAGCCAAATTGTTCTCCGAACACGCGGGTTGATCGGGAGACGTAGCGCAAGGCCGTCTTGTAGAGTTCCTCGGCCTCGACAAATTGCTTCTGCTTGGCTTTGATTTTGGCCCGAGCGGCCAGACACACGCCGACCGATGGATCATAGAGGCCGAACGCCTTCTCCAGATTGGCTTGTGCCCGGTTCAGCAAGGCCTCGGCTTCAGTGAATTTTTCCAACTCGGTCAAGACGTAGGCGAGCTTCTGCCAGGCCCAGGCCGTCTCGCGATGGGAGGTGCCGCGCACCGCTTCCCGCGCCGTGGCGGCCCGCCGGAGGATCGGTTCGGCTGCGGCTGGCTGGCCTACGTCGGCCAGCAGCCAGCCGCAGACGGACAAAGTGTCCGCGAGACGAATGTCCTTCGGCCCGAACGGTTCGGCGAGCTTCAGCGCACCCATGAGTTGCTGGAAGGCCGGAATCATTTCGCTCTTCTTTAGCGAGGCCAGACCTCCTTCGTATTGCTTGGCCCATGCCTTCACTTCGTCGCGGGTCGGGCCGGCGGCAAAGCCAGCGCTGGCAAACATCCACAAGGTCAACGCGAGCGCGACCACGTATCGAGTCGTCTTCATAAACGGGTCAATGGACTATCCAATTTTTCCAGACACTCCTGCAAGGCCACCGATAACAAGTATGCACGATGCTAGTGGACTGGGCAGCCTTGACAAGCCTCGGTGCAACATTTCACAAACATCCAATCATCCCCCCGTCTTGCCGAGCAGGAACGCCAGCAGGTCGTTCAGCTCCGCCGCCGTGATGGCCTCGTGGAAATTCGACGGCATCAACGAAGTCTCCGTCTCGCGGCGTTCCTTCACGTCCGCCTTCGGCACGCGGGCCTCCTGGCCGTTCGCCAGCGCATACACGAGCGTCGCACCTTCCTCGCGGCGGAAGAGGCCGCTCACGCTCTCGCCGTCGCGGAGCACAAAGACCGTCGCGCGGAACGCCGTGTCCACGTTCCGGTTCGGGTCGAGGATGTCTTCGAGCAGCCGCTCCACGCCGCGCCCGCCGATGCCATCGAGCTGCGGCCCCACGAGCGCGCCCTTGCCGTCCAGCAGATGGCAGACGGCGCACGCCTTGGTGAAGACCTCGGCCCCGCGCGCGGCGTTGGCTTGCTTGGCGTCGAACCCGGCGCGCTTGGCCTCAATCAACTTCTGCAACTGCACGTCGGCAGGCGGCAAGTTCTTCACCAGCGCGGCCAGACGCACCCTCGCGTCGCGCGCGGAGCTGGCGCGGAGACGGTCGGCCAAGGTCCGGTCCTGCAAGATGCGCGGCGGGACGCGTCCGGCCTCCGCTGCCTCGAGAAGTTGTTCGGTCCCAGCCGCCGTGCCCACGAGCGCGGTGGCGAAGCGCAGTTGCAGGCGCGTCGGCGCGTTCGTCAGCGCGGCCACGACCACGGCGAGGCCGCGCGGGTCCGCGCCCTCGGCGAGCTGCGCCGCGAGTTCGCCGCGCAACGGCTCGGGCTGCGCGGCATCGCGCACGATGGCGGTGAGCGGCGGCAGCGCGGCGCTAGCATTGAGCGCGAACCACGCGCGCCCCGCGGCGGCGCGGACGGGCACATCCGGCGAGTCGTTGAACAGCTCCGCGATGGCAGGTTCCAGCGACGCGACGCGGAGCGACCGCGCGAGGTCCGCGCCGGCCTGCTGTCGCACGGCGATGGCCTGCGTGTCCTGCAAGGCCAGCTCAGGCAGCGCCGGGTCGAACCGCCCGAAGGCCAGCCACGCATAAGCATCGCCGTTGTCGCCGTCCGTGACTTCGAGGTAGCCGCGCTGGCCGGCGAACTCGGTAAGGTCCCAGGTGATGAGTCGGGCGGTGTCATTGCGTGGCGGGAAAGCTTCGCGGAGGACGCGGGCATTCGTGTCGTAGGACAGTGCGTCCCGCCTGTCCTTCTGATTTTGAGAAGCCGCTTGAGCGGGTTCTTTGGTTTGAAAGTCAGGCGGGACGCGCTGACCTACTTTGTCGGCAGGGGCGAGCCGCAGGCGCACGAAGTTCTTCTTCCCGGCAGGCTGGTTCGGGAAGCCGTCGTGGCCGCAGAGGTAAAAGGAGAGTTGCTTCGGCAGCACAAACACCGGCGAGCGCAGGGTGCCGACGAGGTCTTCGTCCACGGGATGACTGGACATGAGCCGGGTCTTCTGGCCGTCCGCGCTGGTGCGGAGCTGGAAGGCGAAGGGGTTCGGACCGGGGCGGTCGGGGTTGTGCGGCACGTAGGTCCACGTCGCCTGCGACGCGGTGGAGTAGGACAGTGCGTCCCGCCTGTCCTTTTGATTTCCAAAAGCCGCTTGGGCGGGGTCTTTAGTGGGAGGGTCAGGCGAGACGCGCTGACCTACTTGGCCGCTGGCTCCGAGGAGCTGGCCGGCGAGGTCCGCGCCCCACGCGCGCAAGTCGGTCGGCAGTGCGCCGCCGCGAGTGGTCAGGCCGTCTTGCATCGCCTTGAAGAGCGCGGCCTGCGCGTCGAGGTCGGCGGCGAATTGCTTGCGGCCGAGGCTGGCAAGTTTCGGCAAGTCCGCAGCCGGTGCGTAGCGGGCGGCGTG
>JACRKB010000309.1 GCA_016235545.1 Verrucomicrobiota bacterium | reverse complement strand
CCTTATTGGTTGTGGACGGCGGGTGGTACACGCGTCGCTCCGCGAGGCGGTTTGTCGTCGGCCGCCCGGTGGGTTTAACCCCACGGCTACCTTCAAACCCTAGCTACGCGAGGAGAACGAACATCTCTCGCTCCTGCTCAAAACCTTGATTTGCGCCCGCTCCGATGCGCGCGGGAAAACCTGCTTGCGTTCCCATTTCGCACAATTACGCTCGCGCCGCTTTTGGACGCTTAGCTCAGTGGTAGAGCACTTCCTTCACACGGAAGGGGTCGCAGGTTCGAACCCTGCAGCGTCTACCAAATCCTTTGCCCGTGGAGGGGCCGCTCTTGTCCCGGATAGACTCGCCTCCCGTCGTCCGTGGCGGCTCGGAGGGCTGCGCTCCGAGGGCAGTGAGCCGGAGAAGAGTAATTAGTGTTTAGTGATTAGTCCTGCGTCCGGTGAACCACTAATTACTAATCACTTTCCTTCCCCCGCTACAAACCTGTCACAGGAATTCCCCTTGGCCGGGAGCAGCCACCACCCTAATCTCCGCGCCATGGTCCTCGTCGTCACACTGCTGCTCGCGGGCGCGATTCTGCTGCTCGCGGAGACGGTGCTGCCGGGGATGATCGCCGGGGTGCTCGGCGTGCTGTGTCTCATCGGCGGCGTCACGGTGGGCTATCAGGAGTTCGGCGCGGCGACGGGCAACTGGATTTTACTGGGCACGCTCGCCGGCCTGGCTGTTGGCTTCGTGCTGTGGGTGAAATATTTTCCTGGCAGCCGGATTGGCCGGCTTTACGCGTCGGAGGGCGTGGTGGGGGACATCGGCACGGAGCGGCCTGAGTTGGTCGGCCAAACCGGCGTGGCGCACACCGCGTTGCGGCCTGCGGGCGTGGCGCTCATCGGCGGCCAGCGCGTGGACGTGGTCACGGAGGGCGCGATGATCGAGCGAGGTGGCCCCGTGCAGGTGGTCGCCGTGGAAGGGTTGCGCGTGGTCGTCCGCCAGGCTTGAATTTCTCCCCGGTCAAACAGAAAACAAATCGAACGAATTATGGAACTCGCCCCGCTACTCGCCCAACTCGAAGGCAAAGGCATGGTCGTGCTTTATGGCGCGCTGGGCCTCGCCGCCTTTTTCTTCGCCATTCTCGTGCTGAACTTCGGCATGATCTGGGTGCGCGCCTGGACCTCCGGCGCGAAGGTGACTTTCACCGAGCTGATCGCGCTGAAACTCCGCGGCGTGCCCGTGGGCCTCATCGTGGACACACGCATCATGGCGGTGAAGTCCGGCATTCCGCTGAGCATTGACGACCTCTCCAACTATTACCTCGCCGGCGGCAACATCGAGGACGTCGCGCGGGCGCTCATCGCCGCGAAGAAGGCCGGCATCCATCTGGACTTCGACCGCGCGTGCGCCATTGACCTCGCGACCAAGGGCACGGGCAAGACCGTGCTCGAAGCCGTGCGCACATCGGTCAACCCCAAGGTCATTGACTGCCCCGCCGCCGCGTCGGGCAAGGTGACGATTGACGCCGTGGCCAAGGACGGCATCGCCGTGAAGGTCAAGGCGCGCGTGACAGTGCGCACGAACCTCGACCGCTTCGTCGGCGGCGCGACGGAGGAGACCATCATCGCGCGCGTGGGCGAGGGCATCGTCACCACCATCGGTTCCTCCGTGAGCTACAAGGCCGTGCTGGAAAACCCCGACCGCATTTCCAAGACCGTGCTTGAGAAGGGCCTGGATTCGGGCACCGCGTTTGAAATCCTCTCGATTGACATCGCCGACGTGGACGTGGGCGAGAACGTCGGCGCGAAGCTGCAGGCCGAGCAGGCGGAGGCGAACAAGCTCATCGCGCAGGCGCAGGCCGAGGTGCGCCGAGCCGCCGCCGTGGCGACCGAGCAGGAAATGGTCGCCCGCGTGTCCGAGATGCGCGCGCGCGTCGTCGAGGCCGAGGCGCAGATTCCGCTCGCGATGTCCGAGGCCTTTCGCAGCGGCAACCTAGGGGTGATGGACTATTACAAGATGAAGAATGTGCAGGCCGACACCGGCATGCGCGACAGCATCGCCACCGCGGGAGCCACACCGCAGGTGAAGAGCTGATCAAACTGGTCGTCGCCCGTGAGCGGACTCGCTTCCATGACTGAAAGGATTGTCGCCGACAGCATACTTGCCATCACGGACAATCCTTGGCTCGTCCTGGCCATCGTCATCATCTCGGCGCTCACGAGCTGGTATCAGAAGCGCAACCAAAAGGACGGACAGGCGGAACCTTGGGGCGGCGAGGACGAGGAGAATTCCCGTTCCCAACGGACCGCCGGCGGCGGCCCTTCCGCGCCCAATCCCAACCAGCCATTGAACTGGGAGGAAGAGCTTAAGCGCCTGCTTGAGGGCAAGCCGCCGCTCGACAGCACGGCCAGCACTCCGCCGCCGCTGCCCCCACCCATCGTCCGCCGCGTCCCGCCCCCGCCAATGCCACAGAAGGTCTCGCGGGAGTCGCAGGGCATCGACGAAGAGAGCCTTGCCTCCCGCGAAAGCTCCTCGCCGTGGAAAGACACCTCGCTCGACAGCCTTCCCGAGCCGACGAAGCCGCTCGCAAACCTCGAACACTCCACGCAGGCGTATCAACGCGCCACGCACCTGCACGAGACGGTTGCAGCGCGGATGCGGCACGTGGACGAGCAGACCGAGAAGCACGGCAAGCCCCTCGCCGCCACCCGCGTCCTCCGGCGGGACATCGGCTCCCCCGACGCCCGAGCCGTGGTGGCGTTCCTGCGCCAGCCGGCCACAGCGCGCCAAGCCCTGCTGGCCTCCTTTGTTCTCGCACCACCGAAGGCCTTGGAAGGCTAGCCGCCTCGGAGTTTGGGTTGAAGGTCATGCCGATTGGCCCGAATTCCGAAGTTCAGCCGCGAAAGGGCGCAAAGAGCGCAAAGCCGAGATTCCGGCAGGCGAACGGGGCGGTTGGAAATAGTCCCGGCTCCAGTGGTCCCCGAAGGTGTTCCTTTGGGTTCTCCGCGCCCTTTCGCGGGTCAACTTCGGAACTTGGGACAAGGCAGCGAGAAACCTGTATTACTGGGCGGAGATTTTCCCGGTCTGCTGGTTGATCACCCACTTCTTGCCGGCGGGTATCGGTGGCATTGAAGTGATGATCCGCAGGCTCAACATCTCGTTGATGTCCTTCGGGGTGCGCTTCTTGGCACGGATGTATTCGGCGAGAAAGTCGTTGAGCGTCTGCTCCATCTCCTGGATGTAGGCGGCCTCATTAGAGGCATGCGTCGTCACCGACTGGGCCGGGGCAGGGGTGGTGCTTGGCGCTGGCGCTGGCGGGGCTGCGGCGGACACTTCCACCGGCGAGGGCGCCTCGGGAGCGGATGATTTCTTCCGCCTGCAGCCGGAGACGGCCACGGCGGCACAAATGCCGAGGACGAGGAACGATGAAATTCGCGGGGTCATCATGTGAGTTTGGAAATCAGAAGATTAGTCGTCAGCCCGAATCGTCCACATCCCGCTGGCGGCGGTGAGGGGGGTGCCTGGACGGATGGTTTTGTCGAGTGGGAGGAATTCCACATGGCCGTCCACCAGCAGCCAGTTGAACTTGTTGTTATGATAGACGTTCGGGTCGTAGAAAGCGTTGGTGGTGCCTGGGGAAAAGACGACCTGATCGGCACTGTCTGTGACGCTCGTGTTCGAGCCGCCCTGGAAATTACCTACGGTCGCCCGTTCGTGAATCAGGATAGTGGTGGTTGGGGCAGTAATGATGCTGAGGCGGACCTTGGCAATAGGGTCTCCATGAGTTGCGGGCACATGGGGATTAAAAAACAACCCAACGCCCCCACTGCTACCAGGGTTAGGCGGATAGTTTCCCGGGGCTGAAATTGAGCCGTTCATCGAGCCACTTCTTGACATCGAATAGCTGCGCTTGGCGACGGTGTTGTTGACGCGGACATACTTGTCCGCCGGGCATTCGAACAGCTTGACAGATTCAGCCACTGGAAAATTCTGGCCGGCCAGTTGCGTTGAATCTTTCGTTCCGCCCGTGTATTTGTGGAGAAAATCGTCGAAGGAAAGATTGGGTCCTGCGGCAGCGGGTGCATAAAACGCTGGAGGTATGCTGTCGTCGTTGTCGCTGGCGTAGATGAGCGCCCCCGTTCCCATCTGCTTCATGTTGCTCAGGCACCTGGTGGCCCCGGACCGCATCTTCGCCTTCGAGAGAGCCGGCAGAAGCATCCCGGCCAGAATCGCGATGATCGCGATGACTACAAGCAGTTCAATCAGGGTAAAGCCGTGCAGGCGTCGGGGAGAGGGACCGAGGGATTTCATGCGGTCCTTGATGAGCCTTGGGCCAAAGATTGTCAACCGTGACAGCGCTCTGTCGCCCCCCAGTGCGTTGGCGCGCCTCCCGGCCCCAGCGGGGCCCAGTGAGCTTAAAAACCGCAGTTGGCTCACGCAGAGGACGCCAAGGATGCAACGCCGAAGGGCATTCTTTCCAAATGGAGGAGCCGGCAGCTTTCACCCAACGGGTGAGAGGTCGCGGTTTCAACCTGATTTCCGAAGTTGGCCGCAAAGAACGCAAGAAGACGCAAAGAAGACAGGGGCTTCATCGCATTGCCCGGAACTGTTTCACTGCGCGCAGCCTTGACCGCAATCTCTTCTCTTTGCGTCTCTTTGCGTTTTTTGCGGCCATCCCATTTCGGAGTTCGGGTTCAAAAGTCTTTTCCTTTGCGCCCTTTGCGCCCTTTGCGTGAGGTTCAACTGCGGAAAAAAGGTTCATGCGCGCCTCCAGCGCAGCCTTCGCCGCTGGCTTCCGTTCCACTGGAAACAGCGAAGAACCCAAATTGGAACAGCTACACGTTGAAAACGAACCACGTGCGATTGAAACCGCCCTTAACGCAAGGGCGCAAAGACGCGGAGAAGGGGATGGGGTCAGATTGCCTCAGCTCCAGTTCCCCTTGCGGCTCTGCGCCTTTGCGTCTTTGCGTTAAAATCCACATCACCCCAGCCGCTGGCGTAGGGCCTCGGCGATTTGGAGGAAGGGCTTGCCTTGCGGGTCCGCCGGGTGGGAGACGGCGACGGGGATGCCCTTGTCGCTGCCGGCGCGGATTTCGAGGAAGAGGGGAACTTCGCCGAGGAAGGGGATTTTCTGCCGCTCGGCCTCGGCGCGTCCGCCGCCGTGGCCGAAGATTTCCACGCGCTCGCCGCCGGGAGTGATGAAGTAACTCATGTTCTCCACGATGCCCAGGAGCGGGACGTTCACCTTCTGGAACATCGCGATGCCCTTGCGCACGACGCCGAGCGAGGCTTCCTGCGGCGTGGTGACGATGACGCCGCCGTCCAGCGGCACGGTCTGGCAGAGGGAGAGCTGGGCGTCGCCGGTGCCGGGCGGGAGGTCCACGAGCAGGTAGTCGAGCTGGCCCCACTCCACCTGCGTGATGAACTGCTGGATGGTCTTCTGAATCATCGGGCCGCGCCAGATGACGGGCTGGTCGTCGGTGAGGAGGAAGCCCATGCTCATGAGCTTCACGCCGTGGTTGCTGGGGGGGACGAGCTTCTCGTCGTCGTTGACGATGGGGCGCTGGTGGATGCCCATCATGAGCGGGATGCTGGGGCCGTAGATGTCGCAGTCGAGCAGGCCGACGCGCGCGCCGAGGTGGTTGAGGGCGCAGGCGAGATTCACGGAGCAGGTGGACTTGCCCACGCCGCCCTTGCCGCTGGCCACGGCGACGATGCGTTTGATGCCGGGGACCTTGTTTTGGTTCTGGAACGCGCCGCCGGGGGCAGCTCCGGGAGCAGCGGCGGTCGGGGCGGGCTGCTTCATCTCGACAAAGACGTGCGTGACGCCGGGCTGCGCGCGAATGACGTTCTCACACTCGGCCTTCACGATGCGGGCGGCATCGGCGTTGGGCGAGGTGAGTTCGAGGCGGACGTTGACCGCGCCGCCATTCACGGCGACGTGCTTGACGAGGCCGAACGAGATGATGTCGCGCGAGTAGCCGGGATATTTCACGGCCTTCAACGCGTCGAGGATGGCTTCTTGAGTCAGCATGGTTTTAGAAAGCAGGGCGGAATGTCATGGGAAGGCCGGGCTTTGGCAATGGTGCAGTCGGTTGTGCAGTCGGTTGCTGAACCCGTGTCGGCCGCTTGCAGCCACCGTCTTTGACGTGCGTGAGATCCGGACGGTGACTGCAAGTCGCCGGCACGCACTTGCACTTTGACCCGCAACCCACCCCTCCCGCAGCATCCGTCCGTGCTCGACCTGACCCGCGACCCGCTCGCCGACCCGCTCCGCCTCTACCGCTACCGCGATGGCATCTACGCCGTGGACCTGCTCAACGCCGCCGTCGTCCACCTGGATTTCTTCACCTGGCTGGCCGCGCACCCGGCGGACGCGGCGACGATTTGCCGAGAGTTGCAACTCACCGCGCGGCCTGTGGACGTGATGTTGACGCTGTTCAAGGCCAACGGTTTTGTCCGCGAGGAAAACGGCGCTCACCACGTCACCGAAGTCGCGCGGGAGCATCTCGTGCAAGGCTCGCCGTGGTTTCTCGGGCCTTACTTTGCGTCGCTGAAAGACCGGCCCGTCGCGCTCGACATGCTCAAGGTCTTGCGCACGGACAAGCCCGCGAACTGGGGCAGCTCAAAGTCCGAGAAGGAATGGACCAAGGCGATGGAGGAGCCGGACTTTGCGCAGCGCTTCACGGCGGCAATGGACTGCCGGGGCATTTACCTCGGGCGAGCTGTTGCGAAGGCGCTCGCTCCGGGCGGACGCACGCGACTGCTGGACATCGCAGGCGGCTCGGGCATTTACGCCTGCGCCATCACAGCGGGCCATCCCGATATGCTCGCGACCGTCTTCGAGAAGCCGCCGGTGGACCGGGTGGCGGCGGAGCTCATCGCCGAACGCGGCTACGCCGGGCGCGTCTCCGTGCTCGCGGGCGACATGTTCCACGACCCGCTGCCGGCGGGCTTCGACATGCACCTCTTCTCGAACGTCCTCCACGACTGGGACACGCCGGTGGTAAAACGGTTGCTGGAAAAATCCTTCGCCGCGCTGCCGTCAGGTGGGCTGCTCGTCATCCACGACATGCACCTCAACGCGGACAAGACCGGCCCGCTGCCCGTGGCCGAGTATTCCGCCATTTTAATGCACTCGACGGAGGGGAAATGCTACTCGCTCGGCGAGCTGGCGGAACTGTTTGCGCAAGTGGGCTTCCGCAACATGAAGCACACACCCACCGCCGCCGACCGCAGTCTCGTCACGGCGGAGAAACAGTGAATCGCCGGAACCGCGCGCCTATTTCGCAAAGAAGAAGCGGACCAAACCCATCGCCAGCGCGAAGGCGAGGCCGTGCCAGAAGCGTTCCAAGCTGGCCCGTTCGCCGCCGTGTTTCTCCTGCCACTTGCCGAATGCCGACATCGCCAAACCAGCCAGAGGCGGGATGACGAAGAGCATTGCGACGCGCAGCCACGGAGCCTTGAGAAGGTGCACGTTGAAAACCAGCAGAGACAGGCCGCCCGCTATTGCCCCGAGCAGCACATTGCCAAAGAAACTCAGAAGCGGATGCCGACGGGCGGTGTCTCCATCCACGGTTGAGCGCAAACCGTAATCCACAAGCAATTCGCCAACGAGTTGGAGGAACAGTTCGCCGACGATGTTGAAAACAAGCTCGAAGATGAATTCCATGACAAGCCTTCATCCCCGCACCTGACCGTTCCCGAAGCCGAGCCACTTGTAGGTGCAAAGCTCATCCAACCCCATCGGGCCGCGCGCGCCAATCTTGTCGGTGCTGATGCCGATCTCCGCGCCCATGCCGAACTCGCCGCCGTCGGTGAAGCGCGTGCTCGCGTTCCAATAGACCGCCGCGCTGTCCACCTCGGCGAGGAACTGCCGCGCCGCCGCCTCGTCGCGCGTCACGATGCTGTCGCTGTGCGCGGAGCCGTAGTGGTTGACGTGGGCGATGGCGGCGGAGACGCCGTCCACCACGCGGACGTTGAGAATGTAATCGTTGTATTCGGTGAAGAAGTCGGACTCGGAAGCGGGCTTCAGTTGAGAGTTGAAAGTTGAGAGTTGAGAGGAGAGCAGGGCGCGCGTTGGTTCGTCGGCGCGGAGTTCCACATTCTTCTCCCACAGCTTGGCGGCGATGGAGGGAAGGAACTTCTCCGCCACGGCCTTGTCCACAAGGAGCGTTTCCGCTGCGTTGCAGACGGCGGGGCGCTGGACTTTCGCGTTCATCACGATTGTCTCCGCCATCGCGAGGTCGGCGGCGGCGTGGACGAAGACGTGGCAGACGCCCTTGTAATGCTTGATCACCGGCACCTTGCTGCACTCGGCCACGGCGCGGATGAGGCCCTCCCCGCCGCGCGGCATGCAGAGGTCCACGTATTGCGTGAGCGAGAGCAGCGCGGGGATGGCCTCGCGGTCGGTGGTGGGCACGACTTGGATTGCGTGCGTGGGGAAGCGGTCGCCCAGCGCGGCGCGGCCGGCGGCAACCATCGTCTCGGCGATGACGGTGTTGGAGTTCAACGCTTCCTTGCCGCCGCGCAGGATGGTGGCGTTGCCGGTCTTGAAGCACAGGCTCGCGGCGTCGGCGGTCACGTTCGGGCGCGACTCGTAGATGATGACGACGACGCCGATGGGCGTGGCGATCTTCTGGAGGCGCAAACCATTCGGGCGCGTGCGGTCGTCGAGGACGCGGCCCACGGGGTCAGGCAACGCGGCGACATCGCGGAGGCCCTTTGCCATCGCGGCGATGCGCTTGTCGTCGAGCTTGAGACGGTCGAGCATCGCTGCGGAGAGACCCATCTGCGCGCCGGTGGCCATGTCCTTCGCATTGGCGGCTTGGAGTGTGGGGCCGCTGGCTTGCAAGGCATCCGCCATCGCGAGGAGCGCGGCGTCCTTGTCCTCAGTGGAAAGCCGCGCCAGTTCGCGCGAGGCGGCTTTGGCCTGGTGCGCGAGCTGCGTCATCTGGTCGAGCAACGACATGGGCAGGAAGGTAAGCGGGCGGGGCGGGAGTTAAAGGGTTAAAGGGTTGACAGGTGACGTGGTGGACTCGCGGCGGACTCTTCAACTCTTCGACTCCGTAACTCTTCCACCCTTCTCAATCCACACCAACGTCCCCACGGGCAACTGTTCGTAGAGCGGAATCAAGTCGGCGTCGGCGAGGTGGATGCAGCCGTGCGAAGCGGGGCGGCCAAGACTGGCCTGATCGCCGAAGCCGTGGATGTAAATGTAGCGGGCGAAGCTGTCCACGTTGCCGCCACGGTTGAAGCCGGGGTCGAGCCCGTCGAGCCACAAGATGCGCGTGGTGATGGACTCCAGCGGCAGGCCGTCGCGGAGGTGGCCAACGGGCTTGCGGCCCTTGAAGACCGTGCCGGCAGGCTGGCCGCAGCCGTGCTTCTCGGCGACGCGGTGCAAACCCAGCGGCGTGCGGTTCGAGCCGGAAACCTGGCCGATGCCGAACTTCGAGGTCGAGCAGACGAACTCCTTCACCAGTTTGGCCACGCGGCGGTTTGCCTTGGCAGTGAGTTCAAACAACGCCGCCCGTTGCTCCGCGATGCGAACGGTGAAAACATGGCGCGTCGGCGTCACGCCGAGACGCTTGCAGGCGAGGCGGAAAGTGGTGGGGAGTCGCGGTGGCTTCATTCAAGATCGCGTATGAGCCTCACGCAAGGGACGCAAAAAGCGCAAAGGAAAATGCTTTGATGAACGGGCCAACTTCATCCCGACAGGCTGCGACGCCGTGGAACCCCATCCGCCGATGCAGGAGGCGCGAGGTCAACAGCCAGGCTGATTTCGGCGAGCGCATTGCCCCAACGGGGCTGAGTGCTCGAATCCCGTTGAGATTCTCTGCGGTCGCCGGGTGCCCTGCCAACGAGTTGACAGGACGGGCCGAAGGCGGAGAATCAACGGCGTGAACTCACCCGTGAATTGGCAGAGGCCGCCGTGGGCGAACTTCACTTAACCAACTGTTCAACGAACTCACACGTATGTGGCCATTCAACAAGAACACATCGAGGCCAGATCGCCTGCCGATTGACGACTCGTGGTCTGTTGGTCAGGGAGAGAACAATGGCAATGTGATGTTTGTGCGCTACAACACAGCCTACCGCAAGTTCGGTAGTGTTCCCGACTACGAGCATCAGGTTGGAATCTGCGTCCCACTTTGCTCGCCCGAACCAACAGGGCTGCCTTCACCTGAGGAAAGCGAACAGCTTCGAGTGTTGGAAGATACGATCTGTGACTCGCTTGGCGCGGAGGCGGAGTCGCTGCTTGTCGCCGTCATCACGACCAGTGGGATGAGAGAGTTTGTGTTCTACACACGCGCACCGGAAAGCGTGAAGCTGCGTTTTGAGGCACTACTCAAAAGCATCACGAGTCACGAGATTCAGTTGATGATTCAGCCGGACGCAGATTGGAATGTCTATGCGTCGTTCGACAGTGGAGAAGGCTGACACCCGCCGCCGGCCCGTTTCCCCGATTGGGATTATCGCTCCTGAAGCTCGGGCCATTATACTCCAAAGAACTTCTGAATCTCCTTCACCACCTCGATGAAGCGGTCCACCTCGGCGCGGGTGTTGTAGAAGTAAAAGCTGGCGCGCGCGGTGGAGGGGACGCCGAGTTTCTTCATCAGCGGCTGGGTGCAATGGTGCCCGCCGCGCAACGCCACACCGCAGCGGTCGGCGATGGTCACCACGTCGTGCGCGTGGATGTCGTTCAGGAGGAAGCTTACGAGGCCGCCGCGCTCGCCCTTGGGACCGAAGAGGCGGACGCCCTTCAGCTCGCTCAAACGCTGGTAGGCGTAGGTGGCTAGCTCGAGGTCGTGGCGGAAGATGTTCTCGCGGCCGATGGCATCGAGGTAGTCCAGCGCGGCGTGCAGGCCGATTGGGCCAGAGATGTCCGGCGTGCCGGCTTCGAACTTGTGCGGGAGCGTGTTCCACGTGCTCTTGAAGTAGTCCACCGTGGAAATCATCTCGCCGCCGCCGTGCCACGGCGGGGTTTGCTCCAGCACTTCCTTGCGCCCGTAAAGCGCGCCGATGCCCGTGGGGCCGCAAATCTTGTGGCCGCTGAACGCGTAGAAATCGCAGCCGATACTTTGCACATCCACGGGCAGGTGGCCCGCGCTTTGCGCGCCGTCCACGAGCGTCGTGATGCCGAGCCGGCGCGCGCGGGCGCAGAGGTCGGCGACGGGGTTGAGCGTGCCGAGGGCGTTCGAGATGTGGACCATCGCGAAGAGCTTCACTTCGGGTGTGAGCAGCGAATCCAGCTTGTCCAAGTCCAGCAAGCCTTCGTCGCCGGTGATGGGGATGTAGCGGAGCTTCGCGCCGGTGCGCTCGGCGAGCATCTGCCACGGCACGATGTTGCTGTGGTGCTCCATCTCGGTGAGCAAGATGACGTCGCCGGACTTGATGAACTTCCCGCCCCACGCGTTGGCGATGAGGTTGATGCCCTCGGTGGTGCCGCGCGTGAAGATGATTTCCTCGGTGCTGCGGGCGTTGAGGAACTTCCGCGTCCGCTCGCGCGCGGCCTCGAAGGCGTTGGTCGAACGGTTGCTCAACTCGTGGATGCCGCGGTGGACGTTGGCGTTGTCGCGCTCGTAGTAGCGCACGAGCGCATCAATGACCGCGCGCGGCTTCTGCGAGGTGGCGGCGTTGTCGAAGTAAACGAGCGGATGCCCGTGAACGGTCTGGTCGAGGATGGGGAAGTCAGCGCGGAGGGCGGACCAGTCAATTTGCTTCGGTGCGTTCATCTTTAGACACGGGTTGCACGGATTTTCACGGATGAGGGATTTGCCAGCAGCCAATCCGTGTCAATCCGTGAAATCCGTGTCTCACATCAAACCCAGTTGCAGCTTCGCCGCCTCGGTCATCAGGCCCTGGTTCCACGGCGGGTCCCAGACCAGTTCCACGGCCACGTCATCAATGCCTTCGAGGCAGAGGAGCTTGTTCTGCACGTCCTGCACGAGCACCGGACCCATGCCGCACCCGGGCGCGGTGAGCGTCATCTTCACGTCCACCTTGTAGCTGTTAGTGCCCAGCTCGGAGAGGTCGCAGGTGTAGATGAGGCCGAGGTCGGCGATGTTGACGGGGATTTCTGGGTCGTAACAGGTGCGCAGCGCGGTCCAGACCTGCTCGACGAGCGCCTCCTTCGTGACCGGGCCGGCGGGCGCGGGCGTGGCGTTGGGCACCGGGGCGGCCACGGGCACCTTGCCGAGCGCGTCGGCGTCCTTGCCCTCGATGCGCGCGAGGCCGCCGATGAACTGCACGGTGTAAGCGCCGCCGAGCACCTGCGTGATGGTGACCTCGGTGTCCTTGGGGATGAAGCCCTTGTCGCCGGAGGGAATGCGCGTGGCGTCCACGTCGCGGGTGAGAGTGACGGTTTCGTAGGAGTGCATGATGAGAATGGGAAAACGTTTAACGTCCAACGCTCAACATCCAACTGAGTTGGCCGAAAGCGAGCGTCGCTTCGGTGCATGGTTAGCTTTTGACATAGCAGGCAAGACTGGCATCCCGTTGGATTCGGACTGAGCCATCGGCTTGAAAGAAACATTTGACAAACCTAGTGCCTTCGCTGCTTTGGCAAAGCGGCCGGTGCAAACGACAGTTCCTGTCGCCTGTTCGATTCGGAAAAGGTCCACGTGATTGGGAATGGAGGAAAGCAGAATGGGCGGGGTTCGTGAGCCAGTCAGTCCATCGCGAAAGAATCCGCACAACCCGCAAGTTAATGGGCGCTTCAAGCTGCTCACATTCCAAATGGCGAGAGGCTCAATCTGCAATTCTACGAGGTCAGCGATGCCATTGCTTCGCCCTTTGAGATTTGGAGACACCGCCACCGGCAATCTCACGCCTTTCTGCTCCAATGCGGCAAAAGCCTCACGGCGAACGAACAAAGTCCAGTCGCTCTTCCACATGAAATCGGCAACTCGCCCAACAACCTTCCCCGTGAACGGACCGAACTCGGCACCGGGACCGAGCTTTGTCGAGCTCGGCAACAGCTTTGCCAATGCGCTCTCCATCTCCTTGAAATCATCGAGTGGCACAGGCCACCGTGCATGTCCTGATGACCGCTTGAGATGGGGCGTCTTCAACGCTGGATACTCAAGAGCAACTTCCCCCCAGCTACCGCACAACGGGCAGCGGACTCCGGGAAGCGTCCAAGCGTGGCAGCCGTCGACCCACGACGACGGCCATTTGTGCGTATCCGGCAACAGCCGATACACTCCGACTTCATGTTCGCGCTTCTTGAGCATCTTTAGTATCCACTGCGGTGGCTCACCAAGAGTTCACTTTTCAGCATCCCCCTCCGTGCTCACCGTTCCTCCCCCCGCCACCGCCGCCTTGGCCGCGTGCCAGGAGAGGATGGCGCACTTCACGCGCGCCGGGAACTTGTGCACGCCCGCGAACGCCGCGAGCTTGCCCATGCTGTCGTCCGCGTGGCCGGTGGTGACCATGTCATGCACCTTGCCGAAGAGCGCCTCGACCTCCGCACGCGTCTTGCCCTTGATGGTGCTGGTGAGCAGCGACGCCGACGCCTTCGAGATGGCGCAGCCGGAGCCTTGGAAGCTCGCGTCCCGCACCACGTCGCCGTCCATGACGAGATAGACGGTGTAGTTGTCGCCGCAGAGCGGG
>JACRKB010000307.1 GCA_016235545.1 Verrucomicrobiota bacterium | reverse complement strand
TGAACTACGTGGAGGAGGGACTCAAAAAGTATGAAACGCGAGTGGCGCACACCGAGCAATGGCTGCTGCAAAAGCTGGCCCGCAAACATGGACTCGTCCTCATGCCAAAAACCACCTGACAACCGCAGGTTCATGGAGAGGGTTGGGGTGAGGGGTTCGTTCCGCTGCGTGGGTGGCCGCACCCCTCATCCGGCCTTCGGCCACCTTCTCCCCTCGCTCCGCGAAGGGAGAAGGCGTGCTTCGCGGCACCAGCTTGGCATTTCACTGGCCTTCGCTGGGAATCGTCGATGCCGCTGCTCGCCGCGCTGTTCTTCTTCGCTGCCTTCACCACCCAGCTCTCCGCGCAGACGAATCTCCTCGTTGCGCAGGACGGCTCCGGGCAGTTCAAGTCCGTTCAAGCCGCCATCATGTCCGTGCCCGCCGGGAACGCGGCGAACCCGGTCGTCATCCGCATCAAGCCCGGCACCTACAAGGAGTCCATCTACGTCCAGCGCGAGAAGCGGTTCTTCCGGCTCGTCGGCGAGGACGCGGAGAAGACCGTGCTGACCTACGACTTCCACGCCGGTCTCAAAGGTCCCGACGGCCAGCCGCTCGGCACCTTCCGCACGCCCTCGACGGTGATTGACGCCGACGACTTCGTGGCCGAGCGCGTCACGTTTGAGAACTCCGCCGGACCGGTCGGTCAAGCGCTGGCCATCCGCCTCGACGGCGACCGTGCCATCTTCCGCGACTGCCGTTTCCTCGGCTGGCAGGACACCATCTTCGCGAACCGTGGCCGCCACTACTTCACCAACTGCTACATCGCCGGCCATGTGGACTTCATCTTCGGCGGCGCGACGGCGTTCTTCGACCGCTGCCGCATCCACTGCCTGCGCACCGGCTACATCACCGCCGCCTCGCCGCCGCCCGACGAGCGCTTCGGCTTCGTCTTTTCGCGCTGCACCATCACCGGCGAGTCGGGCGTAAAGACTTTCCTGGGCCGCCCCTGGCGCGACCACGCCGCCACCGTCTGGCTGCACACCGAGATGTCCGACGCCGTGCGCCCCGCTGGCTGGGACAACTGGAACCTCCCCCATCGAGAAAAGACCACCCGCTACGCCGAGTTCGGCAGCACCGGCCCCGGCGCGCAGCCCACGCAGCGCGAGAAGTGGGCGAAACAACTCAGCGATGCCGAAGTCCGGGAATGCGCCGCTGAACGGGTGCTCTGCGGCGCAGACGGATGGAACCCGGGACCTGCCGCTTCAACGCGTCGCCCAGCCGCGCCTTGACCCAAAGAGTTGATTGCCTTGCGGAGCCGGCAGGGGCCACGCGTGCGGCTCAAGACTGGAGCCATCCGCTTTTTCCCCTTGGAACGGCGGGGAAGAATTCGGCAAGCTGCTCCCATGTTAGCCAAGGTCTGTTCCGCTGCCGTGCAGGGCATTGAGGCGTATCCCGTCGAGGTGGAGGTGAACGTCGGCTGGGGCGACACCAATGTCGTGATTGTTGGGCTTCCCGATGCGGCGGTGAAGGAGTCCCGCGACCGGGTCAGCACCGCGCTGACGAACTCAGGGTTCAAGTTTCCGATGGGCCGCTCAACCATCAACCTTGCCCCGGCTGATGTGAAGAAGGAGGGGCCGAGCTTTGATCTGCCCATCGCTGTTGGGATGGTGGCGGCGAGTGAGCAGATGGAGGGTAATTTATTGGACCGGTTCTTGATGGTGGGCGAGCTGGCGCTGACGGGAGCTGTGCGACCGGTCAAGGGAGTCCTGCCGATAGCGCTGCGGGCGAAGCAGGAAAGCCTGGTGGGCATAATGGTGCCCCGGGAAAATGCTGCTGAGGCTGCGGTGGTGGCTGGGTTGACAGTGATCCCGATCCAGAACCTGCGGGAGGCGGTGAGTTTCCTGGAAGGCAGCATCACAATTGCGCCGCAAATCATTGATGTTTCAAAGCTTTTTGACTACGCAGGAGACGACGCGGTGGACATGGCGGACGTGAAAGGTCAGGAGTCGGTGAAGCGGGCGCTCGAAATCGCCGCTGCCGGTTCGCACAACTTGCTGCTCATCGGCCCGCCCGGCACGGGAAAATCCATGCTGGCCAAGCGCATTCCCACCATCCTCCCGCCGCTCACGCTCGAAGAGGCGCTGGAGACGACGAAGATTCACAGCATCGTCGGGCTGCTCGCGGCGGGGCAGGCGCTCGTCACGCAGCGGCCGTTCCGCAGCCCGCACCACACGGCGAGCGATGCTGGTTTGCTCGGCGGCAACATCAACCCGACGCCCGGAGAAATCTCGCTCGCGCACCACGGCGTGCTGTTTCTCGACGAGCTGCCGGAGTTCAAACGCACCGTGCTGGAGACGATGCGTCAGCCGCTGGAGGATGGCAAAGTCACCATCTCACGCGCGGCGGGCACGATGACGTTCCCGTCGCAGTTCATGCTCGTGGCGGCGATGAACCCGACGCCGGACGGCAAGATGCCCGGCGAGTCGAAGTCCTCGCCGCGCGAGATCGCGAACTACCTCGGGCGCATCTCCGGGCCGTTGCTGGACCGCATTGACCTGCACGTCGAGGTGCCGCAGGTGAAGTTCCGCGAGATGCAGGCGGCGAAGCCCGGCGAGACTTCCGCGATTGTCCGTGAGCGGGTCATCGCGGCGCGGCGCATCCAGCAAGCGCGCTTCAGCGGGAAGAAGGTCACGTGCAACGCGCGGATGGGCAGCCGTGAGCTGAAGGAGTTTTGCGTGCTGGACGAGGCCGCCACCGAGCTGCTCCGCCATGCGATGACCGAGATGGGCCTGAGCGCCCGCGCACACGACCGCATCCTCAAAGTCTCCCGCACCATCGCGGACCTCGCCGCGTGCGCGAGCATCACGGCGGAGCACCTGGGCGAGGCGATTCAGTATCGCACGCTGGACCGGCAGTTGTGGGGGTGAGGCAGGGGGAAGGTGAACGCCGGTGAAGATCGCGGGTTTTTTGGATTCGGCTGGTTGCGCCGGCGCGCCCGCTCCTCTAGCCTCCGCGCCGCTAAACTATGGCCTCCACGAAAACAGACTCCCCCATCCCCGTCACGGTGCTCACCGGCTTTCTGGGCGCGGGCAAAACCACGCTCCTCAAGCACCTGCTCACCCAGCCGCACGGCTACAAGTGCGCCATCATCATCAACGAGTTTGGTGAGGTGGGCATTGATGGCCAGCTCGTCATCGGCGCGGACGAGGAGGTCGTGGAGCTGAACAACGGCTGCCTCTGCTGCCGCGTGCGCGGCGATCTCGTGAAGACTCTCGCCGACCTGCTGAAGCGCCAGAAGCGCTTCGACTACGTGCTGGTCGAAACCACGGGCCTCGCCGATCCCAGCCCCATCGCCCACACCTTCTATCTGCCGCAGCTCAAGGAGAAGCTCCGGCTCGATGCCATCGTCACAGTCGCGGACGCACGGCACTTGGAGGGCGTGCTGGACAAAGCTCCCGAGGCAATCCCCCAAATCGCCTTCGCGGACGTGGTGCTATTGAACAAGACGGACCTCGCCACGCCCGCCGATTTGGACCGCGTGGAGCAACGCATCCGGCGCATCAACCCGCTGGCGAAGATTCACCGCTCCCACCGCTCTCAGGTGGACATGAAGAACATCTTCAACACCCGCGCCCGCGACCTGAGCGCGCCACTGGAAATCCCCGCCCAGAAGCCCGCGCATGGCGAGGCCGGCCACGAGTGCGACGACCATTGCGAGCACGAGCACGCCCATGACCACGGCCACGATCACGACTGCGGCCATGACCACGAGCACGGCGAGCATTGCGACCATGAGGAGCATGCGCACGACCACGCGGGACGACACGATGACGCGGTGCGGTCCTTCCACATCCTCGACGAGCGCCCGCTGGACTTGAAGCGGACCGAGGCATGGCTGAACGAGATGCTGGCCAAGGGCGGCGAGAACATCTACCGCGCGAAAGGCATCCTGCACATCCAGGGCGTGCCCAAGCGCGTCATCTTCCAGAGCGTGCAGATGATGTTCGACGTGGAGCCGGAGCGCTTCTGGAACATCGGCGAGAAGCGTGGCAACCAGATGGTCTTCATCGGCAAGGAGCTGGACGAGGCCGGCATCCGCGCGGGCTTCACGGCGTGCGTGGCGGGTTGAAATGCCGCTCTCCCCTTCTTACTCTTAATCGTAATCTTACTCTTAGTCCTCCTCTGGATTCGGACGGGAGGGAGTAAGAGAAAGAGTAAGATTAAGAACACCAAGCCATGCCACTTTACGAATACGAACTCTGCGACGGCGGCTGCGTGGTCTGCGGCGGCAAGTTCACCCTGCGCCGCCCTCTCGACGCCAAGCCGCTCACTGAATGCCCCGCGTGCCGCAAGCCCGTGCGCAAGGTCTTCGGCACCTTCTACTCGCCGAAGATTTTCAAGAAGTTCAACGTGAAGGACGCGACCAACGCCGGCTTCACCGTCCTCAAGAAACTCGGCAAGGGCGAATATGAGACACACCGGCCCAAGAAAAACGACCCCGGTGCGAAAGTGAAGCCTCCCAAAGACTAGCACCCGGCCCGACAAACAAATTGACCCGGCACACCCGTCCGCCTAAAACTCGCACCGTGACTGACATTCTGAACCTTCGACTTTCGCTTCGCGCGCTGCTGGACGGCGCGGCGGTCGGGTTCTGATTTCAGGCACAACGATTTCGAGAACCCCACTGCCACGACCGGCGGTGGGGTTTTGTTTTGAATCTTAATCTTAATCGTAATCTTGCTCTTCATCCCTCTGGCTGGCGGGAGCAGGATTAAGATTAAGATTACGAGCAAGAGTAAGAAGCCGAGCCAAACGAACACGAGCCATGCTGAAAGACACCGTCGCCAAATACCGCCCGTTCCCCGGCGTCCACCTCCCGAACCGGCAGTGGCCAGCGCGCACGCTCACCCGCGCGCCGCTCTGGTGCAGCGTGGACCTCCGCGATGGCAACCAGGCGCTCGCCGTGCCGATGAACGTGGCGCAGAAGCTCGAGCTGTTTCAGGCGCTCGTGAAGTGCGGCTTCAAGGAAATCGAGGTCGGCTTCCCGTCCGCGTCGAACACCGAGTTCGTCTTCAACCGCCTGCTCATCGAGAAGGGCTTCATCCCCGACGATGTGACCATTCAGGTGCTCGTGCAGGCGCGCGAGGATTTGATTGAGAAGACTTTTCTGTCGCTCGTCGGCGCGAAACGCGTGGTCATCCACATGTATAACTCCACCTCGCCGGCGCAGCGCCGCGTGGTCTTCGGCAAGTCGAAGGACGAAATCAAAGCCATCGCCGTCCACGGCGCGCAACTGATTCAAGACCGGCTCCATCGGCTGAAGGGCACGGACGTGACGCTCCAGTATTCGCCGGAGAGCTTCTCCGCGACCGAGGTCGAGTATGCCAAGGAAGTCTCCGAGGCCGTCATGGACGTGTGGCAGCCGACGCCGCAGCGGAAGATGATCTTGAACCTGCCCGACACGGTCGAGGTGGCGATGCCGAATGTGTATGCCGACCAGATCGAGTGGATGTGCACGAACATCAAGAACCGCGACTCGCTCATCATCAGCCTGCACACGCACAACGACCGCAACACAGGCACAGCCGCGACCGAGCTGGGCCTGCTCGCCGGCGCGGACCGCGTCGAGGGCACGCTCTTCGGCAACGGCGAGCGCACGGGCAATCTCGACATTGTCACCGTCGCGCTGAACCTCTACATGCACGGCATTGACCCGCAGCTCGACTTCAGTGACCTGAACGCGGTGCGCGAAGTCTATGAGCGCTGCACCGGCATGACCGTCCCGCCACGCCAGCCTTACGCGGGCGAACTGGTCTTCACCGCGTTTAGCGGCTCGCACCAGGACGCCATCAAAAAGGGTCTGGCCGAGTGGGAGCAGGGCGCGCGCGCGCACTGGGACGCGCCGTATCTCACGATTGATCCGCGCGATGTGGGCCGCGAATACCGCGAGGTCATCCGCGTGAACAGCCAGTCCGGCAAGGGCGGCGTGGCCTACCTGCTGGAAAGCGAGTTCGGCATCGAGTTGCCCAAGGACATGCAACGCGAGTTCGGCCCCATCGCGAACGACCTCGTGGACGCGCTGGGCCGCGAGGTGAAGGGGGAGGAGCTCAAGGCGATGTTCTGGAAGGAATATGTCGAGCGCACGACCCCGTGGTCACTCATCCACTTCCACGCAGATGGAGTGGACGGCGTCTTCCGCTGCCGTGCGAGCGTGCTGCGCGACGGGGCGGAGCAGAAACTCAACGGCGATGGCAACGGCCCCATCGCCGCCTTTGTGAACGCGCTGGCATCCGCAGGCGCGCCGAAGTTCGAGGTCGCCTATTACAAGGAACACGCCCTCAGCGCCGGCTCGCAAGCCATCGCCATCGCCTACATCCAAATCAAGCTCGCCGACGGCATGGTCCGCTGGGGCGCGGCGGTGGACACGAACATCGAGCTGGCGTCCATCAAGGCCGTGCTGAGCGCGCTGAACCGGGCGTGAGCGGCAAGAAACATCCAGTGTTCAGTTTTCAGTATCCAGACTGGCTCAAGTGGTGCGCACACTGTGCGACTGAATACTGATTACTGAACACTGCTTACTCTTTCCCTGTGACTCTGCACCCCAACATCACCTCGCAAATCCTCTCCGCCCTCGGCGACATCTTCGCGCGCAACCAACACGCGGAGCAAACCGTGGACGCGCGGCTCAAGGCCAACCGCAAATGGGGCGCGCGCGACCGCCGGCTCTTCGCCGAGAGTGTCTATGAAAATGTCCGCTGGTGGCGGCTGAACTGGCACCTCGCGGGGCTGCCGGATGCCGAGTGTCTGCTGCCCGAGGCCATCACGGATGCGCGCCTGCAGACGTTGTGGGAGGCATATTGGGCGCGACGTGCCGGCGAACTGCAGTCGCCGCCCGCAGACTCTGAAGCGGCGGCGCCCGCAGTCGCCGACATTCCCCTCGCGATTCGCGCGTCCATTCCCGACTGGCTGTTTGAACTTGGCGCGAAGGAATTCGGCTCTGAGTGGCCGGCGTTGCTCGCTGCGCTTAACCAGCCTGCTGATGTTTTCCTGCGGGCCAATTCACTGCACACGACAGCCGCAGCGTTGAAGGCGGACCTCGCCCTGCAAAGCATCGAGGCCGAGGAAGTTCCCGGCCTGCCCGGCGCGTTGCGCCTCAAAGAGCGTCGCAAGCTCGGCAACTCGACCGCCTTCTGCAACGGCCTCTTCGAGATTCAGGACGCCGCGTCGCAGCACGTCGCGCCGCTGCTGCAAGTCGAGCCGGGGCAGATCGTGATGGATGCGTGCTGCGGCGCAGGCGGCAAGACGCTGCATCTCGCGGCGTTGATGAGGAACAAGGGCCGGCTCCTCGCGCTGGATGTGCGGGACAAGCCGCTGCACGCCCTCGCCGAGCGGGCAAAGCGCGCGAGCATCTCGATCATCGAACTGGGCGTGCTCGACAAGGAGCAGGTCCACACCGACTTGTTCGCCAGCGCCGACCGCGTGCTGCTCGACGTGCCGTGCTCCGGCCTCGGGACATTGCGCCGCAACGCGGACGTGAAGTGGAAGCTGACGGCCAAGGAAGTCGCGCGGCTCACCCGCGTGCAGGCGCAGATCCTCGGCGACTACTCGCAGTTCGTGAAGCCGGGCGGGAAGCTGGTCTATGCCACATGCAGTTTCCTGCCGGATGAGAACGAACGGCAGATCGAGGCCTTCCTCGCGCGGCACGGCGCGGAATGGACCTTGGAGCAGGAACTCCACTTGCGCCCCGACCGGGAAGGCTTCGATGGATTTTACGCGGCGCGGCTCAGGCGCAACTCGCAGGCAGCGGCGTGAAGTTGTGAGGCGCATCGGGCAACCGGCGCCGGTGGTGCCCGCATTGACAAGGAAAGCGCTTGCGCGGTGCGTGAGCCGCTGATTAGGTTCCCGCCCGCGTTGGACCGGAAGCAGGCAGGTTCCGACCTGCGTGGACGCCATCGGCGGGCTGGTAGCTCAGTTGGTAGAGCAGTGCCCTTTTAAGGCATTGGTCCGGGGTTCGAGTCCCCGCCAGCCCACCACCAAATCTCACAACTCAATGAAAGCCGTCATCCTCGCCGCTGGCAAAGGCACGCGCATGCGCGACCTGACCAACGAAATCCCCAAGCCCATGCTCCGCGTGCAGGGCAAGCCCATCCTCCAGCACATCGTCGAGGGGTTGTTGAGCGTGGGGATCCGCGAGTTCTGCATCATCACGGGCTGGCACGCTGAGGTGGTGGAGAGTTTCTTCGGCGACGGCTCCCAGTTCGGCGCTCACATTTGCTACATGCGGCAGGTGGTGCAGGACGGAACGGGCAAGGCCCCGGAGCTTGCGAAGGCGTTCGCGGGCAGTGAGCCGTTCCTTCTGACTTACGGCGACATCCTAGTGAAGCCGGAGACCTATGCGGAGATGCTGAAGCGGTGGAACAGCGGGAAGTTCGCCGGCCTTGTGACGGTGACGGGCAGCGAGGACGTGACCAAGGGTGGGTTGTTTTTCTTCGATGCGAACTTTTGCCTGAAGCATCTCGTCGAGAAGCCCAGCGCGGCCCAGCTTGCGGAGCTAAAGGCGCAAGGCTGGCTCAAGCCCGGCGAAACCGCGTGGTATAACGCGGGCATCTACCTCTTCGACCCGGTCCTCTTCGAGTTCACTGCCAGGCTCCAGAAGTCGCCCCGCGACGAATACGAGCTTACCGACGCGCTCACGGCGATGCTCGCGGCGGAGCATCCGATGGCTGGCCAACAGATCGCCGGACGCTGGGTGGACGTGCGCGACCCGGAGGTGCTGGCGTCGTTGCAGGAGTAGTTTTCCGAGGGGCGCTTCACGCCATCAGCCACGAAAGCAACGGCGGCGGTCACCGGACCGCCGCTTTGCGTTTCAAACTTTGATTCCTGTGACTCAGGCAGTCGGGGCGCTGGCCGGGACTTCCTCGACCTGGGCCTGAAGCTGGAGGAAATCCAGCACCTTGCCGACGAGGATTTGCTCGTGGATTTCGCCGAATCCGTTGCGCTCCTCGAGCTGCTTGATGAGTTTCTGGATGGGCATCTGGTATTGCTGCGCCATCGCCTGCACACGTTCGAGAATCTCCTGCTGCTCGACTTTCACGCCCTCCTTCTCGGCGATGCGGTTGAGGAGGAACATGGCCTTCACGCGGTCCTTCGCGCTGGCGTTTGCGTTGGCGAAGATGGCGTCCTTCTGCTGCTCGATGGCTTCCTTGGGGATGCCGCGCTGCTGGTTTTCCTGGACGATGTTATAGACCACGCTTCGGGTCTCTTGGAGGACTATGGACTCGGGCATGTCGAAGCTCACCTTGCCAAGCAGCGCCTGGATGATCTGGTCGCGGACAGCGCGGGAGGCCTTCGAGTTGCGGTCGGCCTCGAGGTCGGCTCGGATGCCGGCGCGCAGTTTGTCGAGGCTCTCGGTGCCGAAGCTCTTGGCGAACTCTTCGTTCACTTCGGGAAGTATGCGCTCCTTGACCTGCGCGAGCTCGACTTCATAGACGCCCTTTTTGCCCACAAGCTGGGCGGAGACGAAGTCGGGAGGGAAATCCACATTCACGGTGCGCTTCTCGCCGGCGTTCATGCCGTGGAGCTGCTCGGTGAAGCCGGGGATGAACTGGCCCGCCTCGCAGCGAATCCAAAACGCCTTCTGCTCGGTCAGACCGCGCGCGGTCGGGGCGGTGTCGGAGATGGGCTTGCCATCGCAGGTGCCGGTGTAGTTGACCACGGCGATGTCGCCAGCGGTGACCGGGCGTGCCACATCCTTGTAATCAGTGCGCTGCTCGCGCAGGACGTTGAGCGCCTTGTCCACATCGTCATCGGTGATGACGACAGTTTCGCGTTTCACGGGGAGGCCCTTGTATTCCGGCAGCTCGAACTCTGGCTGGGTCTCGACGGTGGCGGCGAACTGGAGGGTCTGGCCGCGGCCAAACTGGATTTCCTCGATGTCGGGCTGCACGGCGGCGCGAATCTTCTCCTGTTCGAGTGCCTTTGGGTAGGCGTCGGATATGAGCTTGCGCTTGACCTCCTCGTCGATGCGCGGGCCGAAGCTGTTGAGGATGAGGTCGCGCGGGGCTTTGCCGGCGCGGACGCCGGGGAGCTGGGCGTGGCGCTGGTATTCCTTGGTGACGGAGGCAAAGGCGGCGTCCACCGCAGCGAGGTCGAGTTCCACGCGGAGGAGTTTCTTGCAGGGGCCGAGATTTTCGACGGTTACGTTCACGACAATTTGTGGGTTCAAACTTGGCCTGACAACGGACACGAGCGCCCGCTGGCGGGACAAAGAGCGCGCAGACTAAGGAGGCGACATTCACCCGTCAAGCACAGGCAGGGCGCTAGGGGTTGGTGAGGGGTGCTGCCGGCTCCGGCAGGGAATTTGTGGAGGTCTGATGTGGGGGAAGTTTTTGTTTGGCCTTGTTCGGCGGGCCGTTCGTGGAGCCAGGCTTTTTCTCCTTGCGGTCGGCGTCCAGCTTCTTGGAGGTGCCGCGGGAGGCTTTGATCTCGATGTCAAACTTGGCGCTCTGTTCAGGGGTCAGCTCGGCGCGAATTTTCTCGGTCACGGCGCGGACCTCGTCCTTCATCTTAGCTGCGACGGGATCCCAGTAGGGCTTTGTGCGTTGGTTGCTGTCGCGGAGGATGTGGCCGATGCGGTCGTGCTGCTCCGTGGTGAGATCGAGCTGCTTCTGGAGGCGTCCCAGAAACTCGGCGCGCTGAATCTGATTGTAGTTGAGCTGCTGGGCGGGCTTCACCGCCGCCCGGTGAGGACGCTCAACGAGAGTGGTGACGAGGGCACCGGTGACGACGCCCGTGCCGTAAATCAACACCGTGGCAAGGATGAACTTCCACGGATTCACCGGCTATTCGCCCGCGACGTCATCGCTGGAAAGGAGTGTGTTTTCAATGGCCTGCTCAAGGTTCTGGCTTTCCTGCTCGGGGTGCATCGTGGCGATGACCCAGAGGCCGAGCGCGGCCATGACCGACATGCAGGGCGCGACCGCGCGCCAGAGCCACCGGCCCCAGACGGCCCACACGTCCACAGGCAGAGGAGCGATGAGCCGCGCCATGATGCGCTTCTCGAACGCATACGGCACATGGTCACCCGGCGGCGAAGCCTTCGCGACGGCCATCAATTTCTGTTGGAGCTGATCCAAGTCCATAACACCGGTAGCAGACGGGAGCGTCTTTCGGGCGGTTACAAATACTTCTCCTGCGTGAGCGTTTCCAGAATTTTCTTCATCTGCGCGCGCGCGCGGAAGGCGCGGACCTTCACCAGCGGGATCGACCAGCCTGTGAGTTGCGCAATCTCCTTCACGGAGCGGTCCTCGATTTCCAGCAGTGTGATGACCAGCCGCGCCTCGGGCGCAAGCTGCGCCATCACGCGCTCCACCAGTGCGCGCGCCGCGTCGGTGTTGTTGCTGTTGTCCGCCGGTCCGGCGGCGAAGCGCTCCAGCCAGTCCACTTCGGGGTCGGAGAGATCGGTGAGCGTCGTCTCACGGTTGCGCTGGTGGACGCGGAGAAAATCGTAGCAGGTGCGCACAGCCAGGCGCATGAGCCAGTGTTCGAAGGGGGCCTCGGCACGGAAGCTGTCGAGCTTCTGGAACGCCTTGATGAAGACCTCCTGCACGATGTCCTGTATCTCGTCCTCGCGCCGGGCGTAGCGGCGGGCGGTGGCGAACACGCGCGGCTGGTAGCGCGCGATGAGTGGCTCGAACTGTGCCACGTCGCCCTTCCGCACGGCGGCGATGAGCTCGGTGTCACTGGGTTCCATCGAGGGCGGACTATGCAAAATCAGGCGGCCAAATGCAAAAGGCCAAAGCCACCGCGACAGGCGGTGGCTTGGGCACGAGACGGGAAACGGACAATTTGGTTACTGATCCGCCGGCGGGCGACGGGGCGACTCGGGACGCCGGTCCCCGCCTTCCGGGTTGCGCCCACGCTCGCCATCGGGGCGGGGACCGCGATCCCCATCCACACGGGGGCCACGGTCTCCATCCGCACGTGGGCCACGATCACCATCCACGCGGGGCTTGCGCTCGCTGGCTTCAGGACGGCGGTCACCCTCGCGGCCCTCGGGCCGGCGGAACTGGCTGTCCGGACCGCCGCGACCGGGCTGGTTGAAGTTGTCACCCGCAGGACGCCGGACATCGCCGCCCTCGCGTCGGCCATCCTGACCTCCTTGCATCGGGCCTTGGCCACCGGGGCGCGGTCCCATGCTGGCGATCATGCCGCGCAGGCGCTCGACGGTTTCCTTGGGCAGCTTCTCGCGCACCTGGGCGAAGGCGCGGGCGCGGGCGATGGTGGACTCGGCCTCGAGCTTGGCGGCCTCCATGATCTTGTCGCGGATGAGGCCCTCGTTGATCTTGTCGGCCACCGCAAACTCGGTGATTTCGCGGCGCAGGCGCATGGACTTCTCAGCAGTTTCGCGCATGGCGCCTTGTTGTGCCTCGAAATATCCACGGAGCGCTGCACGCTGGTCGTCGTTGAGATCGCGAAACAGCTCCTGCGGGTTGAACTGGCCCTGGGGCTGGCCGCGCTGGCCTTCGCTTGGGCGGGCTTCACCCCGCTCGCCGCGGGGAGCATCGGCGCGACGGCCCTCAGCAGGCCGGGATTCGCCGCGAGGTGATTCACCGGGGCGGAAGTCTCCGCGCGGCGGGCGCTGGCCTTCGGCGGGACGTTCATCGCGGGGCCGTTCTTGAGCGGTGCCGGCATCTGGCAGGGCCATGAAGGATAATCCGCAAAACGCGGCGAAGAGCGGACGTGAGACAGTTGGCAGTTTCATAGGTTTGTTCTGATGCGCCACGCAGATGTGGCTGCGCGACATTTGTTGTCTGCCCGCGTTCGGCGGAAAAAGTTGGCGCTGGCAGTGAAGAGGAAGACGCCACACCGCGCGCGTCGTTACAAGGAAGTTTCGGGCTCGTAATCCTGATCTTAATCCTGCCCCAGTGCGGGGAAGGGCAGGATAAGGATCAGGATTACGAGCAGGAGTGGAACAGCCACTGCGCTGCTGGAAACAGAGATGCGCCCTTTCCCACCTTTTCACCGGCTCCGGGCTTGCCCGCCGCCCGCCGCCCTCTACCGTCCTTACGTGCCGATTTTTCACGAATGCCAGCGTTGCACCGCCTGCTGCCG
>JACRKB010000306.1 GCA_016235545.1 Verrucomicrobiota bacterium | reverse complement strand
GTCCCCAGCGCGCCGCTGGACTGTTCGATTGCGCAAGCGGCGCGCTGGGACAGACGCGCCCTACCGGCCGCGCTTTTCCGCGTGCCTTCACTGCCGTCCGTTCCTATCTTCCCGCCCACTTTTATGGCGACACTCAAACCATTCCCCGCCCTCAGACCTCAACCCGAACTGGCCGCGCGCATCTGCGAGCTACCCTACGATGTGATGTCCTCTGACGAGGCGCGTGCCATGGCGGTGGGCAACTCGCTCTCCTTCCTCCACGTCTCGAAGCCGGAGATTGATCTGCCTCCCGGAACCGACCTCTACTCGCCCGACGTGTATGCGAAGGGGAAAGAAAATTTCCTGAAGCTCATCGCCGATGGCGCGCTCTTCCAGGACAGCCAGCCGTGCTTCTACCTCTACCGGCAAGTCATGGGCGGCCACGCGCAGGTCGGCCTCGTCGCCGCCGCGAGCTGCCAGGAATACCTCGACGGCATCATCAAGAAGCATGAGTTCACCCGGCCCGACAAGGAAGACGACCGCGTCCGCCACATCGAGGCGCTCAACTCGCAGACCGGCCCGGTCTTCCTTACCTACAAGGCCGTCGCGGCGATGGATGAGTTCGTCGCGAAGAAGACCGCCACCGCGCCGGACGTGGATTTCACCGGCAAGGACGGCGTGCGCCACACCTCATGGAGCGTGCGGGCCGCGGCGGAGATTGCCTTCATCGAAGCGCAGTTCGCGAAGATTCCGTTCCTCTACATCGCGGACGGCCATCATCGCAGCGCGGCGGCGGGCCGCGTCTTCACGGCGCGGAAAGGGCAGGGGAACAGCGGCGGCTTCCTCACCGTCACCTTCCCGCACAACCAGATGCAAATCCTGCCCTACAACCGGGTGCTGAAGGATTTGAACGGCCTCACGCACGAAGCCTTGCTCGCGAAGCTCGACACTCTCTTCACCATCAGCCGAGAGGGGACGCCGAAGCCCACGCGCAAGCACGAGCTGGGCTTCTACCTCGGCGGACAGTGGCGCACGCTGCACGTCCGCCCGCAGTTCACCGCGACGAGCGACCCCATCGAGCGCCTGGACGTGACGCTCCTCCAGAAGCTCGTGCTCGACCCCATCTTCGGCATCACCGACCCGCGCACGAGCAAGCGCATCAACTTCGTCGGCGGCATCCGTGGCACGGTGGAGCTGGAGAAGCTGGTGAACAGCGGCGACTACGCCTGCGCCTTCTCGATGTTCCCGACCAGCATCGTGGACCTGATGGAGATCGCCGACGCGGGCGGCATCATGCCGCCGAAGAGCACCTGGTTCGAGCCGAAGCTCCGCGACGCGATGTTCTGCCATCAGATTTGAGCGGTGGTTTTGCGTGCCTGGCGGGAGGTTTTCCTTGCCGCATCTGAACATGGTCAAGCCGAAGCCCGTCAGCAGTTCAGTCTTATGCTGAAAATATTCGGCTCCTCCACCGGCAAACTCTGCGACGGAGTTTCGCGGCGGGACTTCTTGCGCGTCGGGGCGCTCGGGATGGGCGGGCTGGCGCTGCCTCAGTTGCTGGAGGCGGAGGCGCTGGCGGGCATCGGCAAGTCGCACAAGGCGGTCATCATGATCTATCTGGTCGGCGCGCCGCCGCATCAGGACATGTATGACCTGAAGATGGACGCGCCCGCCGAGGTGCGCGGCCCGTTCCGGCCCATCAAGACCAACGTCCCCGGCATCGAGATTTGCGAGCACCTGCCGCGGTTGGCGCGCATCATGGACAAGCTGGTGCCGCTGCGCTCGGTCTATGGCTCGCCGGACGGCGATCACGATTCCTTCATCTGCTACACGGGCCGGCACAAGCGCGTGCAACCGCCCGGCGGCTGGCCGGCCATCGGCTCCGTGGCGTCGAAGTTTCAAGGCGCGGTGGACAAGTCAGTTCCCCCGTTCGTCGGCCTCGCACCGAAGGCGGGGCATCCGCCGTATGGGTCGCCGGGGTTGCCTGGTTGCCTTGGCGTGCCGATGGCGGCGTTTCGTCCGGCAGGCGAAGGCATGAGCGATCTGACACTCAACGAGATTTCTCCCGCGCGCCTGAACGACCGCAAGTCGCTGCTCGCGTCGTTCGACCACTTCCGCCGCGACGTGGACAACAGCGGCGTGATCGAGGGCCTCGACGCCTTTCAGCAGCGCGCGCTTGGGATGCTGACTTCCAGCAAACTTGCCGAGGCGCTCGACCTCTCGAAGGAGGACACGCGGACACGTGAGCTCTACGGCAAAGGCTTCACTGGAAACTACGGCGATGGCGCGCCGCGCAACCTTGAGCAGTTCCTCATGGCCCGCCGCCTCGTCGAAGCCGGCGCGCGCGTGGTGACGCTGAACTTTGGTCGCTGGGACTTTCACTCGGACAACTTCAACGAGGCCAAGAACACGCACCTGCCCTACTTCGACCAAGGCATGGCCGCGCTGGTGCGGGACTTGCACGACCGGGGCATGGCCAAGGATGTGGCGGTGGTGGCGTGGGGCGAGTTTGGCCGCACACCGACCATCAACAAGGACGCGGGCCGGGACCACTGGCCGCGCGTGGGTGGTGGTCTGCTGGCGGGTGGGGGCTTCCGCACCGGGCAGGTCATCGGCGCGACGGATCGGCTGGGTGGGGAGATTGCCGATCGCGGCGTTCATTTCGGCGAGGTCTTCGCGTCGCTCTACCAGCACCTTGGCCTCGACCCGCACGACACGACCTTCACCGATCTCTCCGGCCGTCCGCATCCGTTGGTGGACTACCAGCATGAGGCGATGAAGGAGTTGGTTTGAAGGCAATCGCCATGCTGGATGTTCCTGACAGATACAAGAAGCAGTGGGTGATTGAAGCACCGCACTGCCCGCTCACAGACACGGTGGTTTCGGCGCTGGTGGCTTTCTGGTGGATTGCGGGACTGCCAGCAGCTCTTTTTGCAGCGGGTTATTTTGGCGTTCCGTATCTCGCTGGACTCGTCGGCATTGAGTCAGCGGTTACTCCGATGACCAGTGGAGCAGTTGTATTGTTTGCGTATTCCCTTTGGCCCGCGATTCGCCGAAGGGTGCGCCGCATCGGCCAAAACGCATCTTGACCCTTCAACTCCGTTCGTTAGTTTCGCAACCCGTTAGCCAATACAAATTCATGAACACTGAAAACAACTCCACTGGCTCCGGCGCGTCGCGCCGCGAGTTCCTCAAGTCCGCCACCGCCGCCACGGCTGCGGTCGCTGCCACCGGCATCATCAAGACGCCGGTCTATGGCCAGAACCAAGCGCCGTCCGCGAACGTCATCGGCGCGAACAGTCGCATCTCCATCGGCCACATCGGCGTCGGCGGCCAGGGCATGGCGCACGTCAGCCAGATGAAGCCCAAGCACGGCGACAACAACACCGCATCGGTCGCGGTCTGCGACGTGTCAAAGCACCGCCAAAACTTCGCGAAGGAGGCGATCCTCAAGGGCAACGAAGCGGCCAAGGTGGACACCTACGGCGACTACCGAAAGCTGCTCGAGCGAAAGGACATTGACGCCATCGTCTGCGCCACGGTGGACCACTGGCACACGAAGGTCTCCGTGGACGCGCTCAAGGCAGGCAAGCACGTGTATGTCGAGAAGCCGATGACCCGCTACCTCGGCGAGGCGTTCGAGATTTACGACGCCGTCCAGAGCACGAAGAAGATTCTGCAGGTCGGCTCGCAGGGCTGCTCGGACATGAAGTGGCACGAAGCCGCGCGGCTAATCAAAGCCGGCAAGATTGGTCCCATCGTCATGTCGCAGGGTTCCTACATGCGCAACAGCCCCAAGGGCGAATGGAATTACGCCATCCAGCCTTGGAGCTCGGACACGGACACCGACTGGAAGCAGTGGATGGGCCCTGTGAAGAAGCAGATTCCCTTCAGCGCCGACCACTATTTCCGCTGGCGCAAATACTACCCCTACTGCGCGGGCCTGCTGGGCGACCTCTTCCCGCACAAGCTGCACCCCTACATGCTCGCCACCGGCAACCCCGAATTTCCGCTGCGCGTAGCGGCGGTGGGCAGCAAGAAGTTCAACACGGACGAAAAGACGCCGGGCACGCCTCCTCGCGACGTGCCGGAAATCATCCAGCTCATCGCCGAGTTCCCCAGCGGCTACGTGATGCACATCACCAGCAGCACGGTCAACGAGGTCGGCACGCAGGAGATGATCCGCGGCCACAAGGCCACGCTCACGATGGCTGGCAACAAGGTCGAGCTGACCCCGGGCCGTCCCTTCACAGAGGAAATTGATCCCTACACCAGCCCAGCGTTCCCCGGCGAGACGTTGTCGGCGCACCACAAGAACTGGTTCGACAGCATCCGCGCCAACAAGCAGCCCAACGCGGGCGTGGACCTCGCTCTCAAGGTGCAGACCGTCATTTCGCTGGCTGAGATGTCCGACCGCCTGGGCGTCATGTGCAACTTCGACCCGAAGACGCGCAAGGTCACCGACGGTTCCGGCAAGGAAATCAAGGCGCTGACCTACGGCAGCCTCCCGCTCTCCTGAGCGAGGAAGACAGGATTCTCACGAACCGGCCTCGCGGCGACGCGGGGCCGGTTTTTTCATAAGGAGAGCAGGAGGGCAGGAGGGGGAAATGGAACACGCGTGGCTCATTGTCTTTTCCTGCCCTCCTGCTCTCCTTATAGATCCCCTCCTGATTCCGTGTTTCATCTGTGTTTCATCCGTGGCTAAATTCCTGGTGCCATGACCACTGTCATCCTTGCACGGCACGCGATGTCCACGCGGTTTGAACTCGTCCTGCACGGCGGTGACGAAGCGGCGTTGCGCGCCGCAGGCGAGGAGGCGCTTGATGAAATCACACGGCTGGAGGACGAGTTGAGTTATTTCCGCGCGACCAGCCAGATTTTCCGGCTGAACCGGGAAGCAGCGAGGCAGCCCGTTCGCGTCACTCCGTGGCTCCTCCGGCTCCTGCAGCAGGCGCAGAGGCTGTCTGCCGAGTCGGGCGGCACTTTCGACATCACAGTCGCCCCGCTCATGCGCTGCTGGGGATTCTACACGCGCGAAGGGCGGGTGCCGGAGGCGGAGGCGCTCGCCCAGGCGCGGGCCGGCGTGGGTATGCACCTGGTGGAGTTGAACGCCCCTGAGTCCACGGTGCGCTTCACCCACTCCGGTGTGCAGCTCGACCTCGGTTCCATCGGCAAGGGCTACGCCGTCGAGCGCGCGGGCGAACTGCTGCGCGAGGCGGGCGTCACCAGCGCGCTGCTTCATGGTGGCACCAGCACTGTTCTTGCGATTGGCACACCTCCCAATGCCGAGGGGTGGAAGATCGCCATTGATCATCCGGGGAACCCGCACAATTCACCGGAACACACGGGCGACCTTCAGCTGCCGCTGGCGACGGTGAGGTTGCGTGACGAATCACTTTCCGTTTCAGCGGTCTGGGGCAAATCATTTACGGCGGCGGACAAGAGCTATGGCCACGTCATTGACCCACGCACCGGGCAGCCGACGGAGGGAGCGCTGCTCGCCGCCATCGTGCTGCCTTCCGCCACGGAGGGCGATGCGCTCTCCACCATGCTGCTCACCCTTGGCGCGGGGGAGTTTGAGCGGGTTCTGCATCTGCGTGAAGGGATGCGTGCCTTGGTGGCGGGCACGGGAACTGAAGGGAAGGCGCTCAGAATCGAATCCCATGGCTTCGAGTTGCGGCATGCTGAATAGAAGCGCAGCGCCTGGTTCGGTGTCCGAATTTCAGCGTGCGCCTGGCACGCGGCCTCATGAACCTAGATTCCGCAGTTGAACCTCACGCAAAGGGCGCAAAGGGCGCAAAGGGCGCAAAGGAAAAGATTTTTGAAACCGCGACCTCTCACCCGTTGGGTGAAGACTGCCTGTGCCTGCATTTGGAAAAAATGCCCTTCGGCGTGGCGTCCTTCGCGTCCTTTGCGTGAACCAACTGCGGTTTTTAGGATGAAGCGTGGACATCAAACGAAAAACGCCGGCTCAAGGCCGGCGCTTCGTGAAGAGGGCGGAGGGGAGAGTTAGCTGGCCACCACCGGGGCGGTCGGCGGCCTCAGGCCCAACTCCTCGGTGTCAATGAAGCCCTGCAACTGCCGAAGACGCGTCGGATGACGCATCTTGCGGAGCGCCTTGGCCTCGATTTGGCGGATGCGCTCGCGCGTGACCTTGAATTGCTTGCCGACTTCTTCGAGCGTGCGGCTGTAGCCGTCTGCGAGACCGAAGCGTAGTTCCAGCACCCTGCGCTCGCGCTCGGTGAGCGAGTCAAGCACGTCGGCCAGCTTGTCCTTGAGCAGGCTGTAGCTGGTCATGTCGGAGGGGTTCTCCGCGCTCTTGTCCTCGATGAAGTCGCCGAAGTTGGTGTCCTCGCTGTCGCCGACGGGTGACTGCAGGCTGATGGGCTGCTGAGCCATCTTCATGATGGCGCGCACACGCTCGACTGGCATCTGCATCTCGTCGGCGATTTCCTCGGGCGTCGCCTCGCGGCCAAAGTCCTGCACGAGCTGCTTCTGCACGCGCATCAGCTTGTTGATCGTCTCGATCATGTGCACCGGGATGCGGATGGTGCGCGCCTGATCGGCTATGGAGCGGGTGATGGCCTGGCGGATCCACCACGTCGCGTAGGTCGAGAATTTGTAGCCGCGTCGATACTCGAACTTCTCGACGGCCTTCATCAGGCCCATGTTGCCTTCCTGGATGAGGTCGAGGAATGAGAGGCCGCGGTTGGTGTATTTCTTCGCGATGGAGATGACGAGGCGGAGGTTCGCCTCCACCATCTCGGTCTTGGCCTGCAGGGCCTTCGCGGAGAAATGCAGGAGCTGCTTGTAGGCGATGAGGTAGTCCTCGAAAGGCATCCGGACAAACTCCTCGAGAGCCTTGATTTTCTTGCGCTCACCCTCGGCGATCATCTGGGTCTGTGCGGACTTGCGGTGAGACTCGACCTCCTCGATGGCGCGCAGGCTGGCCGCGATCTTGTCGTGGATGTTCTCGGCGACGAGGGCCATCTCTTCGATGACTTTCTGCTTGTAGAAAAATTTCGGGAATGACCGCTGGAGCTTTTCGTCCGGCTTCCTGAAGGCGGCGTGCTCCTTGTCCTTTTTGGCCTTGTTGGGGGCGTGCTGCCACGCGGAGTAATGCTCGTCCACCGTCTGGTCCTGCGCGCGGACTTCCTTCACAAGTTTGCGCAGGGACTTGAGGTGGTTGTCACGGCTCTCGATTTTCTTGTCGATGATGACCCGGTCGAAGCGCTCCTTGGGCGGCTCGGAGATGAGCTTCTCCGCCAGCGCGATGTGCTCCTTGCCGGCGAAACCGAAGCTGTAGATGATGCGCTTGACCTCGTTCTCGGCGTCCTCTATGCGCTTGGAAATCTCCACCTCCTGCTCGCGGGTGAGGAGCTGCACCTGGCCCATCTGCTTGAGATACATCCGAACCGGGTCGTCCAGGATGTCGAGCCGGTTTTTGTCCTCCGGCTCCTCCTCCGGCTCGGGCTGCTTGACGCGGTCCACCTCGGCCTGGTCCACGATCTCGATCTCCAGATTGCGGAGCTTGCTGTAAATCTCGTCCAGGTCATCCGCCGTGACGATGCTGTCGGGCAGCGCGTCGTTGATGTCACCGTATGTGAGATAGCCCTGCTCCTGGGCGAGGCGCACCAGCTCCTTGACCTTCTCGGTCAAATCCACACCGGCCAGGCTCTTGATGGGCTCGGTGATGGCTGGCACCCCGGCGGCGCTGTCACCCGCTGGAACGGGCTGGGAAGCTGCGGGTGGGGCAGGCGAAGCTGCGGGTTTGAGGGGCAGTGCCTTGGCAGAAGAGGGAACCTTTGCCGGCTTGTCTTGCTTGCGTGGAGCGGGCGCGGCTTTGACGGAGGGTTTGGTGGTGCCGCTTTTGGCGGCGGGCTTTTGGGCCTTGTTCTTTGCCATATTGTCGGTTGGGTGCGCTCCGGCTTTCCGCGCCGGAAAAGAGCCGCCGAATATGGTTAGAGCCCTCCGTGGAGTCAAGGGCCTAGATGTGCTATGCACACACCGGGGCGCATCTCAGTTTCTTTGCAGGGCAGAATCCACCACCTTGCCTCGGCGATTACAGGAGTTCTTTCATCACCCGCCCGTTGTTGGCGATCGTCATGGGGCGGCCCTCGGTGGTGTGCGTCCCGTCCTGCGGGTCGTGACCCAGCACGTCCGGCGCGCAAAGCCGTCACAGAATCTGCCGGGGTCGTTTTGGGTGTGCTGCGGGGAGCCGGCGCTCGGCGGTGATCACAGCTTCACCGTCTTGCCCGTCGCCGCTGATTTGTCCGCTGCGAACATCACGCGGTGGCTGGCCGCTGCGTCGGCGAGGCTGGTGAGGGCCATGTCCTTGCCGGCGTCGAGCGCGTTGAAGAATGCCTGGAACTGTGTCTGATACGGGTGGTCGCTCACGTCGCCGGAGTCGAGCATCTTCATGGAGAGCTGGCTCCACTTGGCCTTGTGCGTGCCGAGCTTCTGCGAGTGAAACTTGTCGTCGAGCAGGCTGCCCTCGCTGCCGACGAGGTGGGTGTGGAAGTAGTAGGGCTGGAGGCAGTCCACCACGGCGGCGCACTTGCCCACGGCACCGTTCTTGAACTTGAGGAGGGTCACGCTCGTGGTCGTGTATTCGTAGGGTTTGAAGATTCTGCTCTGCGAACGCGTGTCGTAGCTGGTGACTTCTGAGACTTCACTGCCCATGCAGAGGAGCAACGCGTCGAGCGCGTGGCAGCCGGCGGTGAGCAGCGCGCTGCCGCCGTCCTTCTTGCGGGTGTTCCAGCGGAACTGCCCATACCACGGTCCGATGCCGTGGTAGTAGTCCACTTCTCCGTAATGCAGCTTGCCGAGTAGGCCGCGATCAATGACGGCCTTCGTCGCCTGGAACTGGCTTGAGTAACGGCACTCGAAGCAGACGCAGGTCTTGACGCCGGCCTTGGCCACTGCGGCGACCATTGTGTCCACGTCCTTCTGCGACATGGCGAGCGGCTTCTCGATGATGATGTGCTTGCCTGCGCGCGCGGCGGCGATGACGTGCTTCGCGTGCAGGCTGGGCATGGAGCACACGGACACCGCGTGGATGTTCGGGTCGGCGAGCATCGCGTCGAGGTTTGTGTAGGTGGTGATGGGCGAGCCGTATTTGGCGGACAGCTCATCGCCATCCTGCGGGCGGGAGGAATAGACGGCGCTGACCTGGGCCTGATCGCTTTGGTTGAGGGCGGCAATGTGCGCGGTGGCGACCCAGCCGTAGCCGATGATGCCGACGTTGTATTTTTTGCTCATGGGACTAGCGAGTTGTGCTGTGCGGTGATTGAGACACGGGGATGCGACTGGTTTTTCAACGGGATGTCAACCGTCTGCCTGCTCATCCAACGTGAGCTCCGTGGTCAATGGAGAGCAGGGTCAGGATTACGAGCTGGAGGAAAACCGCAGGAGGGGAGGCGCCTCAGGCCGCGCCCGACGCTTTTTTCTGGGCGCTGGCGATCCGCTGGCTCAACAGGTTCAGCGTGCCCATGAGCTTGCCAAGCGTGGTGGGCTTGTAGAGCACGATGCCGTTCACCTTCTTGAAGAACGCCTCGATCTTCGGGTTGCCCTCGTAGCTGGTCACGAAGATGAAGCGCGCGCACAAGTGGGGCTTCACGCGCTCAACTGCCATGTAAAACATGTCGCCGGGCATATGCGGCATCATCATGTCGCAGATGATGGCGTCCACCTCGTGCCGCATGATGAGCTTGAGCGCCTCGACGCCGTTGGGCGCGGTGTTGACGATGTAGCCCTGCGAGCCGAGCAGTTCCTTATACATCATTGCCAGCTCCACATCGTCGTCCACGACCAGCACGGAGCGGATGCGCGGAAGATTGGTGGTGGCGGGATTGGACATGATCTTGTGCTGGGCGATTGAAAACCAGATGGAGGTCTGGCTGCAATTCAAAAGCAGGCCTTCCGCTGCGATGGGCGTGGAGGGCCGCGCTGCGCACCATCGGCCCTGCTCGTCCCGTGGCGGCTTTCAGCGCCTTCAGCCTGCCAGCGCTCGCTGATACACCTGCGTGTATTCCTGCGTGGTGCGGCTCCACGAGAAGTCCGCCGTCATCGCGTTCTTGCGCATCTGGGCGAGGAGGTGCGGCGTGTCGTGGAGGACGAGCGCCTTGCGGATGGCTCCGGTGAGGGCGCGTGTGGTGAACTCCGTGAACTTGATCCCGTCCGCGCGTTCCTCGTCCTCGGTCAGGTCCACCACGGAGTCATCCAGTCCGCCGGTGCGGCGCACGATGGGTATCGCGCCATAGCGCAGGGAATACATCTGGTTCAGCCCGCATGGCTCGAAGCGCGAGGGCATCAGGAAGAAGTCGCACCCCGCCTCGATCCGGTGCGAGAGGGCGTGGTCGTAGCCGATGCGCACCGTCACCTTCGTCGGGTGACGGCGGGCGAGGTTCTGGTAGCCGCGTTGCAACGCCGGGTCCCCGCTGCCCAGCAGGACGAACTGCATCTCCTTGGCAAGCATCTCCTCCAATGCCCCCAGCAGGATGTCCATGCCCTTCTGGTCCGCGAGGCGCGTCACTGTGGCGAAGAGCGGCACGTCTGCGCGCGCCGGCAGGCCCAGCTCCCGTTGCAGGTCATGCTTGGTCGCGGCCTTGCCCCCCATCTTGCGGAAGGAGTAAGGATGCTTCAAATGGATGTTCCGGTGCGTGCTCCATTCGTCGTAGTCCACCCCGTTCAAGATGCCCGCCAGCCTGTCTCCCCGCGCCCGCAGCCGGTCATCCAGCCCGCACCCGTATGCCTCCGTGCAGATTTCCCGCGCATAACGCGGGCTCACCGTGGTGATCATGTCCGCATACACTATCCCCGCCTTCAGGAAGTTCACGTCCCCGTAAAACTCCACCCCGTCCATCGTGAAATATTCCCCCGGCAGGTTCGTCAGCGCAAACGCACCCTGCGCGAACCGTCCCTGGTAGGCCAGGTTGTGCACCGTCAGCACGCTCCGTGGCGGAGTCCATCCCGTGCGATGCCCCTCCCGCCTCAGCAACGCCGGCACCAGCGCGGCCTGCCAGTCGTGGACATGGACGATGTCGGGCGCGCCACCGGGGAGGAGCCGCGCGATCTGCACCACAGCCTTGCTGAAGAACGTGAACCTCACCGCGTTGTCCGGGTAGTCCGCGTTGTTCTCCCCATACAAGCCCAGCCTGTCGAAGCACTCCTGTTGCTCCACGAACCACACCCTCAACCCCGGCCTGGGACGCAGCTCCCACACCTCCCCCTCCATCAACATCTCCCCCAGCACCACCTCCACGCGCACGCCCACCCGCCGCAGCTCCGTGAACCTCCCGCGGATGCCCCGATACAGCGGCGTGACGATGAACACCTCGTGCCCCTCTGCCGCCAGCGCCTTGCCCAGCGCGCCGACCATGTCCGCCAAGCCACCTGTCTTCGAGAACGGGTGGACCTCGCTGCTGGCTAGGAGGATTTTCATGAGGTCATGGGTGGGGAGTTGATGGTGGGGAGTTGATAGTTGAGAGCGGCTGCTGGCCTCCATGGCTGCTTTCTAGGGGCTGGCGGGGATGGGGGAGGGAGAAAGTGAGAAGGTGAGGAGGTGAGAAAGTGAGGGCGGCTTCAGCGCGTCCCCACTCACCTGCCCACTTTCCCACCTTCCCACGCTCTCCCCCCGCTCATGCCAGCTCCCACTCATGCCGTGATGCGCTCCGTGCCCACATACTTGTGCAGCGGTTCAGGCAGGAGCACGGAGCCATCCGCCTGCTGATACGTCTCGATCAGGGCCACGAAGAGGCGCGCAAGGGCGGTGCCCGAGCCGTTGAGGAGGTGGGGGAATTGGTTGACCCCTTGGGCGTCCTTGTAACGCAGGTTCATGCGCCGCGCCTGAAACTCGTCCGTGTTCGAACAGCTCGACACCTCCAGGTAGGCGTTCTGACCCGGTGCCCAGACCTCGATGTCGTAAGTCTTCGCGCTGGCGAAGCCCATGTCCCCCGTGCAAAGCAGCACGACCCGATAGTGAAGGCCCAGCAGTTGAAGCACCTTCTCCGCGTCCGCCAGCAGCTTCTCCAGCTCCGCATAGCCCTCCTCCTGCCGCACGATCTTGACCAGCTCCACCTTGTCGAACTGGTGCACCCGTATCATCCCGCGCGTGCCCACCCCCGCCGCGCCCGCCTCCGCGCGGAAGCACGGGCTGTAAGCACAGTAGTTAATGGGGAGCTGCGTGTGTGGAAGAATCTCCTCGCGGTGGATGTTCGCTACCGGAGCCTCCGCCGTGGGCAGGAGGTAGAGCCGCCCCAGCGTGGAGTCATCCGCACCCTCGCGCACCGCGTAAGCCTGATCCTCAAACTTGGGGAACTGTCCCACGCCCACCATGCAGTCACGGCTCACGATGTGCGGCGGCGCGACCTCCGTGTAGCCGTGCTGCGCCGTGTGGAGATCAAGCAGGAACTGGATGAGCGCACGCTCCAGCCGCGCGCCCCAGTGGGTGTAGAGGAGGAACCCGCTGCCTGAGAGCTTCGCGCCGCGCGCGAAGTCCACGAGCTTGAGCGACTCACACAGGGCGACATGGGACTTGGGGGTGAAGGCGAACTCTGGTTTTGCGCCCCAGTGCTTGACCTCCGGGTTGTCGGCGGCGGACGACCCGCCAGGGACGGACGCGTGAGGAGGGTTGGGCAGGCGGAGGAGTATCGCATCGCGCGCGGCCTCTGCATCGGCGGCAGTCTTGTCCAGCACGGCGATCTGGTCGCCCAGCGTGCGGGTCTCGGCCTTCTTGGCGTCGGCCTCGGGGAGCTTCTTCTGGCCCATGAGCGCACCGATCTCCTTGGAGACCTTGTTGCGGAGCGCCTTCAAGTCCTCGACCTGCTTGAGCGCGTGCCGCCGCTGCTCATCGAGCTGGAGCACCGCGTCAATCTGCGCGTCGTCCCCGCCGTGGCGCGAAGCGAGCCGCTGCTTCACAAGGTCCGGCTGCTCCCGTATCCATTTGATGTCAATCACGCGGGTTGTTGTAAGGAAGCGGCAGCGGAGGGGCAAGGCGGGAGTGGGGGGGGAGGCGGCCGGGGAGAGTAATTAGTGATTAGTAATTAGTGGGCCAGCGGGCACGCCCCAGCCCCCGCACGTCGCGTCGCGCAACAGACACTAATCACTACGCACTAATTACTTTCCCCCCGCCCCCGCCCCCGCCAACACTCCGCGCCGCTCGATGAAGCCCGCACACCTCATCCTCCTGCTTCTGTTCAACGTCTTCTGGGCCGTGTCCCTCTCGGCGATACAGGCGCTCAAGCCTCACCTCGACTCCGGCGGCATCGCCACGCTGCGCTTCGGCGGCGCGGCGGTGAGCCTGCTGCTCGTGTGGCCGTGGCTGCCCGGCGCGAGGCCGCGCGGCAGGGACTTCTGGACTGTGTCGATCATGGGCGTGGTCGTCTTCACGCTGGGCCACCGGCTGCAAGTGAGCGGCAACCTCCTCGGCACCGCTGGCAACTGCGCCGTGCTCATGGCCGTGGAGCCGCTCCTGACCGCAGTGGCGGCGGCGGTCTTCCTCCGCGAACACATCGCGCCGCAACGCTGGGTGGGCTTCAGCCTGGGCATCGTCGGCGTCGCGCTGCTCAACCGCGTGTGGGCGGACGATTTCAAATGGGCTGGGATGGCCGCCAGCGCGGTGTTCATCGCCTCGTTCCTCACCGAGGCCGCCTACTCCATCATGGGCAAACCCCTGCTGGAGCGCGTGGGGCCGATGAGGATTCTCGCCGTGTCTCTCGCCGCCGGCACGCTGGCGAATCTCGCCATTGACGGCCCCAGCACGTTTGCCGCCGCAGTGAAGCTGCCCGCCAGCGCGTGGGCGTGGGTCGCGTTCCTCTCGATCATCTGCACGAGCCTGGGCTATGGCCTGTGGCTCGTCGTCATCCGCGAGACGGACGTGAATGTCACCGCCATGACCATCCTCATGCAACCCGTCGCGGGCGTCCCCGTTGCCGTGCTCTGGCTCGGCGAACCGCTGCACGCCGGCCACCTCTGGGGCAGCCTCGCCATCGTCATCGGCCTGGTGATCGGCTTGTATGCCAAGCCGCCTGCCCCGTAGTCGCAGGCTTCAGCCTGCGCTTGGGTCAGTTGCGGCAATCTGTGACCGCCGCTTGCCCAACTCGGCAGGACATGATCCGCAACCTGAAGGTTGCGACTACGGGAGCATCGCCGACTTCCACGCGCCGGGCTGGCCGGGGGCGGTCTCTGTCCAGAAAACGCGGTAGCCGCCGGCCACAGCGACCACTCGTGGGTAGGCGGCGTTGATGCCATTCGCGGAAAGCTGCCTCGCCTCGCGCCACGTCGTGCCGCCGGCATTGGAGGTGGCGGCGAGCACGATGCTTTCGCCATCGCTCACGCGGTCCCACACGGCGGCGAGGCTCTGCCCGCCGGTGCTGGCGAGGTCGCCGCGCCGCGCGTCGGCATCACCGATGCGTTGCGGGGCGGACCACGACCGGCCTTGGTCGCTCGATGAGAGATGATACGCGCCGCTGTGGCCGGTCGCGCCGGTCCAGACCAGCGCGTGCAACGTGGAGCCGCGCGCGATCAACCCTCCACCGACATGCGGGCAGCCGGCAAAATCCCAGTTGAACTGCCCGACCTTCGCAGGGTCGCTCCAGCTCGCGCCGTGGTCGGTCGAGGAAATTACCGCCATGTCGCGCGGGTTCTTGTCGCGGAAGAGCGCGTGGACAGAACCATCCGCGCCGACAGCCACCGTGTTCCAGCAGCACTCACAGGTCTCGGGCTTGAGCGTGGAGTTCTTGCTCCACGACTTGCCGCCGTCGCGCGAGTTCGCGTAACGCAGCCCCTTCGGTCCGCCGCGGCTGTCGAGCCAGACGAGGTGGAAGTTGCCGAGCGCATCCGCCGCGCAGTCCACGAAGCTGTGGTCGGAGGGAAGGCCGTCGTCTGCGGGGTTGGGGCCGGGCTGCCAGGTCGCGCCCCCGTCGGTGGAAATCGCGGTGGCCATCGGGCCGCGACCGCCGAAGCCGGTGCCGGGCGCGTTCCAAATCGCCACGAGCCTGGACCCGCTGGCGGCGAGTTGCGCGTCCATCCCCCGGTGCGGGGCGAGCGGCGGAGTTGCTCCCACATCCACGCGAATGGGTTTCGACCAATTGGCCCCGGCGTCGGTGGAGCGCAGGTGGAGGAGCGCGGGGGATTTGGAGTTCGTGGCGTAATCGGCGAGGAGAAGGTGAAGCGTGCTGCCGTCCGCAGCGACATCCAGGCTCTCAATTCCCACGCGCACCACGTCGCGTTTGCCCTTTCCGTGGCTGCCGTGGCTGTGCGGCGCGTTCGTCGCAGACACGGACGCAGCGGGTGCGGGGGTGGTTGGCGGCGGGGCGGAAGGCGTCGGGCCGCAGGCGGCAAGCGCGAGCAACACGGCGGAATGGGCGGCAAGGCGGAGAACGGAGCTGGGACTCATGACAAGGTGCGAGGTGTTCATCCAAGTGGGGCATTCCAAGCCGCACTGGCCCTGCGAGCCAGCGGGTTCGGGAAGAAAAAAGCCTCTCGTGTGAACGGAGGCTCTGCGGGCCTGAGGCACGCGCTCCAAAAAGGCACCGCGCCGCGCCGGAGCGGGTGGCTCCGGCGGGCGCGATGGCAGGACTGAATTACTTTTTCGCGGGACGGAACTCGTCGTGGCAGGTCTTGCAGTTCACGGCGGCCTTGTATTTGTCCGCCGCGCCAGCATCGCCCTTTTCGAGGGAGGCGGTGGCGTTGGCGAGCGCGGAGCAGAGCTTGACCCAGTTGGCCTGGTCGCCCTGCGGCGGCTTGGAGGCGCACATCGCCTTGTAGGCGGCAACCATGCCGGCCAACTCCTCCTTCGAGGCCTGCCCGGCGCCGGCCTTCTTGCAGGTCGGGTCGGTGCCCTTTGGAGCCTTGTGGTATTTCTGCATGGCGTCCTTGATGGGATTCTTGGCGTCTGCGGCGGTGAGGCCGGTGACGCACAAGCCGAATGCCACGCCGAGGACGGCGGCGGCGCGGAGTGCGGTCTGGGTGCTTTCTTTCATGGTGTGTGGTGCTGCTGTGTTTGTGTTTGTGCTGCTCACCCCGGCGTGGCTGCGACGCTGAAGCGACGCAGTTGGTCGGGGAATCGATAGTTGGCATTGGATGCGATTTGGCGAGTTGCATTCGATGCGATTCAATACGTGTCCCAGAGCTGGTCCTTGTAGTTGGGGTCGCTTGGGTCGGTGATGCCGTTGCCCAGCCAGTTGCCAGCGAGGCCGGGGTAGAAGGGCGGTGCCACCAGAGTGGAGGCGGAGTGGCCGTCCATGAAGCCGATGTTGACCGACTTGAAGTCCTGATGGCGCGCGTTGGGACGGCCCAGCGTGGTGTTTTGGACCGTGGAGGGCGGCATCAGGTGAGTGGAGAGGATGTAGGTGCTCACACCGCTGATGATGTTGTTGAGGCCGGCGTCGCCGATGTCCACGGTGTCGGTGGGGTTGCGGATGATGGAGACAAACACGTTGTTCATGAGCGTGTTGAAGCCGTAGCCGGCGGCGTTGGTCTGCTGGCGGTTGCTGGGGCAGTTCCACACCTGGCCGTCCGCCGTGTCGGCGTTGTTGGTGCCCTGCTTGAGATAGGGATGGAGCAATGTCTTGCGGTCCACGCCGCCGCTGAAGGTGACGTGGCGGCTGTAGTCCTCGGCGTAGAGCGTGCTGGCCATGCTGATTTGGCGCGTGTTGCTGAGGCAGCGGATGCCTTTGGTCTTCTCCTTCGCCTTGCTCAATGCGGGCAGGAGCAGGCCCGCGAGGACCGCGATGATGGCGATGACCACGAGCAGCTCAATGAGTGTGAACGCGCCCGCCAGCAGGAGCTGGTGCGGCGCAGGCCAGGGGGCACGTTTCTGTTGATTGCTTACAAGTTCCATAGGTCAATCCGAATCTCAGTTGAAGGGATGCGGGGTTGACAACCGTGCGCCGCCGGGTGGGATGAACAACCAAGCCACTCGACAGCTTATCAATTCCCGCATCCCAAATTTTTCTTTCGCATTCCTGCTTGCCAGTGGGCACGGCCACGGCGGGTTTTCAAAATGAAAGGGCGCAGAGACGGCAGGAGGAACCAGGCGCGGACAGGAGAAATCCCTTTGAAGTCCACCCCTGGAACTTTCGCCTCTCCGCCCATTTGGTCGCAAACATCCCGGCGCAAAGGCCGGGCGAAGGTCCGTGTGAGCAGGGCTGCTGAATCGGCCACGCCAGTCGGGCAGGCCACAGCCAGCTTCACGCGGGCATGGGAGGGAGAAGACTAGGCCGCTCGCGGCGGCGGGGAAGGAGGCGACTCGGCCCGCGGAGACGCGGCCTGGTCGGGAGAGGTCGGGGGCGAAAACGGGGCGGGAGGCGTGAGCACCAAGGCGGTCGCGCACTGGAGCGACTCAATCTTCACCAGCGGCAGGATGGAGTCGCGGGCCTTCTCGGACTGCTGCCCCTCGCGGACGAGCTTGCAGATGCGGCAGGGATTCTTGCCGTTGAAAGTTTTGGTGAACGCCGCGCTCAGCGTGGTCTGCTGCGCGAAGGTGACGAACATCCCGGTCCACGCGACAGACTGGAGGAGCACCCAGTGCAGCCCCACCGAGAGGGCCACGGCGAGGATGATTGCAAATTTGGCGGCGCGCTTGAACAAGACGGCGCGTTTGTTGCCAGCCCATGCGCGAGAATGCAAGGGCGAACCGCCAGTGCGATGCGCCCCCCTGCTTGCGCGCCCCAAACTCGGCTTGGCCCGCGCCCCATGAGCCACTACGCTCGCCCGGTGAAGTGGACACTCATCATTCTTCTGGGCTGTGCTTGCGCAGCGCACGCCGCGTCGAAGCCCGGCGAGCGCCCCTCCGCCCAGCCGCAGTTCTCCACGTCCGTCAACGACCCTGCGGAGGCGGATTTTCAAAAGGTCATGGCACTGGACGACGCGGCGCACGAGGAGATCGACAAGTGGATAAAGGACAACGGGGCTTTCGCGCAAAAGGGGGCGGGCCTGGGCGACGCAGTGTTGAGCCTGAAGATCGAGCAACGCCTCGAACCGGTGAAGCGAGGCTACGAGGAGTTCCTTCAACGGCATCCCCGGCACGCGCGCGGCCATCTCGCCTTCGGCAGTTTCCTGAACGACCTCGGCGAGGAGGCCGACGCGCGCAAGCGTTGGGAGAAGGCTCTGGAACTCGACCCGACGAACCCCGCCGCCTTCAACAACCTCGCCAACAGCTACGGCCAGAGCGGGCCGGTCTCGAAGGCCTTCGAGCTTTACAGCAAGGCCATCGAGTTGAATCCGCGGCAGGCCATCTACTACCACAACCTCGGCTCCGTCATCGTGCTGCATCGCAAGGCGGCCGCGGACCACTACCGCATCACTGAACAACAGGTGCTGCGGCACGCGCTCGAACTCTATCGGCTCGCGGAGCAGTTCGACCCCGCGAACTTCCAGCTCGCGACCGACATCGCGCAGGTCTATTACGGCTTCCAGCCTCCCGCCCACGACGCCGCCGCAGCCGCGTGGGTGCGCGCACAATCCCTCGCGCGTGACGACGCCGAGCGCGAGGCCACCCACCTGCATCTGGCGCGGGTGAAGGCCGCCGCCGGCAAGCTCAACGAAGCGCGCTTCCACCTCAACTCCGTGACCAACGCCGCGCTGGCCACCGTGAAAAGCCGCCTCACCCGCGAACTCGCCGATCAAGCCCTGCCCCCGCCCGCCAAGGAAGATGACCGCCGCTTGAACCTCCCCAAGCCCCTCGTCCGTTAGCGGGAAACCCAGTCGAGGGCGCAAATCAACTTTTGACCGCAATGCAAAATCTCATTAGCACCCGGCTTCAGCCGGGTGAAAGCGGGTGGCGCGAGGGCAAACCGTTTCAACGGTTTGTCCCAGATGGCTGGCGATGCGGTTTGCAAAAGCCGTTGAAACGGCTGGCCAT
>JACRKB010000303.1 GCA_016235545.1 Verrucomicrobiota bacterium | reverse complement strand
TCACCGTCGTTGACAGCGCGACCGGCGTGACACGGCAAATCCCGTGGACCGAGGGAATGAAGCTCTACGCCGCCACGAAGACCGGCGAGGCCAATGCCGCGCTCAAGGCCGTCCAAATCCTCCGCGGCTCGCGGGTCATCGCCACCACGGACACAGCCAGGCTTGCCGCGAATGCTCCCGGCCCCGCATTGCAAGCAGGGGATGTCATCAAGCTGGGGCAGCTCGCCGGACGGTAGTGCAGCAGGGCGCATCTCGTTTCTTGCAGGCCCAATGTAGCGAGTGATGCAGTTGGGCCGCTCCTCCGGCTCGTAATCTTCATCCTAATCCTGCTCCGCTGATCGAAACGCGAGGGGAAGGAGCAGGATTAGGATTACGAGCAGGAACGGGATAGCCCCTGCATTGCGAGAAGCGCCGCCCCGCTTGCCACTGACACGCCGCCTCCGTAGCCTTCACCCACACATGAATCTCACCGACCTCAAGTGGCCGGAAGTCCAGGCGCTCTCCAAGGACACGCCCGTCATCTTCCCCGTCGCCGCGCTCGAACAGCACGGGCGGCACATGCCCGTCTTCACCGACAGTTTGCTCTGCGGCGAGATTGTCCGCCGCGTCGAGGCGCGGCTGGGCAAGCGCGTGCTCATCGCGCCGCTCCAGTGGCTCGGCAACTCCGAGCACCACATGGATTTTCCCGGCACCATGTCCGCCGCGCCGCGCGCGTATCTGGATTTGCTCGCCGGCCAGTTCGAGAACTTCATTGCGCACGGCTTCCACCGGCTCGTGATGCTCAACGGCCACGGTGGAAACGACGTGCCCGGCAAGCAGGTCGTCTTCGAGCTGCGCCAGAAATACCGCGCCCGCCGCGACCTCCTCCTGCTCTTCGCCACCTACTGGAACCTCGCGCTCACAACTCCCGCCACCGCGCACCCCGGCATCAAACAAACCCGCATGGGCCACGCGTGCGAATGGGAGACCAGCATGGTGCTCCGCATCGCGCCGCACCTCGTGGGCGACCTGGCGAAGGTCGAGCCGGTCGAGTTCGGCAACCCCTTCGAGCCGGCCTCGCGCGGCTGGATCATGGGCGACCGCAGCGTGCCCGGCCACATCGGCGACCCGCGTCACGCCACCGCCGAGAAGGGCGAGGCGCTCATCCAAGTTTTCACCAACGGCGCCGTGGCCATGCTGGAACGCGTGCTGAAGTGGGATGGGCAGAGCTGGGAGGGGTGAGGGAAGTGATTAGTGATTCGTAACCAGTGGACATCACCCTCCCATTCCCGCCACCGGGGCCGACTAATCACTAATTACTTTCCCCGCGCGCCACTCCCGCAGCCGGGGTGTGACCTCGCCCATCGCGGCTTCCAGCCCAGTCAACAACCCGGGCAGCCGCCCCCGCTCTCCGGCGCGCGCCAGTTGCTCGATCTCCATCGCCAGCGCGCGCACGGCCAGAGCGCCGACGTGGCCGGCGCTGGTCTTGAGCGGGTGCATCGCGTCGTGGACGCCCGCGCAATCTCCCTTCGCCTCCGCCGCCAGCGCCTCGGCCAGTTTCGTGGGCGCGTAGCCAAGGAAGAGGTCCACCATGTTGCCGGCGAACTTCGGGCCGCCCAGCTTCAGCAGCTTGGCGAGCGCCGCTTCGTCGAGGCAGGGCTGCGGGTGCATGGGCGATTGTTTTCGCGACCGCCCGCCCGTCGCAAGCATTGAAATCCACCCGTGCCCTGCCAGACTCGGCGCATGAAATACTCGTGGTTCAACGCGCTCGTCCTGTCGCTGGCCGTCTCTTCCGTCACCGTTCAAGCCCAAGTCGTCGAGGCGGACCTCTGCATCTTCGGCGGCACGTCCGGCGGCATCGCGGCGGCGGTGCAGGCGGCGCGCATGGGCAAGTCTGCCGTGCTCGTCAACCCGACGAAGTATCTCGGCGGCCTCACCACCGGTGGCCTCGGCGCGACAGACATCGGCAACAAGGCGGCCATCGGCGGCATCTCGCGCGACTACTACCATCGCCTCGCACAGCACTACGCGAAGGACACGTCGTGGACATTGGAGACCGCGCCGGATTACTTCGCCAAGCGCCGCGGCGGACAGGCCGGCGCGAGTTCGCTCGGCGGTGCGGACGCGACGATGTGGACCTTCGAGCCGCGCGTGGCGGAGAAGGTTTATTTCCAACTGCTCGCCGAGTCCAAGACGCCGGTCTATCTGGAGCAGCGGCTCAAGTCGGTGACCAAGGCCGGCCCGCGCATCACGGAAATCACGATGGAGAACGGCCGCGTCTTCCTCGCGAAGATGTTCATGGACGCGACTTACGAGGGCGACTTGCTGGCGAAGGCGGGCTGTTCCTTCCACGTCGGGCGCGAGGCGAACTCTGTTTACGGCGAGACGCTCAACGGCGTCCGCGCCAGCACGCCGCATCATCAGTTCACCGTGCCGGTGGACCCGTATGTGAAGCCCGGCGATGCGGCGAGCGGCCTGCTGCCGTTCATCCAGCCCGGCGACGGCGGCAAGCCCGGCGACGGCGACCAGCGCGCGCAGACTTACAACTACCGGCTCTGCTTCACGACTGATGCGAAGAACCGTCTGCCCGCGCAGAAGCCCGCCGGAATGCCGCAGCCGAAGTGGGACGCGCTGCTCAAAGCGGCGAACAACAGCCTGCCCGTCACGCCGCCTGCGAACTACGACGCGAAGCAGTTCGAGCTGCTGGGCCGCTACGCCGAGGCCCTTGTCGCCGCGAACAAGAACCCGAAGCTCGCGCAGTTTTGGAATCCAATCTGGATGCCGAACCACAAGACCGACATCAACAACAACGGCGGGTTCAGCACGGACTTCATCGGCCGCAACTATGATTACCCAAACGCCGACTACGCCACGCGCGAGCGCATCGCGAAGGAGCACGAGGCTTACATCCGCGGCTTCTGCACGTTCATGGCCACGGACCCGCGCGTGCCGGAGGAGATGCGCCGCGAGATGCAGAGCTGGGGCCCGAGCAAGGACGAGTTCCTCGACACCGACGGCTGGCCGCGCGAGATGTATGTGCGCGAGGCGCGGCGAATCGTGGGCGAATACGTGATGAGCGAAAAGAACTGCCGCGCCGTGGAAACCATCACCGACTCCGTGGGCCTCGGTGCCTACAACATGGACTCGCACAACTGCCAGCGCATCGTGAAGAACGGCAAGGTCGAGAACGAAGGCGACGTGCAGGTGCCGCCGATGAAGCCTTACCCAGTCTCCTACCGCGCCATCATCCCGAAGGCCGCCGAGTGCGACAACCTCTTCGCGCCCGTCGCCCTCAGCGCGTCGCACATCGCCTACGGCAGCATCCGCATGGAGCCGGTGTTCATGGTGCTCGGTCAGAGCGCGGCGACGGCGGCGGCGATTGCGATTGATGACAAAGTCCCGGTGCAGAAGGTGAGCTACGAAAAACTCCGCGCCCGTCTGCTCGCCGACAAGCAGGTGCTCGACTGGACCGGTGGCGGCAACGCGGGTGGAAGGTTCGTGGACCCCAAGAGCCTGCCCGGCATCGTGCTCGACGACGCGGATGCGAAGCAGGCCGGCCATTGGACCGAGTCCTTCTCCAGCGTCTGGCGCGTCGGCAAGGGCTACGCTCACGACGGCAACGCGAGCAAGGGCGAGTCCACCGCCGTCTTCACGCCCGACATCCCGACTGCTGGCGACTACGAAATCATCCTCTTCAACGCGCCGAACCCCAACCGCGCCAGCAATGTCCCCGTGACTGTGAGCATCCCAGGTCAGCCCGCGAAGACAGTGAAGGTGAATCAGAAGTCGCAGGGCGAAATCTCGCTCGGCAAGTTCAAGCTCCCCGCCGGCAAGACCACCACCGTGACTGTGTCAAACAAGGACACTGACGGTCATGTGATTCTGGACGGCGTGCAGTTCAAGCCGGTGAAGTGAATCGAAGCGTGCGCGGGCTGGCGTTCTTCTCCCTTCCTCGGAGGAGGGGTGGCCGCAGGCCGGATGAGGGGTGGTGCTCGCCAACGTCAACGCACGCATCCCCTCACCCCAACCCTCTCCCCTCCTCCGAGGAAGGGAGAGGGAGCCAGAGCGCGCTGCGGCTCCCGGCGCTTGCGTGCTCCTGCCCTGTCTTCTACGGTCGCGCCATGAACCAAGTCCGTCTGCTTCTCATCGCCGCGTTGCTGCTGGCCGCCCCGTTTTCCCGCGCGCAGGAAACCCCGAAGCCAACATCCGTCGAGCTGTTCAGCCAGGCGCTGATCAAACTGGCCACCCTCATCGAGCCAGCTCCCGGCGCGCCCGTGCAGACGCTGGCCACCACGTTGAAAATCTCCCGTGCTGATGGCCTGCCCAACGACCTGCTCGGTCGCGAGCTGGCCTTCGCGTGGCAGGCTCCAAACCGCCTCCGCCTCGCTGCGGACATCAACGGCGAGCGTTACGCGGCGGGCCGCGATGGAGATTCGCTGTGGATTCACGCGCCGGGTAAGAAGTTCGGCGTCGTCGGCCAGCTTGGTGTCGCGCGGTTCGCCAGCGCGCCGGACAAGCTGGACGACACCAAGCTCGGCAAGTGGAAGCTCCCGCTGCCGCGCGAGCAGCTCGCGCTGCTGCCGCTGCTCTGCAAGGTCGAGCAAGGCGCTGAGGAGCAGATTGACGGAGTCGCTTGTCGCGTCCTGCGCGCCACCCCGCAGCCGCCGGCCATCGAGGCGCTCAAGATTCCCGCCGGCACGCTGCACCTCTGGGTGCGCGCCACTGACGGCTTGCCCGCGCGGCTTGGCTGGTCCGACGGGAAGAAAGTTTTCGTCACGGTGGACTTGCGAAACTTGAAGCAGGAAGCCGCGTGGCCCGACGAGAAATGGAAGCTGTCCGCGAACGCGGGAGACAAGGTGGAGAAGGTCGCGCTCGCCCACATCGTGCGCTTCCTGCAAGTCGCGCCCTCGATGTTGAACAACCAAGTGCCCTCACTCGGCCCCGTCACCGGCGAGCGCAAAGTCGTCGCCTTGCACGGCGCGGGCCGGCTGGAAGTCCACGATGGGACAAAGGTGCTCTTCCTCAAGGGCACGCCGGAGGAAATGGGCGCGCAGCACGGCACCTTGCTCAAGGCCGAGGTGCAGAACCTCATGGACCGCGTGCTCTACGGCGTCGGCGTCGGCAGCTCGTTCGCGAAGTCGCGCTGGTTCTTCAGCGAGATTGAGGAGGCCACGGGCCGCTTCGGCAAGTTCGTGGACCCGCGCTACACGCGCGAGATGGACGCGATGGCCTCGGCGGCGGGCGTCCTGCGCGAGGAGGCGCGGCTGGCGAACTACTTCCCCGAGCTGTTTCATTGCAGCGGCTTCGCCCTCTTCGGCGACGCCACGGTGGGCGGACGCATCTACCACGGGCGCGTCCTCGACTACATGAAGGGCATCGGGCTGGAGCAGAACGCCACCGTCATCGTCCACCAGCCTGAGCAGGGCCACGCGTGGGTCAACATCAGCTACGCCGGCTTCATCGGCTCCGTCACGGCGATGAACGCGAGGCACATCTCCGTCGGCGAGATGGGCGGGCGGGGCGAAGGCCAGTGGGACGGCAAGCCGATGGCGCAACTCATCCGCGAAGTCATGGAGAAGGCCGGCACGCTCGACGAAGCGGTCGCCATCATGCGACGCGGCCCGCGCACCTGCGAATACTACTACGTCATCGCCGACGGCAAGACGAAGCGCGCCGTGGGCATCGCGGCGACGCCGACGAAGTTCGACCTTGTCCTGCCCAACCACGCGCACCCGCAGCTCCCGCATCCCGTCAAGGACGCCGTGCTGATGAGTGCCGGCGACCGCTACGAGGAGCTGGCCCGCCGCGTGAAAGGCGGCTTCGGCAAGCTCGACGCCGACAGCGCGCGCGACCTGATGACGCGCCCCGTGTGCATGAACTCGAACATCCACTCCGTCCTCTTCGCGCCCGACACGCTGGACTTCTGGGTGGCGAACGCGGACTCGAAGAACGTCGCCAGCCACACGCGCTACACGCACTACAACCTCGCCGCCTTGCTGGCCGGAGGACCGCCAGCCAAGCCAGAGCCAGCCTCGGGCAACTGATCTTGCTCAGCCGGTCGCAAGCCGCGCGCATCACTTTGCGCCGCGCAGGGAATAGGGCTTGACCCTCCATTGGCTTCCCTCTACTGACAAGCGCGTCAGCCGAAAAAAACAAACCACGGCGTGGTGTCTAAAACGATTCCACGCCTAACAGTCCAAAAGACTCATTATGTTGAAAGGCAAATCGCGGTTCCTGGGTATCCTGCTCATCACCTTCCTCGCCTCCCTGCCGGCCTTTGCCGGCGAGGCTGACATCAACCTGCCGGACCTGGGCAAGGTGTCGTTCAACCTCTTCGGCAACACGGTCAGCGGCTACGCGCTGATGTATTTCGGCATCGTCGTGTGCGCGCTGGGGACGCTCTACGGCTGGGTGCAGTATCAGCAGACCAAGGCGCTCCAGGTCCACCAGTCCATGCACGAGGTGTCGGACATCATCTGGCACACTTGCAAGACCTACCTGTTCCAGCAGGGCAGGTTCCTCTCCATCCTCTGGGTGCTCATCGCGGCGTGCATCTTCTATTACTTCCTCGTCCTCCAGCACAAACCCATCGGCGACGTGGTGGTCATCCTGCTCTGTTCCATCCTCGGCATCCTGGGCAGCTACGGCGTGGCGTGGTTCGGCATCCGCATCAACACGGTGGCCAACTCCCGCACCGCGTTCTCCGCGCTCAAGGGCAACTCGCTCAACACGCTGATGATCCCGCTCCAGTCGGGCATGAGCGTCGGGCTGCTGCTGGTGTGCGTGGAGCTGTTCTTCATGATCTGCATCCTGTGCTTCCTGCCCAAGGAACTGGTCGGCCCGTGCTTCATCGGCTTCGCCATCGGCGAGTCGCTCGGCGCGAGCGCGCTGCGCATCTGCGGCGGCATCTTCACCAAGATCGCCGACATCGGCGCGGACCTGATGAAGATTGTCTTCAAGCTCCCGGAAGATGATCCCAAGAACCCCGGCGTCATCGCGGACTGCACGGGCGACAACGCCGGCGACTCCGTGGGACCGACGGCGGACGGCTTCGAGACCTACGGCGTGACGGGCGTGGCGCTGATCGCGTTCCTCGCGCTGGCGCTGGGCACCACGGAGGTTTGCGGCCAGCTCATCATCTGGATTTTCACCATGCGCATCCTGATGGTCATCACCTCGCTCGTGTCCTATGAGGCGAACAAGGTGTTGAGCAAGTCGCTCTTCGGCGACAAGAAGGACTTCGACCTCGAAGTGCCGCTGACCAACCTCGTGTGGATCACATCGATCGTGTCCATCCTCGTCACCTTCTTCGCAAGCCATGCGATGCTCGCGGACTTCAAGGACGGCACGGGCAGCGCCATGCCGAACCTCTGGTGGGTGCTCTCGATCATCATCTCCTGCGGCACCATCGCCGGCGCGCTGATCCCGGAGTTCACCAAGATCTTCACCAGCCCGCACTCCAAGCACGTGAAGGAAGTCGTCACCGCCTCCGATCACGGCGGCGCGTCGCTCAACATCCAGTCCGGCCTCGTCGCCGGCAACTTCTCCGCGTTCTGGACCGGCCTTTGCATCCTGACGCTGATGCTGATCAGCTACCTCACCGCGACCGCCAGTTGGTCTCCGATAGTTTCGCTGATGCCCAAGGAATTCACCTTCGCCGCGCCCATCTTTGCGTTCGGCCTTGTGGCGTTCGGCTTCCTCGGCATGGGTCCGGTGACCATCGCGGTGGACAGCTTCGGCCCGGTGACGGACAACGCGCAGTCGGTCTATGAGTTGAGCCAGATCGAAGGCCGTCCCGGCATCGCGAAGGACATCGAGCAGAACTTCGGTTTCAAGCCTGACTTCGCGGACGCCAAGCTCCAGCTCGAAAAGGGCGACGGCGCGGGCAACACCTTCAAGGCCACTGCCAAGCCCGTGCTCATCGGCACCGCCGTCGTCGGGGCGACCACGATGGTCTTCGGCATCATCATGCTGCTGGAGAAGGAATTTGGCGGCGCGGTGGCGAAGCTGAGTCTGGTCCAGCCCGAGGTCATGCTCGGCCTGCTCATGGGCGGGTCGGTGATCTACTGGTTCACCGGCGCGAGCATGCAGGCCGTCGTGACCGGCGCGTATCGCGCGGTGGTTTTCATCAAGGAGAACATGAAGCTCGACGCCGCCACCGCGAGCATCGAGGACAGCAAGAAAGTCGTGGAGATTTGCACCGTCTATGCGCAGAAGGGCATGGTGAACATCTTCATGGTAGTGTTCGCGTTCGCGCTGGCGCTGCCGTTCTTCAACCCCTACTTCTTCATCGGCTACCTCGTCGGCATCGCGTTCTTCGGCCTCTTCCAAGCCATCTTCATGGCCAACGGCGGCGGCGCTTGGGACAATGCCAAGAAGATCGTCGAAGTGGACATGAGGGCCAAGGGCACGCCCATCCACGCCGCGACCGTCGTGGGAGACACCGTGGGAGACCCGTTCAAAGACACCTCCAGCGTCTCGATGAACCCGGTGATCAAGTTCACGACCCTCTTTGGACTGCTCGCCGTGGAGATCGCCGTGGAGATGAAGAAGGCCAACCCCGGCGGCTACACGAACTACGTCATTGGCGGCTTCTTCTTCCTCGTGGCCCTCTTCTTCGTCCACCGCAGCTTCTACGGGATGCGCATCCCCGAGGCGTCGGCGAAGGACTGATCCAGCTCACAACTCAGAACGCGAAAAGCGGCGGCCAATGGCCGCCGCTTTGTGTTTCATGAATTGCCGTGCTGGCCGGCGGTCAGAACCCGCCGCCGCCGTTTTGGTTGCGGATATAGACCTTCTCCCGCCCGGTCTTTGGCCAACTGGCGCTGGCTTGATTGTCGCCTGCGATGTCACCCAGCTCCTCGAAATTCGCCGGCGCAACGCTGTTGCCCGCGTAAGGAGGCATCTTGATCCAGACAGCGCGTCCATCTGCGGCGCTGGCGGTCATGCCCCAGTTGTGGCGGACCATGCCGTTGCGCGGGAAAGGCACGTTGTTCCAGCCGGTGCGATAGCCGTTATAGTCGCCATTGTTCGAGCTGAAGATGGCGTTGTTCGAATCCTTCTCGGTGTGCATGACCATGTCTGAGGGCTTCTGGATGGTCGCACCGCGAAGTGGATTTGGATCGGTGAAGGCCGCGTCGCGGAAGATGTGCCGGTTGGCGCGATAGTGCACGACGAAGGCGAGCGTCCCGGCGGAGGGGGTGAGATCGGCGGTGCAGACAAACGACCTTGGCGGCGCGCTCGTGCTCCCGCCCATGTAGCGGACGAGCTGCGCCACCCAGCCGCGGGCGTCCAACTGCGTCGCCGCATCGTTGATCCGGATGCCGAAGGGAAACCGGTCGTCGAAGTCGTCCTTGTAGAGCATCGTGGCCATGCCGAGCTGCTTGTTGTTGTTCAGGCACTGCGCTGTCTTGGCCTTGGCCTTGGCCTTGCTCAACGCGGGCAGCAGCATCCCTGCGAGGATCGCGATGATGGCGATGACGACGAGCAGTTCGATGAGGGTGAACGCGCCGGGATTTGGGCGCGACGCAGGCATGGCTGGAGTGGTTCTCATGGGATTGGTCTGATTGTGGCCAACCTAGCCACACAACCGCGGATTGCAATGGGCGAGAGACACAGCCCCATATTCGTAATCCACATGCTTGAGCCTTCTTTCCCTGACTCCGGCCATAAGCTTTGACATTTGCGCGGGTGAAACTAGCTTCGCCGCACAATGCTCGCAGCCGGCAGCAACATGGCGACTGCCCCGCCTCCCAGTTCGGTTCCCGAAGAATCCCGCGTCGTCTGGAAGCGGATCGTGGAGCCGGTGCAACCCTTTCTCGACGCGGTCTCGCGCCGGCTGGAGGAACAGGTCGGGGCCTTCGACCCCGAAATCTCCGCCTACGCCCGCTACGCACTCTCGAACCAGGGCAAGCAGCTCCGCCCCGCGCTCGTGGCGCTCGCCGCCAACGCCGCCGGGCGCACCACGGACGACCACGTCACCGTCGCCGTCGTCATCGAGATGGTTCATCTCGCCACGCTCGTCCACGACGACGTGATGGACTCGGCGGAAATCCGTCGCCGCCGCCCGACGCTCGCGGCGAACTGGGGCAACGAGATTTCCGTGCTGGTGGGAGACTGCCTCTTCGCGCACTCGCTGCGGCTGGCCGCGAGCTTTCCCACTCCGGTCATCTGCCGCGCGGTGGCATCGGCCACAAACACAGTCTGCTCCGGCGAAATCCTCCAGACTCACCGGCGGCTGAACTTCGAGGTGAGCCGCGCGGAGTATTTCAAAGTGCTCGCGATGAAGACCGCCGAGCTTTTTGCCCTCTCGTGCGAGCTGGGTGCGCTGCTCTCCGGCGCGGCGGAGGCGGAGCGCACGGCGTTGCGCGACTACGGCATGGCGCTGGGCACGGCGTATCAGATTTATGACGACTGCGTGGACGTTTTCGGCTCGGAGGCGAACGTGGGCAAGTCCCTTGGCACGGACCTCGCCAGCGGCAAGCTCACGCTGCCCATCCTCGTCGTGCTGGAACGCGCGAGCGCGGAGGAGAAGGCCAAGCTCCGTGAACTCGTGCAGGCGTGGCGACCACACCACATCGAGAAAGTGCTGGCCCTCCTGCAACGGCACGACGCCCTCAAGGAATCCCGGCGCGTCATCTTCCAGTATCTCGCCATCGCCAACAAATCCCTCGCCGTCCTGCCCGAGACGGAGGGCCGCGCGGCGCTGGCGACGCTTGGCGAATTCCTAGGCCGGCAGACCATCGCGCTGGGCGGATAGGCGAGCATGGCAGAAGTTTCCCCATCGCAGCCCGCTCCGGCTGAAGTCTCCCCGCAGCCCGACGACCTCGCGCTGGTTCGGCGCGCGCAGGGAGGGGACGCGGACGCCTACGACGAGCTGGTGCGTCGCTATCAGCGGCAGATTTACGGGGTCATCTACCACATGACCTCGCACCACGAGGATGCCAACGACCTGACACAGGACACTTTCGTGAAGGCGTGGCAGGCGCTCAAGTCTTTCAAGGGCGACTCCCGTTTCTTCACCTGGCTCTACCGCATCGCCGTCAACCGCACGCTGAATCATCTCAAGAGCCGGAAGTTCCGCGAGGGCCGGCACGCAATGAGCCTCAACGACCTCGACATCGAGGCCGAGCACCATCCCGACCTCGTGGCGCTGGTCTCGGACAAGACCCCGCGCCGGGCACTGGCGCTGGAGGAGTTGAAGGAAAAATTGAACGTCGCCATTCAACGGCTGTCCGAAAACCACAGAATCGTGGTGACCTTGCACGACATACAGGGCCTGCCGCACGACGAGATCGCGAAGATTCTGGACTGCAACACGCAGACGGTGCGGACGCGGCTCTTCTACGCGCGCCAGCAGTTGCAAGGCATCCTGTCCGACTACCTGAAGTGATTATGAAACCGGCCCCAAAAAACCCGGACGAGTTTGAGCCAGTGAAAAAGCTCCTCGCGCTCAAGCGCCGCGAGGAGCCGCCACCGGGCTACTTCGACCGCCTGCCCGGCGAGGTCCGCGCCCGCATTGTGCGCGCGGAGGCGAACCCAGAGCCGTGGTGGAGGGGCTGGCTTGAGTCGTGGGATTTGTCGCCCACGCTCGCTACAGGCTACGTGGCAGCGGCTCTCGCGCTGCTGCTGGGCGGGGTTTGGTTTGTGAAGCAGCCTGCCTCGGAGGGCAGCCCGCAGGTCGTGACCACACCCGTCCAGCCAGTGGACCCGAACCTGACGAACACGATCATCGCCTCCAACGCCGCGCCGCCCGGCCTGTTCAACCCGCCATCGCTCCCCGTCCAGCCGGCGGAGTTCAAAAAGCAGCAGCCGAAGTGAGGCTCCGCAAGTTGAGAGCTGAAAGTTGGGAGTGGGAGCCGAGGCGTGTGTTTCCAGGTGTCATTCTCCTGCTCTTAACCTGAATTCCGAAGTTGGCCGCAAAGAGCGCAAGAAGACGCAAAGAAGACAGGGGCTTTCATCGCATTGCCCGGAACTGTTTCACGGCCCGCACTCTTGGCCGCAATCTCTTTTCTTTGCGTTTCTTTGCGTCTATTGCGGCCATCCCATTTCGGAGTTCGGGTTCATACCAGACACTCAACGTAGTTGGTATGAGAGGAACTCAAATCCTGATTTGTGCGCCTGGAGCCGCGCGCGCTCCGAATCTCGCCTTGCGTCCAGTGACGACGGGGTGACACTCCGGGCGCATGAACGTGAACCTGGCGTTCCGTCCCCGGCTGGTTGAATCCCTCAAGACCTATTGCCGCGCGGATTTCCGTGCGGACTTGGTGGCGGGCCTGACCGTGGGAATTGTCGCGCTGCCGCTGGCGATGGCGTTCGGCATCGCGTGCGGCGTCACCCCGGCGGCGGGCATCTACACGGCGGTCATCGCGGGCTTCCTCATCTCCGCTCTCGGCGGCACGAAGGTTTCCATCGGCGGGCCGACAGGCGCGTTCATCGCCATCCTCTATGGCATCTACCAGCAATACGGCGCGGCCAACGCGGCCGTCTGCACCATGATGGCGGGCGTGATGCTCATCGCGATGGGCTGGGCCAAGCTCGGCACGATGATCAAGTTCATCCCGTTCCCGGTGACGATGGGCTTCACCAGCGGCATCGCAGTCGTGATCTTCAGCACGCAGGTGCGGGACTTCCTCGGTCTGCAAATCTCGGCGGCGGCGGGCGCGGTGCCGGCGGAGTTCATCAAAAAACTCGTCTTCCTCGCGCAGCATCTCGGCACCGCGCACGGGGCCACGCTCGCGCTGGCGGCGGGGGCGTTCGTCATCGTGCGCTGGTGGCCGGCGCGGCTGGCGCGAGTGGTGCCCGGTTCGATTGTCGCGCTGGTGGCAGGCACGGGGTTGGTGATGTTCTTCCACGGCGAGACCACATGGGGCGTGGCCACGATCGGCACAAAGTTCAACGGCATCCCGCAGGGCCTGCCCGCGTTCGCGCTGCCGGAGATTCACTGGCTGGAACTGCCAAACCTCTTCCGCCCCGCGCTCACCATCGCATTGCTCGCGGCCATCGAATCACTCCTCTGCGCCGTGGTGGCCGATGGCATGGTCGAGGACCGGCACGACTCGAACCAGGAACTCATCGCGCAGGGCATCGCGAACGTGGCCAGCCCGCTCTTCGGCGGCATCGCCGCCACAGGGGCCATCGCGCGCACCGCGACGAATGTGAAGACGGGCGCGCACACGCCGGTGGCGGGGATTATTCATGCGGGGGTGCTGCTGCTCATCCTCCTCGTCGCCGCTCCGCTGGCCAGGTCCATCCCGCTGGCCGTCCTGAGCGCCGTGCTCGTGAACGTGGCCATCAACATGGGCGAATGGCACCACTTCGCACGCCTGCGCAAGTGGCCCAAGAGCGACGCCGCCGTGTTCCTCACCGCGTTCGTGCTGACTGTGGTGATTGACCTGACCGTCGCCGTCGAGTTCGGCCTGCTGCTCGCGGCGTTCATGTTCATCAAGCGCATGGCCGACCAGACCAAGGTGGACGCGACTTTCGAGCTCTCCGAGGAGGAGGCCAGGGCGCAATCCCAGACCGGGCGCGAGGTCCCCAAGGGCGTGATGATTTACCGGCTCTTCGGCGCGTTCTTCTTCGGCGCGGCGGACAAGCTCGAGACCGCGCTGCAGACCGCCAGCCAGCTTCCCGAGGTGCTCATCCTGCGGTTGCGCGAGGTGGTGGCCATTGACGCCACTGGCATCAACGCGCTGGAGGACATGCACGAGAAGCTCCGCAAGCGGGGCAAGCACCTCGTCCTTTGCGGCCCGCACACACAGCCGCTCTTCGCGTTGGACAACGCCGGCTTCCTCGACGCCGTGGGCCGCGACAACGTCTGCGCCGACATGGAGGGCGCGCTCGCCCGGGCGAAGGAGCTGCTGAGGAAATAGGCCGCGCGGTGGAAACCAGACTCGCCACAAAGAGGGACAAGAAGGCGCGAGGCGGGACGCCCGAGACGCACCAGCCAGGCACGAAGCGCGGCGTGAACGCCGCAGAATGCCGGAGAACAATAGTGAGGCTGGAAGCCTGTTGACTCACGCGTGTTTCTACGGCCAGAAGGCCGCGCTCCTGCGCGTTGGTTGGTCTTCCACTTCAAAGAGCGGAGAGAAATCTCCGAATCCCTTCTTGCGCCTCTTTGTTGCCAGCCCCGTCTTCCCTGGCTCACTACCGCCTTGGCAGCCGCCGGCCTTGGCGGTTGCGGTAACGCCATGCGATCGTGGCGCCGATAGCCAGGATGATGGCGAAAATCCCAAGCACGCCGTAGAGCACCATCCGCATCGAGCGCGCCTGCTGGAGCATCTTCTCCGTGTCCGCGCGGAGATGCTGCTTGAGCATCACCTCCTCCTGCTCCGGCGTCATGTCGGCGAACGGGTCGTCCCGCACTTTGAGCGAGAGGAGGCGGGAAGCATCCGCCTCGCCGAAAGCGCCGGGGAATTTCGCGAGCTGCTCCTCGTCTGGCGGGTCGAAGCCGATGCCCCGCCAGAACTGCGAGGACTCGCGTGTCCACATCCGGGCCAGCGTGTAGTTGCGGCCCACGGTGCGGAGCCGCTCCCACAGCAGAGGCCGGAGCGTGTCCGTCAGCGCAAAGTCTGCGAAGACCTCGCTGTGCAGCAGGCCGTGCTGCTGGTGGCGCAGCAGCCCCACCGCGCCGAGCAAGCGTCCATCCTCGCCGCACACCACTTGAAATTCCGTCAGCCTCTTCTCCAACGCGGCGGCATCAAGCCGCTCGGCCTCCCACAGCGGACGCAGCGCCGGGAGGTCGTCCAGCGTCGCCCGCCGGGCTTGGAACTGCGGTGCCGTCATGCGCCGCGAGCGTAAGGAACACCCGCCGCAGCGTAAAGTCTGGGCCGACGCTGTGTCGGAGCCAGAGAGCACCTCAGTTTCTTGCAACCGGAAGCCACTTCCTTCCTGCTCCCAATCCTGATCCTGTCTAGCTCCTCCCGTTCTCAGGGCAGAGCAGGATTACGAGCAGGAAGAGCGGCCCAACTGCATCGCTCGCTTCATCCTAGATTCCGCATTTGAACCTCACGCAAAGGGCGCAAAGGGCGCAAAGGAAAAGACCTTTGAAACCGCGATCTCTCACCCGTTGGGTGAAGGCTGCCGGCGCCTGCACTTAGAAAAATGCCCTTCGGCGTTGCGTCCTTTGCGTGAAGCAACCGCAGTTAACGCAAAGGCGCAGCGAGGAAGGGACTGGATCGGGTTGCGAAGCTGAAGCGCGTTCACCTCCGCGGAGAGGTCGAGAGCGAAACCTGCCAAGTCGGTTTCCTTTGTAGCCCTGCGTCTTTGCGTCCTTGCGTTGAGTTTCAACTGCCGGATTTGGGTTCATTTGGCCCGTGAGAAAGCCAGATGCGCCTCGGAGCCAGCCGACAATCGGCTGTTTCACACCGGCATCTGCAATCCCACCTTCTCCGCCACCTGCGCCACGTCTTTGTCTCCGCGGCCGGAGAGGTTCACGATGATGAGCGCGTCCTTGCCGAGCTTTGGCGCACGCTCCATGCAGGCGGCGACGGCGTGGGCGCTCTCCAGCGCGGGGATGATGCCTTCGAGGCGCGCGAGCTTCATGAACGCGGCGAGCGCCTGGTCATCGGTTGCGAAGCTGTATTCCACCCGGCCCTCGTCGCGGAGCCACGCGTGCTCGGGGCCAACGGCGGCGTAGTCCAGGCCGGCGCTGACACTGTGGGTGGATTGAATCTGGCCGAACTCGTCCTGAAGAATGTAGCTGCGCGTGCCTTGGAGCACACCGAGCGAGCCGCCTTGGAAACGCGCGGCGTGCTGTTCCGGCAGAATTCCGCGCCCGCCCGCCTCGACGCCGAGCATCCTCACGGACTTGTCTTCGAGGAACGGGTAGAACAGCCCGATGGCGTTCGAGCCGCCGCCGACGCACGCGATGAGCAAGTCGGGCAAGCGTTCCTCCTGCTCCAGAATCTGCCGGCGTGCCTCGTCGCCTATGATGCGTTGGAAGTTGCGGACCATGACCGGATATGGATGCGCTCCGTAGGCCGTGCCGAGGATGTAGTGCGTGCTGCGGATGTTTGTGACCCAGTCGCGCATGGCCTCGTTCACAGCTTCCTTCAGGGTCTTCTGGCCGGCGTGGACGGGCACCACGTCGGCACCGAGCATTTTCATCCGGAAGACATTCAGCTTCTGCCGCTCGCAATCCACCGCGCCCATGTAAATGATGCAGCTCATGCCGAACATCGCGGCCACCGTGGCTGTGGCGACGCCGTGCTGGCCCGCGCCGGTCTCGGCGATGATGCGGGTCTTGCCCATGCGCTTCGCGAGGAGGATCTGGCCCATCGCATTGTTGATCTTGTGCGCGCCGGTGTGATTGAGGTCCTCGCGCTTGAGGTAAATCTTCGCGCCGCCCAGCTCGCGCGTGAGCCGCTCGGCGAAGTAGAGCGGCGAGGGCCGGCCGATGAACTCACGCAGGTAGTAGCTCAGCTCGCGCTGAAACTCCGGATCGTGCTGCGCGCGGAAATACTCGTCCTCCAGCTCCTGCAGCGGATGCACGAGCGTCTCTGGGACGTAGCGCCCGCCGAACGGGCCGAAATGGCCATGGGCGTCGGGGACTGTGGGCGCGATGACACTGCTCATGGCGGAAAACTAAAGCTCCAAAACCCAGGCTCCAAGCTCCAAAAGTCCGCCCGCTCCTCGGTGGGCGCACCGCAGCTTGGCTGAACTCTACTGCGCCAACCCTAGCACGCATGACGTCGATGATTTTTGAACCCGATTTCCGAAGTTGGCCGCAAAGAGCGCAAGAAGACGCAAAGAAGACAGGGGCTTTCATCGCATTGCCCGGAACTCTTTCACTACGCGCAGCCTTGACCGCAATCTCTTCTCTTTGCGTTTTTTGCGGCCATGCCATTTCGGAGTTCGGGCTCAACGGGTAAGAGTTCGCGGTTTCAAAAGTCTTATCCTTTGCGCCCTTTGCGCCCTTCGCGTGAGGTTCAACTGCGGAATCTAGGTTCAATCTCCCTCCGGGAGCAGTGCCGTCACCCGCTGGCTTCCATCCCGCTGGAAACAGAGGAGACCCACTTTTATGGTTTTACCAGCCGCCGTCCTTGCACTAGCTTCCTTCCGCATGGACTGGCAGCAACTAGCAGCTCTCGCGATTGTGGGCATCGCTGCTTTTCTGCTCCTCCGTTCCCAGCTTCGCCCGCGCGGCCACTGCCTTTCCAAGGCCGGCCCGTGTGGCTGTTCCGCCACTGGCCCTGCTCCCAAAGGCTCCATCGTCTTCCGCGCGCGCAAGGGCGAGCGCCCGCAGGTCATCGTGAAGCTGGGCGTCGGCCACGCATTTTCCGAGGACAACACAACCAGCAACACCCCACCGCTATGGAGCCGGAAATAAACCCAATGTTTGTCGTGCTGCTGAAGTTTTCTGCCAACAGGAGCAAGGCCGGCCAATTCATGGAAAGCCACAAACAATGGCTCAAGCGCGGTTTTGATGACGGTGTGTTTTTGTTGGCCGGCAGCCTTGAACCCAACTTGGGTGGCGGAATAGTGGCGCACAGCACCTCCATGCCAGACCTTCAAGTCAGGCTGAAAGAGGACCCGTTCGTGGTTGAGAACGTGGTGACAGTTGATGTCATCGAAATCACCCCGGCAAAAGCCGATGCACGGCTCCAGTTCTTGCTCGGTTAAACGCCTTCCTCGAAAATGTTTTCTGAAGTCAAACCATGCGCTGTGGCGAGGGCGGCCGGTGGGCTCCGGTTGCAACCCGCGCGGCGCGTGTGCCGGGTCGTTGAGCTTGGATCGATGCATTGAGTCTCCCACCCTCGCCCACCATGTCCACGGCCAACTCACCGCATCGCTTTCCTGCCGGCTCGCCCTCGCGCCCGTCCGTGGCCACGAACGGTGAGACCGCGTGGACGCCCAGCACGGATGTTTATATCCACGCCACGGGCGCGGTCATCAAGGTGGAGCTGGCAGGCATCCGCAAGGAGGACTTGGAACTCACCGTCGAAGGCTCGCGCATGACCATCAGTGGCGCGCGGCGGGACGAGTGCCGCAATGGGAACTCCAGCTTTCAAGTGATGGAGATCCATTACGGCGCGTTCGAGAGCGTGGTGGAGCTGCCGGCGGGGTTCGACCTCGCCCAGGCCCGCGCATCGTATCAAAACGGCTTCCTCCGCGTGGACGTGCCGGCGGCGACCCCAGCGAAGGAGGCTGGCTAGCCTTACGGCGACGAGTTTTTTCCCGGAGCCAGCCCACAGCAAGGTCACGGCCCAACATGAGCGCACCCGACACGGAATTCATCAGCATCCTCAACGCCGGCACCAGCACGGGGGGCAGTGACACCACGTTCCTGCGCGCCGGTGCCAAGCCGCTGCCCGACGTGCTGCCCATCCTGGGCCTCTCGGACATCGTGCTCTTCCCCGGCATGGTCACGCCGCTGCTCGTCGAGTCCGCCCAGAGCATCAAGCTGATTGACGACGTGGTCGGTGGCGATCGCTTCGTCGGCCTCGTCCTCCAGACCAAGCCCGAGGTGCAGGAGCCAAAGCCCGACGAGCTTTGGTCCCACGGCTGCGCGGGCCGCGTGCTGAAGATGCTGAAGTTCCCCGACAACACCGTGCGCATCCTCGTGGAGGGCCTGCGGCGGTTTCAGCTCAAGGAATTTGTCGGGCAGGAGCCGTATCTCCGCGCGCGCGTCGAGCTGCTGGAGGATCTCGCGGAGGACTCCGTGGAGGTCGCCGCGCTGGCCCGCAATGCGAACCAGGTCTTCCAGCAAGTCATCAGCCTCTCGCCCGCGCTTTCCGATCAGGTCAAAATCACATCGCTAAACCAGGAGACCCCCGCGCGCCTCGCCGACCTCATCGCGGCGAACCTGAACCTCGACTTGCAGGAACGCCAGCGGCACCTCGAAATCACCTCGGTCAAGGAGCGCCTGGGCCGCCTGCTGCCGCTGCTCCAGCGCGAGCTGGAAGTCCTCACCCTCGGCACGAAGATTCAGAAGGAAGTCACCACTTCCATGTCGAAGAGCCAGCGCGACTTCTTCCTCCGGGAGCAAATCCGCGCCATCCAGCGCGAGCTGGGCGAGACCGACACCGCCACTGCCGATGCAAACACGCTGCGCGAGTTGATGGACAAGGCCAAGCTCCCGCCTGAAGTCCGCAAAGTCGCAGACAAGGAATTGGAACGCCTCCAGCAGACGCCGCCCGCAGTCGCCGAATACAGCATCACGCGCAACTACCTCGACTGGCTCGCCAACCTCCCGTGGAGCAAGTCCACCGAGGACAAGCTCGACCTCGACGAGGCCGCGCGCCTGCTCGACCAGCAGCATTACGGCCTCAAGAAGGTGAAGGACCGGCTGCTGGAATTCCTCGCTGTCATCAAGCTCAAGCGCCAGTTGAAAGGCCCCATCCTCTGCCTCGTCGGCCCGCCCGGCGTCGGCAAGACCTCGCTGGGCCGCAGCGTCGCCGAGGCGCTGGGCCGCAAGTTCGCCCGCATCTCCCTCGGCGGCATGCGCGACGAGGCGGAGATCCGCGGCCACCGCCGCACCTACGTCGGCGCCATGCCCGGCCGCATCATCCAGACCCTCCGCCGCGTCGAGAGCCACAACCCCGTCATCCTGCTGGATGAGATGGACAAGATCGGCGCGGACTTCCGCGGCGACCCCTCCGCCGCGCTGCTCGAGGTGCTCGACCCCGAGCAGAACAGCACGTTCATGGACCACTACCTCGACGTGCCCTTCGACCTCTCGCACGTCCTCTTCTTCACCACCGCGAACTGGCTCGACCCCATCCTGCCCGCGCTCCGCGACCGCCTCGAAGTCATCGAGCTGCCCAGCTACACGCTGGAGGAAAAAGTCCACATCGCCCGACGCCACCTGCTGCCGCGCCAGCTCGCCGAGCACGGCGTGAAATCCAAGCTGGTCAAAGTCCCCGACGCCACCATCCGCAAGCTCGCGCAGGATTACACACGCGAGGCCGGCTGCCGCCAGCTCGACCGCGAGCTGGCCTCCCTCATCCGCAAGGCCGCGCGCAGCATCGCATCGAAAAAGGGCGACGTGCAGCCCATGACCATTTCTCCGAAATCGCTGGAGGAGCTTCTCGGCCAGCCCCGCTTCGTCTCCGAGTCCGCCGAGAACATCGCCGAGTGCGGCATCGCCGTCGGCCTCGCTTGGACACCCGTGGGCGGCGACATCTTGTTCATCGAAGCCACGCGCATGACCGGCACCGGCAAGCTCATCCTCACCGGATCACTCGGCGACGTGATGAAGGAAAGCGCACAGGCCGCGTTGAGCTACCTCCGCGCGCAGGCCGCCACGCTCCGCCTCGCCGACACAGACTTCGAGAAACACGACATCCACGTCCACGTCCCCGCCGGCGCGACCCCCAAGGACGGCCCCAGCGCCGGCGTCACCATGATCGTCGCGCTCGCATCGCTCCTCACGCAGCGCCGCGTCCGCTCCGAGCTGGCGATGACCGGTGAAATCAGCTTGCGCGGACGCGTGCTGCCCGTTGGCGGCATCAAGGAAAAAGTCCTCGCCGCCGCCCGCGCCGGCATCAAGCAAGTCCTTCTGCCCGAGCACAACCGCAAGGACTGGGCCGAGGTGCCCTCTGAAGTCCGCGCCAAGATGAAAGTCCACTTCGTCCGCCGCATCAGCGAACTCCTCCCCTTGGCCTTGGTGGAGGCGACGGAGACGAAGGCAAAGAAGGGCAAGGCCAAGTGAGCTCGAAGCAATCCACGGCAGGGCGAATCCTCGGCGCCACGCTCGCCAGCCTTGCAATCCTCTCCACGCTGACCGCCGCGCAACCTACCGAGGGCCGCCAAGTCATCTCCGATCCGGCCACCCAACGCGTCGAGGGCCAGCGCATCGCAGCCGAGGCCCGCGCCCTCGCGCCCAAGGCCAGCAGCACAAACACGGCGACGCTGCGCCTCTTCGGCTCGAACCGGAAACTGCGCGCCGAGATCCCCGTCACCATCCGCACCACGGTCGCGGATGACCAGTGGCACACCGACTACACCAGCGGCGATGGCCTGCGCTTTCGCGTCATGCGCTCGCATAACACACCCAGCCGATATGCCGTGGGTCGCGAGACAGGTGCTCTTCAACCGGCGGCCAACCTGCTCGTGCCCTTCGCCGGTTCGGACTTCTGGCTCGTGGACTTGGGCCTCGATTTTTTCCATTGGCCTGAGCAGCGGCTTTTGAGCAAGGAACAGCGCCGCAGCGAGGCCTGTTTCGTGATCGAGAGCGTCACCGCCAAGCCGGCGCCCGGCGGCTACTCGCGCGTGGTGACCTGGCTGGATCAAGGCACGCTCGGAATCGTGGCGGCCGAGGCCTACGACACGCGGGGCAAGCTGCTCAAAGAGTTTCAGCCGAAAAGCTTCAAGAAGGTCAATGGCCAGTGGCAGCTGAAGGAAATGGAAATCCGCAACGAGCAGACCGACTCACGCACGAGCCTTGTCTTCGACGTGGAAGTGCAGTAGCGGCACTGGGCGCGGCACAAAGTCAGACGCCAGCCTTGGTTTCCTTGCTGAGCCGCTGCAAACAGACAATTGCCGGTGTGGCGAAATGGCAGACGCACGGGACTTAAAATCCCGGGACGGTAATACGTCGTGCGGGTTCGAGTCCCGCCACCGGCACCACTCGCTCCCGCCGGGAAAGCCCGCCTTTACTTCAACCGAGCGCATTCCTACGCTCGCCGCCCGTTGGAGCCGGCGCTCTGACGCAGCCACATGATTTCTGTTCTTACCGGCCTGGTTTTGGGGGCGACTCATGTCGTCTCCGGGCCGGACCATCTCGCGGCGGTGGCGCCCTTCGCGGCGGAGTCGCGGCGGAGGGCGTGGGAGGTCGGCCTGCGCTGGGGGGGCGGGCACGCGGGCGGAGTGCTCTTCATCGGCTTGTTGTCACTGCTGCTGCGGGACTGGCTCCCACTGGCCGCGATTTCCTCGTGGAGCGAGCGGCTCGTGGGCGTGGTGCTCATCGGCATCGGCCTGTGGGGTGCGCGGCGCGCGTTGCGCGGACGAGTCCACACGCACGAGCATGAGCACAACGGGCAGCGGCACGTCCACATCCACACGCACGATGGCGCGACGGCGCATTCGCATGAAGGCGCGGTGGAACACAGGCACACGCACACGGCGTTTGCAGTCGGCACGTTGCATGGCGTGGCGGGCAGCTCGCATTTTCTGGGCGTGCTGCCTTCGCTGGCGTTGCCGACGATGACGGAGGCGGTGTGGTATTTGATCGCCTATGGCTCGGGCACGGTGGGGGCAATGGTGGTGTTTTCCTCGCTCGTCGGCTGGTCGGCGCGGAGTCTGGCGGCCAGCAGCGCGCAGGCGTATCGGCAGATGATGGCTGGCTGCTCGCTGGCCGCGGTGGTGGTGGGCGGGTGGTGGCTGCTGGCGTGAGGGGCGGCGGTTGCCCGTGCTGGGAGCATCTCCTGCTCGTAATCCTGCTCCTTCAAACCGAAACGATTCCTTAGCCACGGATGGAACACAGATGAAACACGGATGGGGACGAGGAAAAGGCAACCTTCCAAGGAGATGAACACGCACACCAAGCGGTGGTGGCGAACCCGGCAGGCATCGTCAAGACAGTCGCCTGCTGTTCCGTGTTAATTCCGTGGCTCAACCGGATGGTTCCAGTCAAAGCGGCCTGCAAAAGCAGGAGAAGGGGCGCGTCCCAGTTTCTTGCGATGTTCCCGTCGGAGAATCCCGGTGGGATTCACCGCAAGCCGAGCTGCAAAAAACTGGGATGCGTCAGAAGTCCGGGGGCGTCATTGCGCTTGACCGGGTTTGTGGCGAGGGGCGAGCTTCGCCGCCGAGTCAACCAGCGTTCCATCTTCAACAAACCCATCATGAAATCGATCTTCCATCGCACCCCGCTCCTCGCCCTGCTGCTCGCCGGCTTCGCCGCCTCCGGCCAGGAAAAACCCGTCAGCCTGCTGCCCGCGTTCGGCACGGAGGGCAGTGACTTCACCGCCAAGGCGCAGGGCGGCAAGACGATCAAGGGCTGGCTGCCCACGGGCTGGGATGACAACTCCGGCTGGGCGCAGCTCGCCGTGGCTTACACGAAGCTCAAGGACGGCCCGAAGGAGAGCGCCACCGCCTTGCGCATCGAGGTCAAGGAGCTTGGCGAAGGCCAACTCCAGCTCACGAGCTTCTCGGGCAAGCGCGTGTTCAAGAAAGGCGTCAAGCATGTGGTCGAGGGCTGGCTGCGCGGCAGCGCGGACTTCAAGGTCGGAATGCGCCAGCCCGGCGAGCCGTATGAGTTTTATGCCGAGCAGGAGCTGTCCGGTGGCAAGGAGTGGAAGGCGTTCAAGTTCGAGTTCAAGTTCGAGGCCGACAAAGAGGCGCTCCTCATGTTCGTGATGGCGGGCAACGGGACGGTGGACCTCGCGGGAGTGGTGGTGCGCGAGGTGAAGTGAGGAGCGCGGGATGAACCCGACAGCTGAAGTGGAAGGTGCCCGGGCCGCATTGGCCATGCGCGGCGCGCGGCGTTCACGCCGCAAAAGGCCGGGCGGGAGGGGCGCGTCCGGCAGTCTTTTGTCCCACGCGCGTTTCTGCGGCCTGAAGGCCGCGCTCCGTGGCTGGCGCTGGGTGCTGGTGGCGCTGTGGTCGTTCGGCACAGGGCTCTCGGCACCCGCACAGACGGTCGCAACCAACAAGCCGCCTGCCCTCGCGCGCTTCGTTGTCGAGCCATTCATGCGTGTGACCAACGGCGCGACGGGAGCGGTGGAGTTGCAGGTGGCGGTGCGCAGACTGGTGCCGACAAACGGAGTCGGGCCGGTCATCTGGCTCTCGGGCGCGTCGCACATCGGCGAGACGAATTATTACCACGAGCTCCAGAAGCACCTCGACGCGCAGGCGCTTGTGCTCTTCGAGGGTGTTCAGGCGGGGCGCAAGGGCACGGCGACGAACAAGGTTGCGACGGAGAAGCCGCTGGCCGTTCCCGAGCCAGCCGCACCGGAGGCAGCGACGAAGCCAGCCGAGCGCACTTCGCTGCAAAAGGATTTGGCCGGGTCGCTGGGCCTTGTGTTCCAACTCGAGGCCATCGACTACGCGAGGACGAACTTCCGCAACAGCGATCTCTCGGTGCAGGAGCTGCGCGACTTGATGGACAAGGATGACGAGCCTGCCGCTCCGGACTCGCCCAAGGAGAAGCGCAAGAACGAGGCGTTCGAGCAGTTGCTCAAGGCGATGGACGGCAACTCGATGTTTGGCGCGCTGCTCAAGGCCGGGTTCAGGCTGGTCGGCGGCAATCCCAAGCTACAGGCGATGACGAAGCTCGCGCTGATCGAGGCGCTCGGGGGCATCCGCGGCGACATCTCAAAGATGAAGAGCCTGCCCGAGGACATGCAGCGGCTCATGGAGGTGCTCATCCACACGCGCAACGACGCGGTGCTGCGCGACCTGCGCGTGGAGCTGAGGCGCGCCACGCCGCCCGCGAGCATCAGCATCTTTTACGGCGCGGGCCACATGGATGACTTGGAGCGACGAGTCCGGCGCGAGTTTGGCTACCGCGCTGAGAGTGACTTGTGGCTGGCGGCCTTCACGGTGGACTACGCGAAGGCGGGCCTGAGCGTCATCGAGGCGACGCTGCTGCGCACGATGGTGCAGCGGCAGATGCAGGAGCTGCTGCCGGCGGGGAAGGAGTAATACCATTTCGGAATGAGAATCAGTGGAATGGCAAGGAGCCGCGACAAGCGCTGGCGCCCTCTCCCTCCCTCAATTCAACTGGGCGCATCTCACTTTCCTGTAGACCGGACGCGAGTCGGTGCTTCGGGCTGAAAGCCCGGCATTCGCTAGCCTGGGGTGAAGCCCCAGGTCAACGAGGCCACGAGGAAGCCGAGCGCTGTAAGCGCGTCACCTTGGCAACCGGGCGGCGGCGTGGCGGGCT
>JACRKB010000311.1 GCA_016235545.1 Verrucomicrobiota bacterium | reverse complement strand
GTTCCGATTCCAAGTGCGCGACGACGCGCTGGATGCTGTCGAGATTGTCCACCGTCGGGTTGAGTGCGAGGAAGGCCTTGTATTTCTCCAGCGCGAAGGGCCGCTGGTCCACTCCGCGGCGCGCCGGGTGGGACAGGTAGAAGTGAGAGACGAGCGCCGCGTTGAAGAGCGCGGGCGCGTAGTTCGCCTGCTGCTGCACGCCGCTGTTGAAGGCCATGAAAGCGTCGGCGTAGCGGACTGGTTTGCGGTAGAGCTGCACGATGCCGAGCGTGTTCCAGACCTCGGGCTGCCTGGGGTTCAACGCGAGCGCGGCCTTGCAGCTCTTCTCCGCCGCGTCGAACTGCCCCGCAAGCATCTCCGCGCGCGCGCGCTTGAGCCATCCGTCCCCGACCTTGGGCTGCATCACGGTGAAGGCGGCAAACTCGCTCGCAGCGAGCGCGGGCTGGTTTATCTCCAGCAGGAGGCAGCCGAGGTTGAAGCGCGCGGCGGCGAGGTTCACGTCCACATCGAGCGCCTTGCGGTAGGCGCGCATGGCGTCGCTGGCCCGGCCCGCATTGTGGTTGGCCAGGCCCAGATGATTCCAAGCCTGGGCATTGCGCGGCAGCAGCACCGTGGCCTCCGTCAGCGGCGCGATGGCTTCGTTGAACTTCCCATCCTTGATGAGCTGCTCCCCCGTCAGCAACGCGTGCGGCCCCGGCGGCGTGCAGCCTCCGAGGAACACCAGCATCGCGAGGGGAAGAAGCCTTCCAACTGCGACGCACTTTTGATTGGTCAGCATCGTGCCCGTCGGTAACATCCGCCGCTCGCAGTGTCAAGAAACCCACAGAATAGCGCGGGGAACGGCTGGTTTGCGGAGGCAAACGCGGTGACGGTCGCGCTTGTGGCGAGGCTCCCCTCCAACCTCCAGCGCGGGGTCCGGACTGAGCGGATTGCGCGTCCAAACTGCCCCCCGTCAATTTCCATTCTGCACTTTCCACTTTGCACTTTGAAATGTCCCCGCTTCGCATCGCGGGCACTTCTCGGAATCTGTCTGTCGCTCGGCGTTTGGAGCCACGCCGCCGCACCCACGCTCACCGCCCCGCCGCAACTTCCCCAGGCCCGGGTCGTCGTCGTGCAGGACCCGCTGGCGATGGAATCCTTCACGCCGCGGCCCGACATCGTGCGCGGCATGGTGGACCGCGGCATCCTCGCGCACACGGGCAAGCCAACTCTCGCCGAGGCGTGGCGCAGCGTGGTGAAGACCAACGATGTCGTCGGCCTGAAAGTCTTCTCCGCGCCCGGCCACACGAGCGGCACGCGGCCCGCAGTCGTCGGGGCCGTCGTGGAAGGCCTGCTCGCCGCCGGCCTGCCGCCGAGGAGCATCGTCATCTGGGACCGGCAGCTCGTGGACTTGCGCGTCGCCGGCTACTTCGAGCTGGCGGGCCGCTACGGCGTGCGCATCGCCTCCGCTGCCAGCGCGGGCTGGGACGACAAGGTGTATTATGAAAGCTCCCTCCTCGGGAGCCTCGTCTGGGGCGACTCCGAGTTCGGCAAGAAAGGCGATGGCATCGGGCGCAAGTCCCACGTCTCGAAGCTCGTCGCACGCGATCTCACACGGCACATCAGCATCACCCCAATGCTGAACCACAATCTCGCCGGCGTGAGCGGCCACTTTTACAGCCTGGCCTTCGGCAGCGTGGACAACACCCTGCGCTTCGAGTCCACCTCTCGCGCGCTGGCCGAGGCCGTGCCCGATGTCTTCGCGCTTCCGGCCATCTACGACCGCCTCGCCCTCTGCATCACCGACGCGCTCATCTGCCAGTATCAGGGCGAACACCTCACCCGCCTGCATTACGCCACGCCGCTGAACCAGCTTCGCTTCTCGAAGGATCCCGTCGCACTCGACACGCTCTCCGTCGCTGAAATGGAGGCGCAGCGTCAGAAAGCCGGCATCCCCTCCACCAAGTTTTCATCCGACATCTACAAGAACGCCGGCCTCCTGCTGGAACTCGGCGTGAGTGACCCACGGCAGATTCGCGTCGAGATGAGGTAATTTTCCGCCCATGCCACTGCTGGAAATCAGCCAACTGAAGAAAGCCTACACCTCACCCGATGGTGGGACGCATGTGGTCGTGGACGTGCCGGAGTTCAAGCTGGAGGCGCAGGCGCAGGTCGCGTTGAGCGGTGAGAGCGGCTCGGGCAAGACCACCTTCCTCAACCTCATCGCAGGCATCCTCGCGCCCGACACCGGCTCCATCAAACTCAACGGCCTCGAACTCGCCGGCCTGCGCGAGTCCGCGCGCGACCGCGTGCGCGCGACGACGATTGGCTACATCTTCCAAACCTTCAACCTGCTCCAGGGCTACACCGCGCTGGAGAACGTCCTGCTCGGCATGAGCTTTGGCCCCGGAGCGGACCGGGAGTTCGCGAAAGCATTGCTCAAGCGGGTCGGCCTCGACACGAAGCTCAACCACCTGCCACGCCAGCTTTCCACCGGCCAGCAGCAACGCGTCGCTGTTGCGCGCGCGCTGGCGAACCGTCCCAAGCTCGTCCTCGCCGACGAGCCGACGGGCAATCTCGACCACGCGAACGCGGGCGAATCCCTCAAGCTCATCCGCGAAGCCTGCCGCGAGAACGGCGCGGCGCTCCTGCTCGTGAGCCACGACCGCGAGGTGCTGGGGCAGTTCGAGAGCGTGCAGGAGCTGGGGAAATTCAACAGGGCGGCGAAGTGAAATGACTATTCTCCTCATCGTCGCCAAGTCCCTCCGCCAGCACCTGCTCTCCACGGTGGTGACGGCGGCATCCATCGCCCTCGCCGGCGGCTTGCTCATGGCGGTGTGGGTGGTGAAGACGCAGTCGAACGACGCTTTCACCAAGCAGAACGCCGGCTTCGACGCCGTGCTCGGCGCGCGCAGCGCGAAGCTCCAGCTCGTGCTCAACGCCATCTTCCATCTCGAAGCCTCGCCGGGAAATCTGCCTTGGTCCGACTACGAAGACATCGCGAAGAACTCCGCCGTCGCGCTCGCGCTGCCAATCGCCGTCGGCGACAACTACCACGGCTACCGGCTCGTCGGCACGACCACGAACCTCTTCGCCGTCGAGCACAGGCCGGGGCGCAGGTATCGCGTCGCGGAAGGCAATGCGTTCGAGGCCGGCTACATGGAGGCGGTGCTCGGCAGCTTCGCGGCGCGGCAGTTGAAGCTCCAGGTGGGCGACAAGTTCCATCCGTATCACGGGCTCAACTTCGACGAGAAGCAGAAGCACGACGAGCTTTACGTCGTGACCGGCATCCTGGAGCCGTCGAATACGCCCGCCGACCGAGTCATCTGGATTCCGCTTGAGGGCATCCAGAACATGAAGGGCCACGATGCCAAGAGCGCCGCCGAAATCAGCGCCGTGCTCGTGAAGCTCAAGAACCCCATCGCCGGTCGCGGGCTGGAGCTGATGTATAACAAGCAGGGCAACCGGCTGACGTTCGCGTGGCCCATCGCGCAGGTGGTCGCGGAGCTGTTTGGGAAGATCGCGTGGTTCGACAAGGTGCTGGAGCTCGTCGCGTGGCTTGTCGCCGCCGTGGCGACCGGCTCGGTGCTGGCGAGCATTTACAACTCGATGAACGAGCGCCGCCGGGACATCGCCATCCTCCGCGCCCTCGGCGCGCGGGCGCACACCATCTTCCTCGCCGTCGTGCTGGAGTGCGCGGCCATCGCGGTGCTGGGAATGATCGCGGCGTTCGCGGTGTATCTGGGCATCACCACGGTGGCGGCAGGCATCATCCGTGCGGAGACGGGCGTGGTGCTCGACGCCTTCGCGTGGCATCCGATCCTCGCGTGGGCACCGGCGGCGATGATCGGCCTGAGTGCGCTGGCCGGTGTGATTCCTGCGGTGAAGGCGTATCGGACAAACGTGGCGGAGAACCTCGTCCCGGTGTCGTAAGGCGGACACTCTTGTCCGCCGTTCACCACCAAACAGCAGTCCCCGTTCAAACGCCCGCATCCGTCGCGCTTTCATCCGCAGCGGGCTTGATGCCGAGCTTCTCCCAGCCCTCGCGCCCGAGCTCGTTCAGCGTCGCGAGGTTCCTCTCGTAGATGGTCTCTGTGGCGGGAAAGTCGCTCACCGCCTGCGTGATGCTCGCCTCGCGCAACAGGTGCAGAGTGGGATGTGGCGCGCGGTTGGTGAGGTTGCCGAGGTCGTCGGGCTCGGCGTTGGCAAACTGGTAGTCAGGGTGAAAGCTCGCGACTTGGAACACGCCGCGAAAACCAGCCTTCCGCACGGCCGCCTCGGCGCGCGGGAGAAAAGTCTGGAACGCAAAGAAGTCCCGCAGCACGCCGGGATGAATCAGCAGGGTGTTGTCCGTCACTTCCGTCGGCGTGGCCGCGAGGTGTTGCAGTTCAGTCCGCAGGTCCGCGAGCAACTGCTCCTCCGTTTCCGCCCGGCTCACGACGTAACGCACCTGCCCGCGCCGCTCGACCGCCTTGGCGAAGGGACACAAGTTCAGCCCGATGACAGCGCTCTCCACCCAATGCCTCGTGGCCGCAATGATGGCCGCGTCCTGGCTCACGGGCGCAACCACTTGATGAACCAATCCACGGCAGCCTGCCGCGCCTCGACCGTGACCTTGTGGCCGGTCTGCGGCTGGAGGATGACCTGCAGCCTCGGCTCCGCGCCAGCAGCGCGGTAGGCTGTGCGCGCGGTGGCGAGGCATTCGTTCACTCCCGGCATCGGCGTGCGTGGGTCGGCGTCACCGTTGATGACCAGCAGCGGGCGAGGCGCGATGAGCGGGAGCGTCGCGGGGCCGTCGAACTGGCCGTAAATGCCGGGCACCACGCGGTCGTAGAAGCGGCGCACGAACGCGGCGTTGACCACTTCGCCCTCGTCCTTCGCAGCGGCCTCGATGGCGGGCTTGAAGGTATCCACGCGCGAGCGCCAGCTCTCGTTGTCCAGCGCCCAGCGGAAGCTTTGCACCGCGATGCACGGCACCACGACGGCGATGCGCGGGTCGGCGGCGGCGGCGAGGTGGCCCTCCATCCCGCCCTTCGAGAAGCCGATGAGGCCGATGCGCGCGGCGTCCACGTCCTCGCGCGTCGCTAGGAAATCCACGAGCCTCATCACGTCCCAGACGGTGTCGTAGAGGAAGGGAAGTTTCCTGCTGCCGAACCAAGCGTTGAGAATTGCCTCGTGATACTCGGCGGAACCGCTGCCCGCCTTCGTGTGCGCGCCGTGGTGGCGTCCGTCAATCGCCACCGAGACGAAGCCGCGCTTGGCGAGGTCGTGCAGCAGCGGCAACTGGTTCTCTTTGTTCGCCCCGGTGCCGTGCAGCACGATGACAACGGGCCGCCGGCCTTTCGCCTCGCCGCGTTTCATCAGCAACCCCGGCACGCGAATGCCCGCCTCTGACGCGAAGGAAAAATGCGTCGTGAGCATTCCATTCGTGCCGGTGGGTGGTTTGACTTCGGCTGCCAGCTCAACGCCCGGACGCTCGAGGAGTTTGAGGAAGGCTGCGCGGGTGTCGAGGGGCTCGGCTCCGCCCGCGCAGCAAAGCAAGCTGACGCAAAGGACGAGCAGTGACAGCGAGATTCGGGCGAGGGACTTGCCCGGTGCGCTCGTTGCGTTGCCCCGGATATCGCCAGCAAGAGAGGCAGTGTGGATCATGCGACTGGCCCGCTGATGACGGCGACGGCGCTGGCCTTGGGGAGGAAGTAGCGCGCGGCGACGGCGCGGACCTCGGCGAGCGTCACGGCTTCGTAGTGTGCGTCGTCCGCCAAATGGTGCGTGTGGCCGAGGCCGTAGAGCTCGTCGAGGGCGTGGAGCATCGCCTGACCGCCGAGGTCCTGGCGGGAGATTTTCTTCTGGCCGATGATTTTCGCCTTCGCGCGCTTCAGCTCTTCCTCGGTCAAGCCGTCCGTGCGGAGCAACTCGGCTTCGGCCAACAGCTCTTTCTCCACCAGCGCGGCCTTCTCCGGCGACGTGCCGCAGTAGAACGCGAAGGAGCCGGGAACCAGCCCGGCGAGGTGCTGCGCGCCGACGTAGTAGGCCAGGCCCAGCTTCTCGCGGATGCGCGTGAAGAGCCGGGAGCCCATGTCGCTGCATGCCTCCTGAATCAGGTCGAGCGCATAGTGGTCCGCGTGGTGCATCGTCGTGCCGGGGAAGCCGATGGCGAGGACGGCTTGCTTCTTGTCCCGCGTGTCGGAGGCGCGACGGAGTTGGGAGGGGATGGGGTTTGGGGTCTGGCGGATGGGGTTTGCGTGCGCAGCAGTTCGCCACTTCGCGAACACTTTCTTCACTGCCGACTCAACTCGCTTCGTCTCCACTGCGCCGTAGATGGCGAGGACGCAGTTGTCGGGCGTGACGAGTTGTTTGTGCAACTCAGCGAGGTCGGCGACTTGCATGGCCTTCACAGTTGCTTCGGTGCCGAGGGAATCGAGGCCGTAGCCGGTGTCGCCGAAGAGCGTGCGCTTCATCAGCTTGAAGCAGCTCGTGAGCAATTCATCGCGCTGGTGGCGGAGGTTTCCCAACTGAATCTCGCGCTCGCGCTCCAGTTCGGCCTTGGGGAAGGACGGGCGAAGCAGCACCTCGGTCAGGAGTTCGAGGCCGAGGTCGAAATCCTCGCGCAAGACTTCCGCCGTCGCGCCGAAGCTGTTGTTGCCGCTGTAGGTGTCGAGGCTGCCGCCGACGCTTTCGATTTCCGTCGCGAGCTGCTCGGCGGTGCGGGTCTTGGTGCCCTTCATCATCACCTTGGCCAGCATGGAACTCGCGCCGCAGTTGGCCGCCGTCTCGGCCAGCACGCCGCCGCGCAGGCCGGCGCGGAAGTGGACGAAGGGCAGGCGATGGTCTTCCTTCACGAGCAGGCGAAGGCCGTTCGGCAGCGTGAACTTGCGAGTGTCGTTGTGCGTGCTGACCTCGACGCTCGACGTGCGCTTGGGCGCGGTGCCCTCGGGCAGCAGCGCGTAGAGCGTGCGGTTTTCGGGCGTGAGATACTTGCGCGCGACGCGCTGCAAGTCCGCGGGCTTCAGGCGGCGCACGGCGTCGAGGAAGCGGTGGGAGAAGTTCAGGTCGCTGGCGGCGAGCCAGTTGCCGCCGAGGTCCGCCGCCTGACCGGCCATCGTCTTGCGCGTCGCGAGCGTGCCCGCGGTGAACTGCTTCACGGCCTTCGACAGCTCGGCCTGCGACACGGGTTTCGCCTTCATCCGCTCCACCTCGGTGAGCATCGCAGCGCTGGCTGCGGTGAACTTGTCCGCGTCCACCACGCCGCTCATGCCGAAGAGGCCGGGCAGGCCGGGGTTGTAAGTCCACGCGTCGGCGGAGTGGGCGAGGGCCTTTTTCTCACGGACGTTTTGGAAGAGCCGCGAGCTGCGGCCATTGCCGAGCAAGGTGGCCAGCACGTCGAGCGCGGGAATGTCCGCGTGCCGCACGTCGGGGGTGTGCCAAGAGAAATGGAAGTGGCCGAGCTCGATGGGCGCTTCCTCGACGACCTCGCGCGCAGCGGCTTGCGAAGGCTCTTCGGGCAGGACCATCGGCGGGATGGCGCGGGAGGGAGACTTCGCCCAAGCCGCCTTGATTTGCACGAGCACGTCGGCGGCCACGATGTCGCCCACGACGAGGAAGAAGACGTTGTTCGGCGCGTAACGCTCGCGGTAGTAGCTGACGATGTCCTCGCGCTTCAACATGTCGAAGATGTCGCGGTAGCCGATGACGGTGAAGCGATACGGGCTGCGTGTGTAGGCCGTCTCAAAGAGCCGGCGGCCCGCGCGGCGGCCGGGGTCGTCGTGGCCCATGTCCATCTCGCGGCGGATGACATCGAGCTCCTTCTTCAGCTCGTCATCGGGCAACGCGGCGTGCTGCATGATGTCGCAGAGCACGTCCACGGCGACGCGCGCGCCGGTGTTCGGGGCGTCGATGTGATACACCGTGCGGTCGAAGCTCGTGTAGGCGTTCATGTAGCCGCCGACGTCCTGCACCTCGCGGTCAATCTGCCCCGGCGGCCGCGTGGCGGTGCCCATGAAGAGCATGTGCTCGAGCACATGGCTCAAGCCCGCACCGAGCCAGCGTCCCTCATGCACGCTGCCCGTCTGCGCCCAAGCCTGCGCGGACACGACCGGCGCGGAGCGGTCCTCGCGCAAGATGACGGTCAGGCCGTTGTCGAGCGTGGTGACGGTGGTGCCGGGCGGGATGGCGGGGAGGGAGGCGGAGGAACTCGTCGAGCGATGAGATGCGCGGGCAACAGCCATAGTCAGGGCGCGGAAGGTAGCCAGTCCCATGTCTCACTTCAACAAGTCAACGCGACAGGGGAAACCGCAGCTTGAAGCGCGGGCGCCTATGTCCGCGTGAGCGGCTGAATTGGAACGCAGCAGGCGAAGCGGGCCTTTCCGATAACGCAGAGACATGGCGCTGCGGAGCCGCAACTAAAGTGGCCAGATGACTTGCTTTAACGCAGAGGGCGCAGAGACCGCAGAGAGACGCGGAGACGGAGCTTTCCCTTCGGTCTCTGCGCAACTTTGCGTTCTTCACGTCGCTGCCTTTTGAGATGCGAGTGCAGACTCCGGACGCCCGCGCTCCCCGCAAGACTTCGAGTTGAAACCCGGCTGCCCGAAACGCGTCTGTGCAGGCACTCGATTGCACTTTAGCTTTGCCACCGTGAACTCCGCGAACCGCCGTCTGCTTTGCCTTGCCGCCGTCTGGCTGGCGTTTGCTGGCGCGCTGCGCGCAGCTCCCGTCACCTTCCAGACCGACGTGGCAGCGGTGATCTCCAAGGCCGGCTGCAATCTCGGCACCTGCCACGGCAATGCGACTGGCAAGGGCGGCTTCAAACTTTCCCTGCGCGGTGGCGACCCGGACTACGACTTCGCGGCGCTGGTGCAGGACCAGTTCGGACGGCGCGTGAACACCACGTCGCCGGAGGAGAGTCTTCTTCTGCTCAAGGCCACGCAGGCGGTCGCGCACGAGGGAGGCAAGCGCTTCGACAAGGACTCGTGGGAGTATCGCACGCTGCGCGAGTGGCTCACTGCCGGGGCCCGGCGCGAGTCGCCCGGCGCGCCGACGCTCGCGACGCTGGAGGTCACGCCGAGTGAGCGCGTGCTCATCGAGCCAGCCAGCTCCGTGGAGGTGAAGGTCACGGCGAAGTTCTCCGACGGCTCGACGCGCGACGTGACGAAGATCGCCTGCTACGAAGTCGTGAGCGTGGCGGTGGCGGAGGTCTCCACGCACGGTCGCGTGACGCGGAAGGAGTCCGGCGAGACGACGCTGCTCGTGCGCTTCCTGCACTTGCAGGAGCCGGTGCGGCTGGCCTTCGTGCCCGCGCGGCCGGGCTACAAGTGGGCGAACGCGCAGCCGCACAACTTCATTGACCGGGAGATTTACGCGAAGCTCCAGACGCTGCGGATGAACCCGAGCGCGTTGGCGAGCGATGAAGTGTTTCTCCGCCGCGCGTATCTGGATTTGCTCGGCATCCTGCCGACTGCCGAGGAGGCGAGGAAGTTCGTCGGCAGTTCTGCTTCGCCGCTCTCATTGGCACCGGGCTTCAGCCCGGTGAATCCCGCTCCCAAGAACACATCAGCCGCTGAAGCGGCTTCTCGCACGTCAGAAGCCGTTAAAACGGCTCCGCGTTTCGGGACAACTTCCACCGGGCTGAAGCCCGGTGCTAATGAGAGGATGCTCACCAAACGCGCCGCGCTGAGCGACGAGCTGCTCGAACGCCCCGAGTTCGCCGACTTCTGGGCGCTCAAGTGGGCGGACCTGCTGCGCGTGGAGGAGAAGGCCCTCGACTCGAAGGGCGTGCAGGACTTCCACCGCTGGCTGCGCGCGAGCATCGCGGGCAACAAGCCGATGGACCAGTTCGCGCGCGAGCTGATCGCGTCGCGCGGCAGCACTTACGCGAACCCGGAGGCGAATTTCTACCGCGCCAACCGCACGCCGGTCATCCGCGCGGAGGCGGCGGCGCAGGTCTTCCTCGGCACGCGGCTCCAGTGCGCGCAGTGCCACAACCACCCGTTCGACCGCTGGACGCAGGACGATTACTACGACTGGGCCGCGCTCTTTGCGCGCGTGGACTACAAGATTCTCAAGAACGCGCGCCGCGACACGAACGACAAGCACGAGTTCGTCGGCGAGCAGATTGTCTACCTCGCGCGCAAGGGCAGCGTGACGAACCCGCGCACGGAGAAGAGCGCCGAGCCGCGCTTCCTCGGTGCGGCAAAGATGGACTTCGACAAGCAGGACGAACTGGAGGCGCTCGCGGTGTGGGTGACGCGGCCCGACAACCCGCTCTTCGCGCGCGCGCAGGTCAACCGCATCTGGTTCCACCTGATGGGCCGCGGCATCGTGGACCCGATTGACGACTTCCGCGCGACGAACCCCGCGTCACATCCCGCGCTGCTGGCGGCGTTGTCCGGCGAGTTCGTGCAGAGCGGCTTCAGCCTCAAGCACGTCATCCGCCTCGTGATGAACTCGCGCTCCTACCAGACCGCCAGCGAGCCAAACGAAACGAACCGAGACGACGAGCTGAACTACGCGCGCGCGTCGGTGCGCCGGCTCACGGCGGAGCAGTTGTTCGACACGTTGCACCAGGTGACGGGTGTGACGCCGGAGTTCCGCAACTTTCCCGCAGGCACGCGCGCGGCGGAGCTGCCCGGAGCGCGGCTCGAAGGTCGGCGCGGTCGTCGCACCCAGCTCTCGCCCGACGCGTTCATGGCCATCTTCGGCAAGCCGCCGCGCATCACCACCTGCGATTGTGAGCGCTCCGCTGAGACAACAATGGGCCAGGCGTTCCAGATGATTTCCGGCCCAGCGGTGAACGAGTTGCTGACGCAATCCGACAACCGGCTCGGCCCGTTGCTCGAAGCCGTGAAGTCCAACCGCGACCTCGTGACTGAACTCTACTGGTCCGTCCTCACCCGCGCGCCGAGCGAGACGGAGCTGACGAAGACCCTCGCGCACATCGAGCAGGCGAAGGACCGCCGCTCCGGCACCGAAGACGTGCTGTGGGGGCTGGTGAACGCGAAGGAGTTTGTGTTGAGAAGGTAGCCAGACTCAGTAGCCAAACCGAAAGCGGTCTCGAATGAAGTTCTTGGACTACATCATCATCGTGGCCTTCTTGGCCTGCTTGTTCCTCGCGTATGCCGGACACCGCATGATAGCGGTGTTACTGCTGGTGTTGTTGATCACCTTCGCCTCGTGGCGATTTTGGGATCAGAGGCGTGCCAATGAATCGCTGCGAAGTTCCAGCGGAGACAATCTTCCTGACAATCGCGACAGCACCGGCGGCACCGATGGCGATTTCGGAGAAAGCGGAGGCTCGGGTGGTGGAGATGGAGGTGGTGATTGATCCTTCCTCTCATTAGCACCCGGCTTCAGCCGGGTGTAACGCACGCCCCAGAAGATGAAACCGTTTCAACGGTTTCATTCCGCACCGCCAAACCGTTGAAACGGTTCGGCTCGCTGTTCGCCTCGGACACCCGGCTGAAGCCGGGTGCTAATGAGAGCGCTGACTGAAACTTCACCCCTCTTGCCGCGTCTGCTCACCGGTGTTAGACCATTGACGCAATGAACTCCCACTGCACGCCGCAGCTCGACTTCCAGATGACCCGTCGCCGTCTTCTGCAAGTCGGCGGCATGGGCATGTTCGGCATGTCCTTGCCCAAGCTGCTTGCCGCTGAGGCCAAGGCCGCGAAGAACCCGGTCGCGCGCGCGAAGTCCGTCATCTTCCTCTTCCAGTGGGGCGGGCCGAGCCATCTCGAAACCTTCGACATGAAGCCCGACGCGCCCGAGGGCATCCGCGGCTTGCACAAGCCCATGTCGTCGAGCGCCGACGGCATCCAGGTCAACTCGCTCCTCCCGCGCACCGCGAAGGTCATGGACAAGGTCACGCTGATCCGGTCCATGCACCACACGATGAAGAACCACAACTCGGCGGGCTACTACGCGCTCTCCGGGCACGCGCCGGCCACCGATGACCAGCGGCTCAAGGACTCGATTGACCTTTTTCCCGCCTACGGCTCCGTCGTGGACAAGCTCGCGCCGGGCAAGAATCCCGAGCTGCCCACGTTCGCCGCATTTCCCTACACGATTTCGGATGGCTCCATTGTGCCCGCGCAGCACGCGAGCTTCCTCGGCAAGGTCCACGACCCGCTGCTCGTCCTGCGCGACCCGAGCGAGCCGGGCTTCGGCCTGCCGGAGTTGAGCCTGCCGGCAAATCTTTCGTTCGACCGGCTCGCGTCGCGTCGCGAGCTGCAGAAGGTGATTGATGCGCAGACGCGGCTGCTCGATTACTCCAGCGCCGCGCGGGGGCTGGACGCCTACTACGACAAGGCGCTGGCGATGCTCCACTCCACAAAGCTTCGCGAGGCCTTCAATCTCGAAGCCGAGCCGGCCCAACTCCGCGACGCCTACGGTCGCACGCCTTACGGCCAGGGCTGTCTGCTCGCGCGGCGGCTCGTGGAGACGGGCGTGAAGTTCGTGCAGGTTTATTTCTCCGAGAGCATCGGCGGACAGAGCACGGACAACGGCGGCTGGGACACGCACGGCTTCAACAACACGCGGATGTTCCCCATCATCGAGAAGCGCCACCTGCCCATCACCGACCAGACGTTGCCGACCTTCCTCAACGACCTCGACTCACGCGGCCTGCTGGACACGACGCTCGTGGTGTGGGTGGGCGAGTTCGGTCGCACACCGCGCATCAACGCGAACATCAGCCGCGACCACTGGCCGCAGTGCTACACGGCGTTGCTGGCGGGCGCGGGAGTGAAGAAGGGCTTTGTTTATGGCGCGTCCGACAAGCACGGCGAATATCCCGCCGACAAGCCGGTGAAGCCCGACGACCTCGCCGCGACGATCTACCACCTGCTCGGGATTGACCCGCACACCGAAGTCCGCGACACGCTCAACCGCCCCGTTCCCATCACCTACGGCAAAGCCATCACCGAGGTGATGGTGTAGCGGGAGGGAGCCTGCCTTTCCCGCGCGGTGTCAGAAATTTTGAGCAGGCCGATGCGTCCGCCGCACGCTCCTGCTCGTAATCCTAACCTGCCCCATTGGACGAAACGCGCGGGGAAGGGGGAAAATGTGGATCGCGATTACGAGCAGGAACGGAACAGCCTCCGCGTCGCAAGAATGTGAGTTGTGCCCGCTGTTGTCGTGCCGTGGAAATTCAGCTTTCCGCCTCCCGGCTCACTGCTACTTTGTCCGCGTGCCTTTGCTCCGCATTCTCGTGGACGGCTTCAGCCTCCTGCACGCCTGGCCGGAACTGGCCGAAGGCCGGGCGCGCCATTCCGCCATTGCGCGGGAGGCGCTCATCGAGCAGCTCACGCACTACCACGACGCCACGGGCACGCCGATCACCATCTTCTTCGACGGAGCTGGCGCGCCTGCCGGCACGCCGCAGGCGCATTCCACGCGCGAGGTCGAGGTGCTCTACTCGCGCGCTGGCCAGACTGCGGATGACATGATCGAGCGTGTGGCCTGCCGCCTCAGCCAGCTCGGCGAGGTGCTTGTGATCACCAACGACTTCGCCGAGCGGGACACGGTTAATTCCTTTGGCGGCATGGCGCAAAGCTGCGAGAACTTCCTGCACATGATAGGCGAGGCAAACCGGGACATGGCCTTGGACTTGAAGGAGCACAACCGGCGCGAGCGCGTCCGGTTCAATCAACCACGCTGATGGCCCGGCTGAACTCAATCTGGCAGACGCACCGCGAGCCGCAGGCGGTGGGCGGCCTCGACAGAGGAAGAACCGCCAGCCTCAGCCGGACGTCCGGCGTTTGGCATTTTGCAATTTCCAATTTGCAATTCCCCCGCCTCCTCACCTGCTTCTGCGCGCTCGCGCTCCTCACGCCCGCCGCCCCCGCCGCCGCGCCCCAGCAGGCCAGGGCCGTCATCAAGCTCGCGCCCATCCCGCCCGTGGGCCCCTCACCCATCACACCGGACTGCCGTTACCTCTTCGTCGTGGACATGTCCTCCGGGATGCAGCGCTCCGCCGACGGTCTCCACCGCGCCACTCACCGGCTTGTCGCCAGCGGCCTCGGTGGGCGGATGCAGGAGGGCGAGGTCTTCACGCTCTGGACTTACGCTGACACGGTGCTGACGCGGGAGTTTCCTCTGAACGCTTGGACGCCGGACTTGAACATCGCGCTGGCCAACCGCGCCTATGAGTTCCTCGCGCAGCAGAAATTTCGCGGAAAATCCAACCTCCGCCCCGTCTTCGCCGAGTTGGGCCAGGCGCTCGCCATCTCGACCAACCTCACCATCATCCTCGTCTCCGACGGCACTGACGTGATTGTGGGCACGCCCTTCGACCGCCCCATCAACATCACCTACGGCAAGCGTGCCAGCGAGATGCGGTCCGCAAAGATGCCCTTCATCACAGCGCTGGTGACGAGGCGCGGAGAGTTCACACACTGGGCAGTGCGCGGAGGTTTGGAGGACATCGGCCTGCCCTTCCCGGAGAAACCGGCTTTGCCCGCGCCACTGCTGGTGCAATCGCCTGCGGTGGTGACGCCGGCTCCGACTCCGCCCCCGACACCCCCGCCCGCCATCTCCAAGCCGGTCGCACCGACAAGCCCGCCGCCTGTCGTCGTCGCTTCCAAACCCCCGGAAACCGTCGTGCCAAAGCCTGCGCCAGCACCGCCGCCGGTCGTTCCCATTCCCATTCCAAAAGCCGTGACCAACACCGTCGCAGTCACGCCACCTGCACCGAAGCCCGCTCCACTGCCTGCGGCACCCAAGCCACTCCCTCCTGCTCCCGCCGTCGCAATCACGAAAAAAACCGAGCCAGTCCCGGCCCCCGCAGTCGCCCCAAAAAAGCCCGACACAAATCTTCCGGTGCCAGCTCCCAAGCAGGAGGCCAAAGCCGCCGTGCCACCGCCGCCCAAGCCGGTGATTCAGGCGCCAAAGCCTCCAGTCCCCATGACCCAGCCCGTTGTGACGAAGCCGAAAGAGGACTTGGTGTTGCAGCCCATCCCGCCCGCCCTCCCACCCGCGCTGCGCCAGCCCAAGAGCTTCATTGATGCATCCAACGCGCTCGCCAAAGTCGAGTTGCTCCGCCCGCCGCCCGGCACCTCCGCCCCGCCTGCCAAGCCGCTCGAAGCCCGCGTCATCCAGCCCAAGCCCGTCCCGCCCAGGACAACAAACTCAACAGTCGCCGCCACGAAGCCCGCTCCGCCACCCGCGACGCTCCTGCCCCCAGGCAAGACAACAACGAACGCGACAAACGCTGCGCCCCCCGCGGCGTCCAAAACCATTCCAATCATTGTCCCTCCTGCCACGACGCAACGCCCGGCAACAACCAAACCCGCCGAAAAGGGGGCCTCCTCTGCCGCGACGCAGGTTCCTGCGAACCCAGCTCCCTCGGTGGTGGCAACAGCAGCTCCCACCAGAGAGAGCCGGAAGCCAGAAGCCAAAAGCCAGGAGACCACCGCGCCCAAAATGACGCCCAATGGGAAACCCGCCAAGCCCGCCGGCCAGCTCGCCGTCGCGTCACCCGGCAGTCGCAACAGTGGCTGGATTTATCTCGCAGCCGCCGTGGCGTTGCTCGTGATTGCGGGCGGCATCATCGCCCACCTCCTCCGCCCGCGCCCGCATCCCAGCGCCATCTCACAGTCGCTGGATGACAAGAGGGTGTGAGGCCGGGCGGCACAGGCTGGAGCAACGCGCGTTCCCCTCCTGCCCGTAATCCTGCTCCTCTTCTCGCCACGCCTCCCTGCTCCAATCGCCGGAAATGAGGCTTGACGGTGTTTTTTGCCCCTAATAGCTTGCGGCGCGGTAAACGAAGTTGCTGGTCGCCAGCGTGTGAAGTCGGAATTTTTTCCGGCTTTTTTTTGCCCCTGATGGGGCGCAAGCACGGGTCGAATTATGAATGCCGATTTTCTAGCCATCTTGGAATTCTGGGAACGCGAGAAGGGCATCAGCAAGGATGTCCTCGTCGGTGCCGTCCAGGAGGCGCTCGTCTCCGCCGCCAAGAAAGCCGTTGGCCCGGCCCGCGAGCTGCGCTGCCTGATTGACCCCAAGACCGGCGACATCAAGGCATTCGCAAAGCTCATCGTCACGGACAAGGTCATCTCCAAACACGACCAGATTTCCCTCACCGAGGCCCGCAAGAAGAAGGCTGACTCGCAGATTGGCGAGGAGTTGGAGGTCGAGGTCACGCCCACCGGCTTTGGGCGCATCGCGGCGCAGTATGCCAAGCAGGCGTTGCTCACGCAGGTCCGCCGTGCGGAGAAGGCCCTGATTTTCGAGGAGTTCAAGGACCGCGTCGGGGATCTGGTCAGCGGCACGGTGCGGCGTTTCGAGCGCTCGGATGTCATCATGGACCTGGGCCGCTATGAGGCGTTGCTGCCCAATCGCGAGCGCGTCCCGACGGAGGAATACCAGATTGGCGAGCGCATCCGCTGCTTCGTCAAGGCTGTCGAGAACGGCCCGCACGGCCCGGAGATCATCCTCAGCCGCGCCGCACCGGAGTTCGTCATCAAGCTCTTCAAACTCGAGGTCTCCGAAATCTCAAACGGGACGGTCGAGGTCAAGGGCGTCGCCCGCGAACCGGGTTTCCGCACGAAGCTCGCCGTCTACAGCCGTGACCCGAAGGTGGACCCGGTCGGCGCGTGTGTCGGTCTCCGTGGCCAGCGCGTGAAGAACATCGTGCGCGAGCTGAACAACGAGAAGATGGACATCATCAAGTGGGATCCGAACATCAAGACCTACATCACCAACGCGCTCGCGCCCGCCGTCCTGAAGTCCATGACGGTGGACGAGACGAACCACGCGCTGAAGATTCTGGTGGATGAGAGCCAGCTCTCCCTGGCCATCGGCAAGCGTGGCCAGAACGCCCGCCTCGCCTCGCGCCTCACCGGCTGGGCGGTGAACATTGACGCCGAGGCGGTCACCAGCGTCGGCATCGGGGACAAGATCATGCACGCGATCGACGCCTTCGCCGCGGTGCCGGGAGTGACCCGCGAGATGGCCGAGGCGCTGGTCAACACGGGCTTCCACGCGCTCGAGGATGTGGTGACGCAGGCCGAGGAAAACGATTTGAAAGACATTCCGCAGATTGGCGAGCAAGCCGGCATCGTGCTGGCCGCCATCAAGGAAGCGGCCAAGGCCGGCTCACTGGCCGGGGCGCTTGCGTAGTTTGATTAGTTGAGCGCGCCCGCGAGGTCCGCCTCCCGGGCGCGCAAGTTATTATGCCCGTTCGAATTTACGACATTGCCAAGAAGCTCGGCATTGAGAGCAAGCAGGTGCTCGCCCTCGCCAAGGAACTGGGCATCAAGGAAGCCAAGGTTCCCTCCAGCTCGCTCGACAAAATCACCGCCGAGTTTCTCGAGGAAAAGCTCGGCCCGCTCAAGCCCGCCGAGCCAGTAGCGCCGCCCGTCATCGAAGCCCCCATTGTCATCATCAAGGCCCCGGAGCCCGAGCCGCCGCCGCCGCCGCCCGAGCCGGAACCGCCCGCAGCCGAATCCGCCCCAGCCGCGGTTGCCGAGCCTCCGCCAGCTCCCGTCGCGCCTCACGCCGGGGCGGCAGTTGCCCCGGTAGTCCAGACGCAGTCCGCCCCGCCGCCCGCTCCTGTCGTCGCCCCGGCCCCCCCGCAACCTCCCGCCGAGCCGCCCAAGCCCACGACCGGCCAGTTGGTTGGGCGCGTTGATCTTTCCAAGTTCGGGGCGCGCCGCCCCGAGCCAGCCCGTGACGACCGCCGCGCCCCCGCCGGCCCGTTGCAAGGTGGCCGCCCCGGTGACAACCGCGGCTTCCAAGGCAATCGTCCCGGTGACAATCGTGGCGGCACCCAAGGCCGCCCTGGCTTCGGCCAGCAACCGCGCGGCCCGGCCACGCCACCGCCTCCGCCCAAGCCCGCCGACCCGCGCGCCGCACTTCCCGCTGGTGCGCAGGTCATCATGATGAAGCCGCCCGTCGTCGTCCGCGACCTCGCGGATCAGATGCGGCGCAAGCCCTTCCAGCTCATCGCCGACCTGATGCAGATGGGCATCTTCGCCAACGTCAACCAGGCGGTGGACGAGGCCATCGCCATCAAACTCTGCGCCAAGCACGGCTTCAAGTTCGAGATCGAGAAACGCGCCAAGGGTGAAGGCCACGTCCATGCTGCCCTCAAGAAAGTCGAGGCCGACCCGATTGACGACAAGCCCGAGGATCTCAAGCCCCGCCCGCCCGTCGTCACCATCATGGGTCACGTGGACCACGGCAAAACATCGCTCCTCGACGTCATCCGCAAGGCCAACGTCGCTGCCGGCGAATCCGGCGGCATCACGCAGCACATTGGTGCCTACACCATCACCGTCCCGCACCCGGAGAAAAAAGGCGAGCAGGCGCAAATCACCTTCCTCGACACACCCGGCCACGCGGCCTTCTCCGCGATGCGCGCGCGCGGCGCGAATGTCACCGACCTCGTCGTCCTGGTAGTCGCCGCCAACGACGGCGTCATGCCGCAGACCCTCGAAGCCCTCTCGCACGCGCTCGCCGCGAAAGTCCCCATCCTTGTCGCCGTCAACAAGTGCGACCATCCGAACGCCAACCCCACCCGCGTCCGCCAGCAGCTCCAGGAAAAAGGGCTTACGCCGGACGAATGGGGCGGCACCACGCTCTTCGTGGACTGCTCGGCTGTGACGAAGCAGGGCATAGACAAGCTGCTGGAGATGATTGTTTTCCAGACTGACCTGCTCGAGCTCAAGGCCAACCCCGACCGCAAGTCCAAGGGCAACGTCATCGAGTCCGGCCTTCAAGCCGGCGGCCCCACCGCCACCGTCCTGGTCCGCAAAGGCACACTCAAGGTGGGCGATGTCATCCTCTGCGGCTCCCACTATGGTCGTGTCCGCGCCCTCATCAACGAGGAGGGCGAGCGCCTCAAGCAAGCCACCCCCTCCGTCGCCGTGCGTGTGCTCGGCCTCAATGGCGTGCCCGAGGCCGGCCTCGAATTCGTCGTCGTCGAGAACGAGCGTGCTGCCCGCGACATAGCGGAGGAGCGCACCCTGGCCGACAAGGCCGCCGACGCCGAGGACCGCCGGCCCCGCGTCACCTTGGAGAACCTCTTCGCCAAGATCGCCGAGAACCAGCAGCTCACCCTCAAGGTCGTCGTCAAGGCGGACACCCAAGGCTCCGTCGAGGCCATCGTCGAGGCGCTCAAGAAGATCGAGACCAACAAGGTCGCGCTCGAAATCGTCCACCATGCTGTTGGCACCATCACCGAGTCGGACGTGGACCTCGCCGGAGCGTCCAAGTGCGTAATCCTTGGCTTCCACACGCGCATTGACTCCGGCACCAACGAGAAGGCCAAACAGTTCGCCGTCCAGATCAAGCTCTACGCCATCATCTACGAGCTGATTGACGAGGTGAAGGAAGCCATGGCCGGCCTGCTCCCGCCCGTGCTCAAGGATGTCGTCGTCGGCAGCGCCGAGGTCAGGCAGATCTTCGAGCTGTCCAAGGGCGGCGCCGTCGCGGGCTGCTCCGTCACGCTGGGCCGCATCATCAAGGGCAAGGTCCGCGTCATGCGGAAAAAGAACCTCCTCTACGAGGGCGTCACCCTTTCCCTGCGCCGCTTCCAGGACGAGGTCAACGAGGTCCGCACCGGCCTGGAATGCGGCATCCGCATTGACGGCTTCAACGAGTTCCAGCTCGGCGACGCCATCGAGTGCTACGCCGTCGAGAAGCTCAAGCAGGCGCTGTGAGCTGAACACCGATTAAGAGTAAGATTACGATTAAGAAATCGCCGCGAGCCTCCCCTCTTACTCCTAATCCTAATCTTACTCTTAATCCTTCCCGCCCCCCTGACATGACAGTCCGCCTCGAACGCGTCCGGGAGATGCTCAAGCGCACGCTCGGTGAAATCATCCGCCGCGACTTCCCGCCCGGCGGTGACAATGGCCTCATCACCGTCAGCGACGTGACCGTCACGCCCGATCTGAAGGAGGCGGCGGTCTATGTCGGAGTCGTGGGCAAGGCCGCCGCCAAGCAGCGCGCCATGAACCAGCTCAACGGAAACCGCGGCCAGATCCAATTCGAGATGGGCCGCTCCATCGTGCTGCGCTACACCCCGAAAATTCAGTTTCACCTCGACGAAAGCGTCGAGCGCGGCAACCGCATCCTCACCATCCTCGACGAGCTGGAGAAACAGGAGCCCGCGAAGTGACCGGCTACTCCCACATCCTCGATGAGATACTCGACGCCATCCGCCGCGCCAAGTCCATCTGCGTCGTCGGCCACGTCCGCCCCGATGGCGACTGCATCGGCTCGCAGGTCGGCCTCGCCCTCGCGCTCCAGAACCAGGGCAAGCAGGTCACCGTCTGGAACCAGGACGCAGTCCCGCAGAAGCTCCGCTTCATGGTTCCCGCCGGCTTCGTCAAAAAGCCCGAGTCCGGCCAGAAGTTCGACCTCGTCATCGCCACCGACTGCGCGAGCTTCGAGCGCCTCGGCACGGTGGGCAAAGCCATCGCGAAGCACCGCGACTTCATCAACATTGATCACCACGAAAGCAACACCCGCTACGCGAAGCTCAACTGGGTCTCCGCCCGCGTGCCGGCGACTGGCGAGCTGATTTACGAGCTGCTCAAGCACGCCGGCTGGCCCGTCACGCCGGCCATTGCAGACTGCCTTTTCACCGCCGTCTCCACCGACACAGGCAGCTTCAGCTACCCGAACACCACGCCCGGCACCTACCACGTCGCCGCAGACCTCGTCCGCAACGGCGCGAACCTCGCGCGCGTTTGCAACGAAGTTTATCAGAGCTACCCCATGTCGCGCGCGAAGCTCCTGCGCCACGTCTTCAACAGCTTCCGCACCACGCACAACGACCAGGTCGCGTGGTTCTGGCTGCGCAAGCGGGACTACACCCGCACCGGCGCGGACACGAATGACAGCGAGGGCCTCATTGACCACATCCGCGACATCGAGCCGGTCGTGGTCGCGTGCGTCTTCGAGGAAGTGGAACCGGAGTTGACCCGCATCAGCCTCCGCTCGAAGAGCGAGCGCGTGAACGTGAACGAGGTCGCTGGCAAGTTCGGCGGCGGCGGCCACCCGGCGGCGGCGGGCGCGCGCATCGCCGGCAAGCCCCTCTCCGTTCAGCGCAAAGTCATCGCCGCCCTCAAGAAAGCCCTGGACGCCGCGAAGTGACCGACGTCCGTTTCGCCAGAGATTGCTCATGCTCCAATTCGATTCCCTCGACGGCGCCCTGCTCGTGGACAAGCCAGCCGGCTGCACCTCGCACGACGTGGTGGACGACATCCGCCGCAAGTTCAACATCAAGAAGGTCGGCCACTGCGGCACGCTCGACCCCAACGCCACCGGACTGCTCATCATCGTGCTCGGGCGCGGCACCAAGCTCTCCGAGAAGCTCATGTCCGACGACAAGGTCTATGAGGGCGACATCAAGTTTGGTGAGGCCACCGACAGCTACGACACCGATGGCAAGGTCACCGCCACCTTGCCCGTCCCCCCGCTGACGCTCGACCAGTTGAACGAAGCCGCCGCCGCGTTCGTCGGCGACCTCCAGCAAATCCCTCCGATGGTCTCCGCGAAGAAGCAGGGCGGTGTCCCGCTCTACAAGCTCGCGCGCAAGGGCATCGAAGTCGTCCGCGAGCCGCGCCTCGTCCACATCTTCAACTACCGCTTCACCGCCTACGCCGAGCCGCTGGCTAAGTTTCGCGTCGCCTGCACCAAGGGCACCTACGTCCGCTCGCTCGCTCATGATCTCGGCGCGAAGCTCGGCTGTGGCGCGCACCTCGCCACGCTTCGCCGCGTGACCTCCGGCAAGTGGGATGTGGCCGACGCCCTCACCCTCGACGCCATCCTCGCGCTGCCGATTGGCGAGTTGGAGAAGCGCGTCATCCCCTTCCTGCAACTGGCCAGGTGAGAACAACCGAGCACGATGAGCGCTACCGGCTCCCTCTCATTAGCACCCGGCTTCAGCCGGGTGTTTCGCATCACCCACGAAGGACAACCGTTTCAACGGTTTTACGCGCGTTCCTCCGCCTCGCCTGGCCAAACCGTTGAAACGGTTCGGCCTGCTTCCTCGCGCTTCACCCGGCTGAAGCCGGGTGCTAATGAGCGAAGCCAGCCATGACCATTCTCTCCGCCGCCACCGAACTCCCCGCAAGCCCGCGCAAAGTCTGCGTGGCCATCGGCGTGTTCGACGGCGTGCATCTCGGCCACCAGCAGGTCATCCGGCAGACGCTCGCCGACGCCCGCCAGCACGAGGGTGTCCCCGTCGTCATCACCTTCGACCGTCACCCGAACACTATCGTCGCGCCTGATCGCGTGCCGCCGATGCTTTACTCGCTGCCGCAAAAACTCCGCGCCATCGAATCGCTCGGTGTCGCGAACACGCTCCTCATCCGCTTCGACCGCGCGTTCAGCCAGCAGACCGGCGAGCAGTTCATCCGCGGCCTCGCCCGCGACTTCGGCCATCTGCACAGCGTCAGCGTCGGCAGCGAATTCACCTTCGGCCACAAGCGCAGCGGCAACGTCGCGCTGCTCAGGCAGCTCGGCGCGGAGCTCAAGCTCACCGTCCACGGTCTCGCCGCTGTCTCTCTCGATGGCGAGCCTGTGAGCAGCACGCGCATCCGCGAAGCCGTCCGCACCGGGGATCTCGCCGCCGCCAGCCAGATGCTCGGCCGCGAGCATTCCATCGCTGGCACCGTGATTCGCGGCGACCAGCTCGGGCGCAAGCTCGGCTTCCCCACTGCCAATCTCGATGTGTCTGGCCTGGTCCTTCCGCCCAACGGCGTCTATGCCGTCCACGCGCGCCTGGCCGGACACGAGCATCGCGGCGCGTTGAACCTCGGTCACCGCCCCACGCTTGCCAGCCCCACGCCGTGCCCGCAATGCGAGGTCCACCTCCTTGACTTCGCCGAGGAAATCTACGGCGAGGAGATCGAACTCACCTTCGCCGCCAAGCTGCGCGACGAGCAGAAGTTCCCTGACATGGCCGCCCTTCAGTCCCAAATCACCCGCGACCTCGCCGCCGCGCGCTCGCTCTTCGCGTAGGAGACGACGTGAGGAGTCTCTGACTGAACCCGGGCGGTGAAGAGAATGGCGGCGCGCGCGAACACCGCCGTTGAATAATCCCTCCGTCGCGCCAATCTCCCCTTCACTCATTCCACACATGAAATCCCGCCCCTCCCGCCTTGGTCGTCGTGAATTCCTCCAAGCCAGCGCTGCCAGCGCCGCCGTGCTCGCCTCTGGCGAAAGCCATGCGCAGCAGAAAGCCAAAGGCCCAAGCCCACGCCGCAGCTCACTCATCGCCGACGAAAACGCCAAGCCCGGCTCCCTCGACTGGCAGCTCACCCGCGTGCGCCTCGACAAGACCGGCGGCCACCGCGCCCCGGCCATCGAGGGCTATTGCTCACGCCAGAGCGTGAAGGCTGGCGAGACGCTGGACTTCATGGTCAGCGTCAACCCCGACTCGAAGTTTCTCTTCGAGGTTTTCCGCACCGGTTACTACGGCGGACGCGGCGCACGGCTGATGATGACCGAAGGCCCGATTCCCTGCACAAAGCAGCCCGACCCCTCCATCGGTGAGAACCGCCTGCGCGAGTGCAAGTGGGCACCGGTCGTCTCGTTCAAGATTCCCGCTGCGTGGCCCAGTGGCGTTTATCTCACGCGCCTCACCACTGTGCCGGACAAGGCCACCGAGCCATACTGGCAGAGCTACATCACCTTCATCGTCCGCGATGACCGCCCGGCGGATTTGCTCTTCCAGTGCAGTGACAACACCTGGCAGGCCTACAACAAATGGCCCGACAACTACTCGCTCTACACCGACCCGCGCGGCGCGCACGCAGTCGGCACCGAGGTGAGCTTCGACCGGCCTTACGGGAAGTATGCGCAGATTTACGAGCACCCGCTGTCCATCGGCTCCGGCGAGTATCTGCTCTGGGAATTCCCGCTAGCCTACTGGCTGGAGCAGCACGGCTACGACGTGACCTACTGTTCGAACAGCGACTGCCTCGATGCCGCGCAAATCACCCGCTGCAAGACCTTCCTGAGTGTCGGCCACGACGAGTATTGGGACACGCGGCAATACGACGCGGTAAAGAGCGCAATCACCTCCGGCACAAACGCGCTTTGGCTTTGCGGCAATTCCGTGTTCGGCAGAACGCCCTTCCTGCCGTCCTCAAGCGGCAAGGCCAACCGCATCCTCAAGCGCACCGGTATCTACGCGGGCCTCACCGACAAGGAAATCGAGGAGTCCATCAGCGTGTTCACCAAGGACTGGAAGCGCGACGCGCGCCACGAGGCGGACATCATGGGCGCGCGCAGCATCGTGCCCTTCAACGGCGGGGGCGACTGGGTCTGCACCAAGCCGGACCACTGGATTTTCGAGGGCACCGGCATGAAGAAGGGCGACTCCGTGCGCGGCCTCGTCGGCTGGGAGCACCACGGCGCGCCCGCGAACATCCCCGGACTTGAAGTCGTGGGCGAAGGCACCGTCTGGCGTGGCGGCACCACCCCCGCGCACTGGACCGCGACCATTTTCCCCGGCCCGAAGAAGAACATCGTCTTCAACGCCGCGACCATCTGGTGGCCGCAGGCCCTCAGCTCGCCGCCCGGCCACATCCTCCCGTGGTCGCACTGGAGCCGTCCGCACGGCCCCGACGCCCGCGTGCAGCGCATCACGCAAAACCTGCTGAAGCGCTGCGGGGCGTGACGCATTTGTAGGAGACGACGTGAGGAGTCTCTAACTTTTCAGCGGAGACAAGTGAGACTCCTCACGTCGTCTCCTACGGGAAATGAACCCCGGCTCGACTTCCGTGCCGGTTTTTCCTGACACTCTGCGCATGGCAGTTCGCGCCCCACGCCCGTTGATTCGCCCGCTGGTTCAGCGGTTGCACGCCTATGTCCCCGGCGAGCAGCCGAGAATTCGCGGCCTCATCAAGCTCAACACGAACGAGAATCCCTACCCGCCCTCACCGAACGGTCTCGCCGCTGTGAAGGCCGCCGTGGACGGACGGCTCAGGCTTTACCCGAACCCGACAGCGTCCGCGCTGCGCGAAAAGCTTGCCAAGCTCCACGGCTGCGCGCCGGAGAACATCATCGTCGGCAATGGCTCGGATGAGCTGCTGGCCTTGGCGACGCGCGCGTTCGTTGAACCGAGTCCCAAGTCCAAAGCCCAAAGCCCAAAGCCGGCGGTGGCGATGTCAACAGTTCAGTTCTTCAGCCCGAGCTACTCGCTTTATCCCGTCCTGGCGGAAATCGCCGGTGCCCGGTGCAATGCAGTTCCCCTCAACGCCGACTTCTCCCTGCCAGCGCTGGCCGCGCTGCCCAAGCGCGGCTGGGACTTCCTCGCCGCTCTCTCGCTCATCACCACGCCGAACGCACCGAGCGGACGCGGCTACCGCACGGCGGAACTGGATGCGCTCTGCGCAAAGTCGCGCGGCGTCGTGGTGCTGGACGAGGCCTATGTGGACTTCGCCCGCGAGAACGCGATGACTCTCGCGCTCAAGCACCCGCACGTGCTCGTCTCCCGGACATTCTCGAAGGCCTACTCGTTGTGCTTTCAGCGCATCGGCTACTTCGTCGGCCACGCGGACCTCATCGCGGCGCTGGACAAGGTGCGCGACAGTTACAACGTCAACGGCCTCGGCCAAATCGCTGCGCTCGCGACGCTCGACGACCTGCCGCACTACCGCCGCAACTTCCGGCGCATCATCGCCACGCGCGAGCTGGTCACTGCGGAGCTGACCGGTCTCGGTTGGGCGGTGCTGCCGAGCCAGACCAATTTCCTGCTTGTCAGGCCGCCGGTGCGGCTTTCCGCCGAGGAATGGCTCGCGAAACTGCGCGCGCGCAAGCTGCTCGTCCGCTGGTTCAAGCATCCCGAAGTGCGCGACTACCTGCGCATCACCATCGGCTCCGAGGCTGAGATGGAAACCTTCGTGCCGACAGTGCGGCGGATTTCGGCCGGGAAGTGAAGTGGCGGCGGTCGTCCCCGCCTGCCGCCAGGAACGCGGGGCTGAAACTCCTTGCCTGCCCTCGCCCGGCACGCCTAGAACGGCGCGTGAACATTTCCTCCCGCCGCCAGGGCTTCACGCTCCTCGAACTGCTGGTGGTCATCGCCATCATCGCCGTGCTGGCTGGACTTCTTCTTCCTGCGCTCGCGCGCGGCAAGAACATCGCCCGCGCCGCACAGTGCGCCTCCAATCAGCGCCAGATTGCCCTCGCCTGCCAGCTCTACGCCGACTCGCACGACGCCGTCTCCGTCCCTGGACGCATGCCGCGCGTCGGGGCAAACAGCGACCCGCGCAATCTCTACGAGGTTGGCAACGGCCAGCATTTCCGCCCGCGCTGGTTCGTCACGCTCGGCGCGGCCAGCAAGGTCTGCGCGTTCAACACGCCCTCCGCCAATCCGGCCGACGACAACACCAAGCTCGTGGACAACAAGCTTTTCCTCTGCCCCAGCGCCCCGGAGCGCGTGAACAACCGCGACCTCGGCTACGGCTACAACTTCGAGTTCCTCGGCAACAGCCGCATGAACGCCGCTGGCAGCTTCATCGCCTTCCCCGTCCGCGTGGACGCCCTCGCCGCCAGTCGCACCGTCCTCGTCGCGGATTCGCTCGGCACCGCCGCTGGCAAGCCTGCCGCGTCCCGCACGCCCTACGACCCGGACGGCAGCGTGGACCGCGCGCGCCTTGCCTACCACGCCTGGGCTCTCGACCCGCCGCGCCTCGTCCCCGGCGTCTCCGACTTTTGCGACGACGCCAACCGCGCCCCGCAGCATCGCGGCGGCGTGGACGCGCGCCACGACGCCTACGCGAACACCGTCTTCCTCGACGGTCACGTCGAGAAGCTCAAGCCCGCGCAGCTCGGCTACGTGATGAACCCCGATGGCAGCTTCGGGGTCTCCGCGCCCGCCTCGAACGCGCTCTTCTCCGGCGGTGGCCAGGACATTGACCCGCCGCCAATCCTCTGAGACGGCTCGCCATCGGAACGCGCCTTGCGCTCTGCGCGACTATTTCAGCCCTTCGTTGCCGATGGAGGGATTGATTTCCCGCAGAGCAAAAGCAGCAGTCAGCTTCATGCCGAGGTCTTGGTCGTCGAGCGCCTTGACCAAGGCGGGCAAGGCCACCTTGGCTCGTCCCCGAAACTGGCCGAGCGAGCGCGCCGCGACTTTGCGGACTTCCACGTTGCGGTCCTCCAAGCGGGTCATCAGCGCAGGCACGGCTTTCACGGGTTCGATGGCGAGGTTCCCCAAGGAGCGCGTGGCGAAATAGCGCAGGTCGTCGTCGTTGTCGTCCAGCACGCTGACGAGCGCAGGCACGGCTGGCCGGCCATCGCCACGCATCCGGCCCAGCGCGCGGGCGCAACTGGTGCGGACCGGACGGAATGGCCCGGCCAGCGCGTTGGTCAGCAACGGCACGCCAGCCGGCCCGATGGCCGCGAGAGCACGCGCCGCCGACAACATGGTCGGCTCTCTGCGCAGTAGTTCGGTGAGTCGCGGGAGGGCGGGTCTGGCTTGGTTTCCCAAGGCGGCGAAGCCGAGGACAGCCAACGCATGGTCGTTGGTGTAGTTGGATTCGAGCCGCGCCAGCAGTGCCGGCACGACGGTCACGCCCATCTGCCGCAGGGCCGCTTCCGCGCGGGCGCGGCGGTATGGCTCGTTCGCATCCAGGTCCCGCAGCCACGCATTGAGGGGGCGTGACTCGCGGGCCGGCTCCCGGTTGGCAAAGACAAAGGCGAGGATGGCGATGGAAAGCGCACCCATCACAAGCCAGTAATCCCGGTCGGCACGGTCTTCGGCTGGTGGCTTCATGCTGGAACCAATACGCCCGCGTCGTCACCGAAGACAAGCGCCCGTCGCGATTCTGAACGGCTTTTAATGTTCCGTTCGGAATTCTTTAATGTTTGGCGCTGACGCTGCGGTCGAACAACACGACATGCGACTGCTCCTAGCTGAGGATGATCGGAAGGTTTCAGACTTTGTGGCGCGCGGACTGCGCGCCGAGCGGTTCGCCGTGGACCTGGCCTTCGACGGTCAGAGCGCCTGCGAGTTCGCCGCCAGCTTCAGCTACGACGCCATCATCCTCGACCTGATGCTGCCGGTGTTGAACGGCACGGAAGTGCTCAAGCGCATCCGCCGCCACACGCCCGAGGTGCCGGTGCTCATCCTGACCGCGAAGGACGACACCGCCGCAAAGGTCGAGAACTTCGAGGCGGGCGCGGACGACTACCTCACCAAGCCCTTCGCGTTCGCGGAGCTGGCCGTGCGGGTGAAGGCGCTGCTCCGGCGCGGACCGGCGGTGCGCAGCAGCACGTTGCACGTGGCGGACCTCGAACTAGACCGGCTCACGCAGCAGGTGCGGCGCGCGGGGACGCGCATCGAACTCACGGGCAAGGAATACGCCTTGCTCGAATACTTCATGGCTCACGCGGGCCGCGTGCTGTCCCGCACGATGATCATCGAGCACGTCTGGGACGAGAGCTTCGAGGGCCTGACGAACATCGTGGACGTGTATGTCCGCCACCTGCGCGCGAAGGTGGACGACCCGTTTGCCACCAAGCTCATCCGCACCGTGCGCGGCGTGGGCTACAGCCTGAGCGAGGGCACGCTCGGATGAACACCCGCTCCATCGGCTTCCAGCTCACCGCCTGGTATGCGGGCGTCATCGCCGTCGGCTTCGTGCTGCTCGGCGGCTTCATGTATTTTGGCATGAAGCATCATTTGGAGAAAAACCTCCGCGAGACGCAGTCCAAGCGCGCGGGCGTCATCGCCGAGACGCTGGTCGCGCGCGTCGCGCAACTGGGTGAGGAGCACATCATCCAGGAAATCCGCGAGAGCTACGCGCCGGAGTTGAACAGCCGCTTCATCCGCGTGACGCGGCCGGATGGCAGCGTGCTTTACGTCTGCGGCGTGCCGGCGGATTTGAGCTTCGACCCGGCTAAAGTGCCGCTGCCCGCCGCGACGGTGACGCGGGCTTACGCGCGCGTGGAGTCGCCGGCGGAGAGCGAGAGCCTGCTGATTGTCACCGGCCCCGTGCCGACGGCGGCCGGGACTTTCCACGTCGAAGTTGGCTCATCGCTCGGGCCGGTGCAGACGGTGCTGCGCGAGTGGCTCGTGACGTTCGCGCTGGCCTTTCCGTTCCTGCTGGCCGTGGCGGCGGGTGGCGGGTGGTTCCTGGCGCGGCGGGCCTTGGAGCCGGTGCGGAAAATCATCCACGGTGCCGAGCAGATTTCCTCGCACAACCTCGGCGAGCGCCTGCCCGTCCCGCGCACCGGCGACGAGCTGGAGCGTCTGTCCACCGCGCTGAACCAGATGATTGCGCGGTTGGACGAGGCCTTGAGCCACAACCGCCGTTTCATGGCCGACGCCTCGCACGAGCTGCGCACACCGCTGACCATCCTGCGCGGCGAACTGGAGACCATGTTGCAGCAGACCGATGGCGCGCCCGAGTTGCAGGACCGTCTCGGCAGCGTGCTGGAGGAAGTCGAGCGGCTCGCCAAGATCGTCGAGCACCTCTTTGCGCTCTCGCGGTTGGATGCGGGCGAGGCGCAAGCCGAGTCGGTGCGGTTCGACCTCGGCCAGCTTGTGGCCAGCACCGCAGAGCAGATGAGCCTGCTTGCCGAGGACAAGCAGGTGTCGCTCAACTGCCTCGCTCCACGCGCCGTGGCTGTCGAGGGCGACCGCGCCCGGCTCAAGCAGGTCGTCGTCAACCTCCTCGACAACGCCATCAAATACACGCCGCAGGGCGGCTCCGTGACGCTCTCGGTTGTGGCCGCCCCACACGTAGGCAAGGCCTTGCTGGAGGTGACGGACACGGGCATCGGCATTCCCAGCGGTGCGCTGCCGCACGTCTTCGAGCGCTTCTTCCGCGTGGACAAGGCCCGCTCGCGTGAGCTGGGCGGCGCGGGCATCGGGCTGTCCATCGTGAAGGCGATTTGCACCGCGCACGGCGGGCAGGTGGAAGTGGCGAGCGAAGAGGGGCGCGGCGCTCGATTCCGCGTGCTGCTTCCGCTCGCGGAAACATCGGATGAAACCAAGGGCAAACCAAATGCAGGATAGACCATCAACATTTCTCGAATCTCGGACGGCCTTGTTAGGCTTGGCCGCCGCCATCGTGCTCGTCGCCACTGGCACCGCGTGCAAGAAGGCCGTCGGCAACGAAGCGTCGAAGGGCGCCGCCGCTCCGGCGCCCGTTGCCGTGGCGAAAGTCACGCGCGCGGACATTGCCCGCGAAGTCGTCTTCGACGCCGAGTTCCGGCCCTTCCAAGACATTGACCTGCACGCGAAGGTCGCGGGCTTCGTGCAGACGATGAACGTGGACGTGGGCGACCGCGTGAAGGCCGGCCAGCTTCTCGCGAGCATCGAGGTGCCGGAGCTGAAGGAGGACCTTGAGCGCGCTGCCGCCGGCGTGAAGCGCGCGCAGTCGGACGTGACCAAGGCGCAGGAGGATGCCCTGCGAGCCGACGAGGACATCCGTCGTGCCGAGGCCGAAATCAAACGCGCCCAAGCGACCCATGCCGAAGTGAAGCTGACCCTGGGTCGTATCGCGGCGGTGTCCAAGGAGCGGCCCGGTCTCGTGGCCCAACAGGACATTGACACCGCCCAGGCCAAGGAGCGCACGGCGGACGCGCAGGTTGCCGCCGCGCAGGCCGCGCACAGCGGTAGCCGCGCCGCAGCTTCGTCCGCCCGCGCCGCCATTGCCTCGGCGAAGGAGCAGGTCCACGTCGCGGAGGCGGACTTGCACAAACTGCAGGCGAAGGCTGCGTTCACGAAGATTGTAGCGCCGTTCGACGGCATCATCTCGAAGCGCTATGCCGACGCGGGCGACATGGTGCGCGGCGGGCTTTCGCCGAGCGCACCGGCGGTTCCGCTGGTGCGGCTGGTTCACATGGACAAGCTGCGGCTCGTGTTCCCCGTGTCTTCTTCCTTCGTCGCGAAGGTGAAGGCCGGGGACGAGGTCGAGGTGCGCGTCGCCAGCCTCGGCAAGACCTTTCCCGCAAAGGTCTCCCGCATCACGCGCGAGGTGGAAGCCAACACGCGCACGATGGAGACGCAGGTGGACGTGGTGAACACGGATGGCTCGCTCTATCCCGGCATGTATGCGGCGGTGGCGATGAAGCTCGACCGCAAGCCGAACGCGCTCGCCGTGCCGCTCACCGCGCTGGCGCGGGGTAAGAAGGTCACGGTCTTCCTCATCAAGCCGGACAACACGCTTGAAGAACGCGAAGTGAAGCTCGGCCTCGAAGCACCGGACAAGGCCGAGGTTCTCGCCGGCCTTGCGGAAGGCGACTCGGTGCTCGTCGGCAGTCGCAGCCAGGTGAAGCCCGGCCAGAAGGTCGAGCCGAAGCTGGTGAAACTGGAGGAGGCACCATGAGCAACCCCATTTCCCCCGCCCAGATTGATGCGCTGCGTCGCTTCGACACCTGCACCGTCGCCAACGCCATCGAGACCTTCAACATGCGCCTGCGCGACGTGGGCTTTGCCGATTCCTCGGTGCGCTGCGTCTTCCCGAAGATGCCGCCGCTCGTCGGCTACGCGGCCACGGTGCGCATCCGTTATTCTGGTCCGCCGGTCGAAGGACGCGTCGCCGTCGAGCGCACGGACTGGTGGAACAAGTTGCTGGCTGTGCCCGCGCCCCGCGTGGTGGTGATTCAGGACGTGAGCGAACGGCCCGGCTTCGGCTCGTTCATCGGCGAGGTTCACGCGCACGTTCTCAAGTCGCTTGGCTGCATCGGCGCGGTCACGAACGGTTCCGTGCATGACCTTCCGGGCATCGGGGCGGCGGGCTTTCACCTGTTCGCCGGCAGCGTCGCGGTTTCGCACGCCTACGTTCACATCGTTGACTTCGACAAACCCGTCGAAGTCGGCGGGTTGAAGGTGAATCCCGGCGATCTGCTCCACGCTGACCAGCATGGCGTGCTGTCCGTGCCGCCGGAAATCGCCGCCGACATTCCCGCCGCCGCCGAACGCCTGCTCGAACGCGAGCGCAAGGTGATTGAACTCTGTCGTTCCGGTGAGACAAGCGTCGAGAAGCTGCGTGATGCCGTGAAAGGAGTCTTCCACGAGCCATGACGCGCTTTGCCCTGCGGTTTCCTTATCTGACCATCGTCGTCAGTCTCATCGTATGCGTGGTCGGCGTGACGAGTTTGCTGCGGCTGCCCGTGGACTTGTTCCCGGCCATCCGCATCCCGGTAGTGGTCGTCGCCACGTTCTACTCGGGGATGCCGCCGGAACAGATTGAGAACTCCATCACTGGCCGCTTCGAGCGTTTCTTCACGCTGGCGTCGGGCATTGACCACATTGAAAGCCGTTCGTTGCCGGGCGTGAGTCTCATCAAGATTTACTTCCAGCCCGGCACCAATCCCGACACCGCCGTCAGCACCATCGCGAACCTCGCCACCGCGAACCTCCGTCGCCTCCCGCCCGGCACGCTGCCGCCAGTCGTGCTCAAGTTCGATGCCTCCAGCCTCCCCGTCTGCCTCATCACGCTCAAGGGCGAGGGCCTTACGGAAACCGAACTCCGCGACGCCGGCCAATACGCCGTGCGCAACCAGGTCGCCAACGTCCCCGGCGCGTCCGTCCCGCAGCCTTTCGGCGGACGCTACCGCCAAATCATGGTCTATGTGGACCCGCTGAAACTGGAGTCGCACCAGCTCTCCGTCATGGATGTCGTCCGCGCGGTGAACGACTCGAACCTCATTCTCCCCGCCGGCGACGTGCGCATCGGCCCGCTGAACTACAACATCTATGCGAACAGCCAGCTCCGCGACGTGGCCGACGTGAACCGCCTCCCGCTCAAGACCGTCAACAAATCCTCCGTGCTGGTCGCCGACGTGGGCGAGGCGAAGGACGCGTCGCAAATCCAGAACAACATCGTGCGCGTGGACGGCCAGCGCTCGGTCTATCTGCCCGTGCTCAAGCAGGGCGGCAGCACCATCGCGGTCGTCAACGGGGTGAAGGACGCCGTCGGCAAGCTGCTCGACGTGCCGCAACAGCTTGTCAGCAAGGTCGTCTTCGACCAGTCGCTCTTCGTGAAGAGCGCCATCCGGAACCTCACGCTCATCGGTGTCATCGGCCTGCTGCTGACCGGCCTGATGATTCTCATGTTCTTCGGCAGCGTGCGCGGCACGCTCGCGGTCTTCCTCTCGATTCCGATTTCCGTCCTCGCCGCATTCCTAGCGCTCAGTCTCGGCGACAACTCGGTGAACTCGATGGTGCTCGGCGGCTTCGCGCTGGCCTTCTCGCGCCTCATCAACAACTCCGTCGTCGTCATTGAGAACATCTTCCGGCTGCTGGAACTCGGCGAATCTCCCGAGGTCGCCGCCGAGAAGGGCGGCGAGCAGGTCGCCATGCCCGTGCTCGCGTCCTCGCTGGCGACCGCCGTGGTGTTCTTCCCGGTCATCTTCCTCTACGGCGTGAGCCAGTTCCTGTTTACGGCGCTGGCGCTGGCGGTGGTGTTCTCGCTCTTCGCCTCCTACGTCGTCGCGCTCACGGTCGTGCCGCTCTTCTGCGCGAAGATGCTCCAGCGCCCGGCCATCCGCGATGCCGCGCTCGCCTCGCGCAGTTGGGGCCAGCGCTTCAACGACAACTTCAAGCGCGGCTTCACCGGCCTGCTCAACGCCTACGAGCGCCTGCTCAACATCGCGCTCCGGCTGCCGCGCGCTACGGTCATCGCGAGCCTGCTGCTGTTCGCCGTGAGCCTCGCGATTTACCCGATGGTCGGCGTGTCCTACTTCCCGCGCACGGACCCGAGCCAGTTCCTCATCAACGTGAAATCCCCGACCGGGACACGCGTGGAAATCACCGAAAAGCTGATTGCGCAGGTCGAGGACATCATCCGGCAGGAGGTCGCGAAGGAAGACCTCGGCGTCATCGTCTCGAACATCGGGGTGCAGCCGGGCTTCAGCTCGATTTACACCAGCAACTCCGGCCACCACACCGCCTCCGTGCAGGTCAGCTTGAACGAGGGGCACAAGACCGGCAGCTACGCCTACATGGACCGCGTGCGCCGGCGCATCACGCAGGAGCTGCCGCAGTTGAGCGTGTATCTGCAATCCGGCGGCCTCGTGGACGCGGTTCTCAACCTCGGCCTGCCCGCGCCCATTGACATTCAAATCAGCGGCTCGAACCTCGAAGTCGCGCACCGCACCGCGCTGGAAATCGCCCGCAAGGTCCGCGCGCTCCAGGGCGTGAGCGACGTGCTCGTGCCGCAGGACATTGACCACCCGGCGCTCAAGCTCGAAGTCATCCGCGCTCGCGCCGCCGAACTGGGGCTGACTTCCAAGGAGGTCGTGCAAAACGTTATCACCGCGCTCACGTCCGGGGCGATGATTGCGCCGAGTTACTTCGTGGACCCGCGCAACGGCAACGACTACCTCCTCACCGTGCAATATCAGGAGGGCTACGTGAAAAACATGGCGGACTTGGGGTCCATCCCGATGCGCTCGCCGAAGGGGTTGCGCACCGCGCGGCTGGATGCGATGAGCGAGTTCCACAACGCCTACGCGCCGACCGAGGTGGACCATTACCAGCTTCGCCGAGTGATCAATGTTTATGTCGCACCCGCTGGCGAAGACCTCGGCGCGGTGGTCAAGGACGTGAACCGCATCCTCGCCGAGACGGAGATTCCCGCCGGCCTGACGGTGACGTTGCGCGGCATGGTGCATGGGATGAACTCGTCGTTCAAAAGCTTCGGCCTCGGGCTGATTCTGGCGGTGGTGCTGGTGTATTTGATTCTGGTCGCGCAGTTCCAGTCGTTCCTCGACCCGCTCATCATCCTGCTCGCGGTGCCGTCGGCGTTGTCCGGCGTGCTGGTGCTGCTCGCGTCCACCGGCACGACGCTCAACATCATGTCACTGATGGGCGTGGTGATGGTGGTGGGCATCGTGGTGGCGAACAGCATCCTCATTGTCGAGTTCGTCCGCCGCCTGCGCGAGGACCGGATGCCCGTGCGCGAGGCGCTGGTGCTGGCCTGCCGCGTGCGCCTGCGTCCCGTGGTCATCACATCGCTCGCGACGCTCATGGGCCTGCTTCCGATGGCCGCCAAGTTCGGCACCGGCAGCGAAGCCTACGCGCCGCTGGCCCTCGCCATCATCGGCGGCCTGACGTGCTCGCTGGTGCAAACCATCTTCATCGTTCCTGCCGCGTATCTGCTCGCGCACCGCCGCGAGGACGAGACGAACGGCACGGCACCGGCAGCGGAGGTTTCGGCGGCATGAGGGCGGAGCCACAAGTCTCCGGAGCGCGGCCTTCAGGCCGCTTCAGCGCGCGAGGTGCGTTGACCTTCCGAATGCGCCTTGCCGTCCGGACGCTGAAGCGGCGTGAACGCCGCGCTCCTCTCATTAGCACCCGGCTTCAGCCGGGTGTTATCGGGGGCCGAGGGCAAAAACCGTTTCAACGGTTTCTTCCGGCGTGCTCATGGGAAGAAGCCGTTGAAACGGCTCGCCCATCTTGGCCGAATGACACCGGGCTGAAGCCCGGTGCTAATGAGAGCGGACTATGCCCGGTTCGCTTCGCTCACCGAAGCGCCCACCTCCGGAGGCCCGCATGACGCGCTTCGCTCTCCGGTATCCGTATCTCACGGTGGTGCTTTGCCTCATCACCTGCGTGGTCGGCGTCACCAGTCTGTTGCGACTGCCGGTGGACTTGTTCCCCGCCATCCGCATCCCGGTCGTCGTGGTCGCCACGTTCTATTCCGGGATGCCGCCGGAGCAGATTGAGAACTCCATCACGGGCCGCTTCGAGCGCTTCTTCACGTTGGCGAGCGGCATCGAGCACATCGAATCGCGGTCGCTGCCCGGCGTGAGCCTCATCAAGGTTTACTTCCAGCCCGGCACGGACCCGGACACGGCGGTCAGCACCATCGCGAACCTCGCCACCGCCAACCTCCGTCGTCTCCCGCCCGGCACGCTCCCGCCAGTCGTGCTCAAGTTCGACGCCTCCAGCCTGCCCGTCTGCCTCATCACACTCAAAGGCGACGGCATGACCGAGACGCAACTCCGCGACACCGGCCAATACGCCGTCCGCAACCAGGTCGCGAACGTCCCCGGCGCATCCGTCCCGCAGCCCTTCGGCGGACGCTACCGCCAAATCATGGTCTATGTGGATCCGCTGAAACTCGAAGCCCACCACATGGGCGTGATGGACGTGGTGCGCGCGGTCAACGACTCGAACCTCATTCTCCCCGCCGGCGACGTGCGCATCATGCCGCTGAACTACAACATCTATGCGAACAGCCAGCTTCGCGACGTGGCGGACGTGAACCGCCTCCCGCTCCGCACGGAAGGCAAATCCTCCATCCTCGTCGGCGATGTCGGCGATGCCCGTGACGCCGCCCAAATCCAGAACAACGTCGTCCGCATTGACGGCCAGCGCTCCGTCTATCTCCCGGTCCTCAAGCAGGGCGGCGACGCGAACACCATCGCCGTGGTGGACGGCATCAAGGCCTCGCTCAAGAACCTCCTCGACGTGCCGGAGTCGCTCGTTGCCAAGGTCGTCTTCGACCAGTCCATCTTCGTTCGCAACGCCATCACGAACCTCATTCACGAAGGGGCCATCGGCCTCGTGCTCACCGGCGCGCTGATTCTCATCTTCCTCGGCAGCATGAGGGCGACGGTCGCCGTGTTCCTCTCCATCCCGCTCTCGACGCTGGCCACGTTCATTGCGCTGGCGATGAGCGATAACACGGTGAACTCGATGATTCTCGGCGGGCTGGCACTGGCCTTCTCCCGCCTGATTGATAACTCCGTCGTCGTCTTGGAAAACATCTTCCGCCACATCGAACTGGGCGAATCGCCCGCCGTCGCCGCTCAGAAGGGAGGGCAGGAGATGGCCTTGCCCGTGCTGGCCGCGACGCTCACGACGGTCGTGGTGTTCTTCCCGGTCACGTTCCTCTATGGCGTGAGCCGTTTCCTGTTCACCGCGCTGGCCTTGTCGGTGATGCTGTCGCTCTTCGCCTCGTATGTCGTTGCGCTGACCGTGGTCCCGCTCTTCTGCGCCAAGCTCATCAAGGGCCACCAGCCTGACCACGACCCGAGCGAGGGCGGCGGCTTCAACCACTGGTTCAACGTGAAGTTCCACAACATGCTCAATGGCTACGAGCGCGTGCTGGGCTGGTCGCTGCTGCGGCCCGCTGCGACCGTCTTTGGCATCCTCGCTATTTTCGTCCTAAGCCTCGGCGTGTATCCGCTGATGGGCGTCGCTTATTTCCCGCGCACGGACCCCGGCCAGTTCGTCATCAATCTCAAGACGCCGACCGGCACGCGCGTGGACATCACCGAGTTTTACGTGAAGCAGGTCGAGGACATCATCCGCGAGGAAGTGGCGAAGGAGGAACTGGGCGTCATCGTGGCGAACATCGGCGTGCAGCCGGGCTTCAGCTCGATTTACACGAGCAACTCCGGCCATCACACCGCGACGTTGCAGGTGAGCCTCAATGGCGGACACAAGACCGGCAGTTACGACTACATGGACCGCATCCGCCGCCGCGTGCGCAACGAGCTGCCGCAGCTCACCGCCTACTTCCAGTCCGGCGGCCTCGTGGACGCCGTGCTGAACCTCGGCCTGCCCGCGCCGATTGACATCCAGGTGAGCGGCTCCGACCTCCAACTGGCGCACCGCACCGCGTCGGAGATTGCCCGCAAGGTCCGCGAGCTGCCCGGCGTCAGCGACGTGCTCGTGCCGCAGGACATTGACCAGCCCGCGCTGCAACTGGAGGTGGACCGCGCCCGCGCCGCCGAGCTGGGGCTGACTTCCAAGGAGGTCGTGCAAAACGTCATCACCGCCCTCACGTCCGGCGCGATGATTGCCCCGAGCTACTTCGTGGACCCGCGCAACGGCAACGACTACCTCCTCACCGTGCAATACAACGAGGGCCATGTGAAAAACTTCGCCGACCTCCAGGCCATCCCCATCCGCTCGCCGATGCAGGCCAAGCCGACGCGTCTCGACGCCGTGAGCCGCATCAACAACAGCTACGCGCCGACCGAGGTCAACCACTACCAGCTCCGCCGCGTCATCAACGTCTATGTCGCGCCGGCCAAGGAAGACCTCGGCCAGGTGGTCAAGGGCGTCGAGCAGGTGCTGGCCGAAACCGAAATCCCGGCGGGCCTGCGCGTCACGCTGCGCGGCATGGTGCAGGGGATGAACTCGTCGTTCAAAAGCTTCGGCCTCGGGCTGATTCTCTCCGTGCTGCTGGTCTATCTCATTCTCGTGGCGCAGTTCCAGTCGTGGATTGACCCCATCCTTATCCTGCTCGCCGTGCCCACCGGGCTGACCGGCGTGCTGCTCTTGCTCTACTTCACCGGCACGACGCTCAACGTGATGTCGCTCATGGGCATCGTGATGATGGTCGGCATCGTGGTGTCGAACAGCATCCTCATCGTCGAGTTCACGCACCGCCTGCGCGAGGACGGCAAGACCGTGCGCGAGGCCGTCACGCTGGCCTGCCGTGTCCGTCTGCGCCCCGTCCTGATGACCTCGCTCGCCACGCTCATCGGCCTGCTGCCGATGGCGCTCAAGCTCGGCACCGGCAGCGAAGCCTACGCGCCGCTCGCGCTCGCCATCATCGGCGGCCTGGCGGTGTCCGTGGTGCTCACCGTGTTCATCGTCCCGGCGGCGTATCTGCTGGTCTATGGGCGGAAGGAAGCAGCGGCGGTGGCAACTCCAGCATCTTGATTGCGATGAAAGAAATCCCAAACCCCAAGCTCCGGCAAAGCGCCACACTCGTCCGCCCCGTTGGTTGGGCGCAAGTCGCCGCTCTCCCTCCCCCCGGCCCTCGCCCGCGGGGAGAGGGAGCAGACTCGACCGCGTCCGCGCAACCGATGCGCTGTCGTTCCGCCCAACGCTGGCTGCCATTCTCCCTCTCCCGGAGGGAGAGGGCCGGGGTGAGGGGGAGCGGCATCTTGATTTCAGAAGGGTTTCGTTTCGCCAAGCCGCCCCGCCTTTGGACCCTGCTGCTCGGTGCTTGGTGTTTCTTTGGAGCTTGGAGCTTGGAGCTTGGAGCTTCCGAGAAACTCACCTTGAAAGACGCTCGCGACATCGCCCTCCGCCAGCACCCGCGCATCACCGCCGCCGAGTTCAAGTCCCTCGCCGCCCGGCAGGCTGTCCTGCAAACCCGCGCCGCGCTTCTGCCTGCCTTCAGCGCGAACATCGTTGCAGTCGGCGCGGCGGACGCCAATACGCGCCTGACCGCCGCCGGTGGCCTGAACAACCCGACCGTCTTCGAGCGTGCCGCTGGCGGCCTCTCGGTGAGCCAGCTCATCACGGACTTCGGCCGCACCGACAACCTGCTCGGCAGCTCGAAGGACAAGGCCCGCGCCGAGGAGGCCAGCACCGACACCGCGCGCGCCCAACTCCTGCTCGCCGTGAGCGCGACGTATTTCAGCGCGCAACAGGCGCAGTCCGTCCTGCGCGTCGTGGACCAGACCGTCACCAACCGCCAGACCCTCCTCGACCAGGTCAGCGCGCTGGCGAAGAACCAGTTGAAGTCCGACCTCGACGTGAGCTTCGCCCGCGTCTCGCTGGAGGAGGCCCGTCTGCTGCAACTCCGCGCCCGTAACGACCTCGACGCCAGCTTCACTGCCCTCGACACATTGCTCGGCGGACGCGAGCCGCGCCGATATGACCTAGTGGAGGAAGCCCTCCCCGCCGACCTGCCCAACGACGCCTCCCTGCTGGTGGCCGACGCGCTGCGGCTGCGTCCCGAGCTGGAGCGCTTCCGCGCCGAGCGCGATTCGGTCTTGAAGCAGGCGCGGGCGGACAAGGCTCTGCATTACCCGACTCTCAGCGCGCTCGCCGGTCTCGGCGTCACGCCCACCCACGACACGCGGCTGGAAGACACTTACGCTTCCGCCGGCCTCGTCCTAAGCCTCCCGATCTTCAGCGGCGGACGCGACACCGCCCGCCAGAAGGAAGCCGAGTTGAAAGCCAAGGCTGCCGAGGAAGGGCTGAAAGACGAGGAGAACAACGTCATCCGCGACGTGCGCGTCGCGCTGCTCCGCGCGCAACACGCTCACGAACGTCTCGCCCTCACCGCAAAACTCCTCACCCACTCCCGCACCGCGAACGACCTCGCCGTCGCGCGTTACAAGCTCGGGGCCAGCAGCATCACCGAACTCAACCAGGCCCAGCTCAACCTCACCACCGCCGAAATCGCCGAGGCCACGGCGAAATACGACTACCTCCTGCTGCGCGCGGCGTTGGAGTTTCAGTCTGGACGGCGGTAGCCGGAGCCGCCGGAATTCTTGGGTGTTCGGGGGGGTAGGCAGTTACTTGCTGGCCAACGCGTAACAGGATTGTAACTCTCCCGACCTTTGTTCGCCACAGGGTCGGCGCAGATTGGCCGTGTCAAAACCGACACCGATTCATCACTCACAACATGAAGCACACGACCAAGAAAGTTCTGGCAGCGACGACCGCCGCGCTCACGGCGTTCATCTGCCAGCCCGCCGCCCGAGGCCAGAACGCCGACGCGCTCATAGACAAGCTCATCGAGAAGGGCATCCTGACCAACAAGGAAGGCCAGGCTCTCCGCGAGGAGGCCGACAAGGATTTCACCCGCGCCTACCAGTCCAAGAGCGGCCTGCCCGACTGGGTGACGAACCTGCGCATCGGCGGCGATGTCCGCCTGCGCTACGACGGCATCTATCAAGATCCGGACAACGGTGGTGCCACGTCGGTGGATCGCAACCGCCTGCGCTACCGGATGCGTGTGGGCGTGACGGCGACGATGATGGATGACATGGAAGTGGGCCTGCGCTTCACCTCGGCCGAGAACAAGTCCACGGGCAACAACGGCCAGGGAGACCCCATTTCCGGCAACGACACGCTGACGAGCAACGGCTCCAAGAAGCCGCTGTGGATTGATCTCGCGTATGCCAAGTGGCAGTTCCTCAATCGTCCTGACTTCTCCGGGACGTTCATCGGCGGCAAGATGGAGAACCCGTTTGTCTTTGATGAAGTGGTCTTCGACGGCGACTACACGCCGGAAGGCCTGGCTTTCCAGCTCGGCTACACCGTCAACGACGAGCACGCGCTCAAGTTCAACGCCGGCCTCTTCTCGCTCGCCGAAATCGGCGCTTCGAGCCACGACACCTACATGATGGGGGCGCAGTTGCGCTGGGAGGGCAACTGGAACGCGCACTGGGCGTCCTCGCTGGGGCTTTCCGCGCTGGCCATTTCCGACAAGCAGAACCTGACGCACGCGGCGGCAGGCGTGAACCCGAACGTGCTCGACGTGAGCCGCGGCAACACGCGTGTGTCCAGCGTCGGCGCGCTGACCAGCAGCTTCAACCCGATCATCGTGGACGGCTCAGTGACCTACACGCGGGAGAGCTTCCCATTCTATCCGGGCGCGTTCCCCATCAAGTTCGCGGCGGAATACATCAACAATCCGGCGGCCTCCGCCAACCCTGCCACGTCGCCCATCGGGCCGGGCAGGACGCGCGGCGAGGCGTATTCCATCGGGATGCAGTTGGGCAAGTCGGGCAAGAAGGGCACCTGGGACCTGACCTACAAATGGAAGTGGCTGGAGAGCAACTACTGGTTCGAGGAGGTCGTGGATTCCGATCATGGCGCCTGGTATCAGACTTCGCCGTTCGTCGGCGGCGGCGGCACGGGCTACGGCGCCGGCACCAACCTGCGCGGTCACTACATGCGCGCGGCCTACTCGCCCTACGACTCGCTGTCCTTGTCCGTCACCTACTACCTCTTCGGCCTGATTGACAAGCCGGCGGGCGCTTCGTCCAGCACGGCGGGCCGCATTCAGGTGGATGCCGCGTTCAAGTTCTAATTTGCAGTGTTGTTCCCCGTGGGGCCGGCGGCGTGCATTCCGCCGGCCCCGCAAAATCTCCAACTCAAAGACAAATATGAAAATCCAGAAATCCCTCGCCGCCCTCGCGGCGGCCCTCACGCTCGCCAGCTCCGCCCACGCGGCCAGCATTACCGTCAAAGGCTCCGACACGCTCGTCGTCCTCGCCCAGAAGTGGGCCGAGGCCTACATGGGCAAGAACCCGGACACCAAGATTCAAGTCACGGGCGGCGGCTCGGGCACCGGCTTCGCCGCGCTCCAGAACAAGACCACCGACCTCGCCAATGCCTCGCGCAAGATCAAGCCGGCGGAGATCACCACTTGCATCAAGGCCTTCGGCAAGCGCCCGACGGAATACAAGGTGTGCCTCGACGGCCTCTCCGTGTATGTCAGCGCGGACAATCCGGTGAAGGAGCTTTCCGTGGCGCAGATCGCCGACATCTTCAACGGAAAGACCAAGAACTGGAAGCAGGTCGGCGGCCCCGACGTGCCGATCACGGTTTACAGCCGCGAGAACAGCTCAGGCACCTACGAGTTCTTCAAGGAGAACGTGCTTCAGGGCAAGGACTTCACCTCCAGCGCGCAGACCATGCCCGGCACGGCGGCCGTCTTGCAGGCCGTGGCAAAGGACAAGCACGGCATCGGCTACGGCGGCGCGGCTTACGGCGCGGGGGCCAAGCATCTCAAGGTGAAGAAGGATGACGCCTCGCCGGCCATCGAACCGACCGAGGAAAACGTCATCAAGGGCATCTATCCCATCTGGCGCTACCTCTACGTCTATGTGAACCCCGCGCTCGACAAGGGCGACATCGCCAAATACCTGGCGTGGATTCGCGGCGACGAGGGCCAGAAGGTCGTGAAGGACGTGGGCTACTTCCCGCTCCCGAAGAACCTGCGCGAGTAAGCGAAGCCAACGCGGATTAGGATCAAGAGCAGGATCAGGATTACGAAGCGCTCTTCCTCCTCCTGTTCGTAATCTTGATCCTAATCCTGCACCCCCGCCGACCGCCCCCGTCACCAGATCGTAACGTGCCAAGGCCGTCGAGCTTTCCTAGGATGCCACCGTGACGAATGCCCCGCACAACGCCAAGCGCACCGTCGGCTGGATGGGCATCCATCGCGGGCACAAGGCCCGGCCTGCCGAGTGGCTCGCGGAGAAGTTCATCTTCCTCGTCTCGCTCACGGCGATCCTGATGGTGTTTTTGATCTTCGTGTTCGTGGCCCGCGAGGCGCTGCCGCTCGTGCTGGGGAGGATGAACAGCGCCGCCGCCCGCCCGGCGATTTCGATGGCGGAGTTCGACCAACTCAAGCCGGCGGATCAACAACTCTACCTGGAATTGACGCCGGCCGAGTTCAAGCGGATGGACAAGGAAGCCCTGCACTCGCTCGTGGAAGTGCGTCTGGAAGAAGCGAAGGAAGCGCCCAAGGACAAGGATGCCAAGGTCAACACCACCGAGTGGCGCTACCTCTTCGGCGCGCACGAGTGGTCCGACAGCCGGCCGGAGGACCGCTACGTCTGGCAGCCCATCGGGCGCATCCACAAATACAATCTCTGGCCGCTCATCATCGGGAGTCTCAAGACCACTGCCGTCGCGCTGCTCTTCAGCGTGCCGTTGGCTATCGCGGCGGCCATCTACGTGTCGCAGCTCTCCTCGCCGACGCTGAAGGAATGGTTGAAGCCGGCGATTGAGCTGCTTTCCGGCGTGCCGTCAGTGGTGCTCGGCTTCTTCGGGCTGATCGTGATGGCGACGTTTCTGCAAGGCGTCTTCGGCTACCAGTCGCGCCTGAACGCCTTCGTCGCCGGCATCGCGTTGGGGCTGGCGGTGATTCCCGTCGTCTTCTCCATCGCCGAGGACGCCCTGACCAGCGTGCCGCGCAGCTACACGCAGGCGGCGCTGGCGCTGGGCGCTTCCAAGTGGCAGGCCGCGTGGCAAATCGTCCTGCCCGCCGCCGCGCCGGGCGTGTTTGCCGCCGTGGTGCTGGGCTTCGGCCGCGCCATCGGCGAGACGATGGTGGTGCTCATGGCCAGCGGCAACGCGAGCATCATGTCCCTCAGCCTCTTCGACTCGACTCGCTCGATCACCGCGACCATCGCGGCGGAACTGGCTGAGGCGGTCTTCGGTGGCCACCACTACCGGATGCTCTTCCTCATCGGCGCGATGCTCTTCATCGTGACCTTCCTCACGAACCTGGCGGGCGACCTCATCATGCACCGGCTCAAGGGCCGGCTGGAGGGGAGGACGAAATGAAGCATCTCCAAGTCAAGATGCACGCAGGGATTGAGCGAAACGAACTGTTCAGGGTGGAACGGCCAACTTGGCCGTTCTCGGCGGCAACCTGCCGCCGAGTTTCGGCACAGCCAACTTTCGAATTACTTGACGCGTTCCGGGCGCAGTGTGAGCGGCGGGCGGGTCGCCCGCCGCAACGGGCCGGTGGCCCGTGCCACCCAGGCCCAGGCAGGTCGGTCGTCGGAGCTATCGGCCGCGCATGAATTCTTCACCTCCTCAACCCGCCCGCCTCGACTTCCGCTCGCGCGGCTTCGACTTCGCGTCCTTCGCATTCACCGGCGTCACCGGGCTGGCGACGCTCTTCATTCTCGCCATCCTCGCCATCATCATCGCGAACGTCGTGTGGCATGGCTGGAGCACCTTCTCGTGGCGCTTCCTGACGACGGGCATGACCACCGACACAGGAGTTGCGAAGGATATGTTCAACGCGGAGGAGGCCGGCGTGCTGCCCATGATCATCGGCACCGCGCTGCGCGTGCTGGTGATGACGCTCTTCGTCGTGCCCATCGGCGTCATCACGGCGATCTATCTCACCGAATACGCGCACTCGACCGCGCTCACCACGCGCATCATCCGTGGCGCGGTCAACAACCTCGCGGGCGTGCCGAGCATCGTGTTCGGCCTGTTTGGTCTCGGCTTCTTCATCAGCTTCATCGGCGGAGCGATGGACGCGGGCCGCGCCGAGCCGCACTGGGGCAAGCCGGCAATTCTCTGGGCTTCGCTCACCCTTGCGGTGATGACCTTGCCGCTGGTCATCGTGGCCACGGAAGAATCCCTCCGCGCCATCACGCCCGGCCTGCGCGAGGCGAGCCTCGCCCTCGGCGCGACGAAGCTGGAAACCATTCTCAAGATTGTCCTGCCCGAGGCGTTGCCCGGCATTCTCACAGGCGGCATCCTCGCCGTGGGCCGAGCGGGTGGCGAAGTTGCGCCGATCCTCTTCACCGGCGCGGCCTACTACATGAGGGATTTGCCCAAGGCCCCGACCGACCAGTTCATGGACTTGGGCTATCACGTCTTCATCCTCAGCACGCAATCGCCCGACATCGAGAAGACCCGCCCCATTCTCTTCGCCACCGTGCTGGCGCTGCTGCTCCTGACGCTGTCGCTCAACCTCATCGCCGTCCTCGTGCGCGCCCGTGTGCGCAAGAAGATGCGTGCCGGCCACTGATGAACCTGACTTCCGAGCTTTCTCTGCGTCCGTCCCGCCTCTGCGGTGCAATCCCGCTTTTCCCCAACTGACATGGCCGCCTTCTCCCCATCGCAAGTCACGCTGAACACCGCGAAGCCCACCGCAGGCGCCGGCTCGCCGCTCATCGCGAGCGAGAAGGTGAACCTGCACTACGGCACGACGCAGGCGCTCAAGAACATCTCGCTCACCATCGGCGAGCGGCACGTCACTGCGTTCATCGGGCCGTCCGGCTGCGGCAAGTCCACGTTCCTCCGCTGCTTCAACCGGATGAACGACCTCATTGACTCGGTGCGCATCACCGGCTCGATCAAGATCGGCGGACAGGACATCTACAGCCCGGACGTGGACGTGATTGAGCTGCGCAAGCGCATCGGCATGGTCTTTCAGCGCTCGAACCCGTTCCCGAAATCCATCCACGACAACATCACCTACGGCCTCAAGTTGCACGGCATGAAGGCGAAGTCTGACCTCGACGCCGCGGTGGAGCAGAGCCTGCGCAGCGCGGCGCTCTGGGACGAGGTGAAGGACCGCCTGCATACAAGCGCGATGGGCCTCTCTGGCGGCCAGCAGCAGCGCCTGTGCATCGCCCGCGCCATCGCCATCAAGCCGGAGATTCTCCTGATGGACGAGCCGGCCAGCGCGCTGGACCCGATCGCCACGGCGTAGATCGAGGAGCTGATTCTCGAATTGAAGC
>JACRKB010000301.1 GCA_016235545.1 Verrucomicrobiota bacterium | reverse complement strand
GGCGTGGCGGGCTTACAGCCCTCGGCACGGCCTGGCGGGGCCACCTGGGGCTGCGTTCACTACGTTCACTCCACCCCAGGCTGACGAATGACGGGCTTTCAGCCCTGCCGACCCGGGTTGCAAGAAACTGAGATGCGCCCGGAGGAGACAGCAATCAGCAATCAGCGATTTGCTTTGAGCCGTCGCGGGTGGAGGGATGTCTTCAGGCTGGTTTCCCCACCGTTCTCCAATCCCCAGCCACTGGCCAACTGCTGGCTGTCCGCTGCTGCTCCTCTCAATGGCGCGATGATGGACTCGTAAGCAACCCGAGATGGCCGGAGAAGGGTTTGCGGAAGTGGGCGTCCGTGCTCCGCTCACCGGAGTTTCGGCAGGCTCGCCGCCGCGACGGCCTGCCCGTGCCGCTTGTCCTGCTCATCGGGGACGTGGAACTGGAGGCGCGCGGCGAGCGTTGGGAATTCCACCTGCAACACTTCCTTCGCCCGCGCGATGATCGCATCGCCGCCGTCACCGCTGGTGACGCGGCCCAAGATCAGCAGGTGGTTGAACTCGTAAAAGTCCGCGTAGTGCGCCAGCGCGTAGCCGAGATAGGTGCCGAGGGTCTCGTAAATCTTCCGCGCCCGGTAGTCGCCGGACTTCATCAGCGACTGCACGAGCTTGAGCTTTTCGGGCAGCGGCAGCTTGGCGTCGGCCTCGATGCCGGACACCGGCAGGAGCCGCCCGACTGCTTGCTGCGAGAAGTATTGAGCGCCCACACCGTAGTCGCCGCTCCACTCATCGCACGCGGCGGCGGGGTTGTAATCCACCGGAGCGAAGGCGAGCTCGCTCAGCCAGCTCGTGATGTTCCCGCCGGGCGTGACGTAGCCGACGGCCTGGCTGGTGCCCATCGCGATGCCCAGCACCCCGTTCACGCCGAGCGACATCGAGCCGGCGAGCGCGGTGACTTCACCATCATTGGCGACTTCCAGCGGCACGCCGTGCCACGCGCGCTGCACTTCGAGGAAGATGTCTTTCACCCGCGCGTTGAAGAGATCGGGCGCGACGCCGCGGAAGAGCGAGGCGACCTTCACGCGGTTGTTCACATACACGCCCGCCGCGCTGGCACCGATGGCGTCCACGCGCGGCAGGTGCGCGGCGGCCTTCCGGATCGAGTCCATGATGCCATCGAAGTGATACTGCGGCTCGGGATGAAAGTAAGGATCCCACACCGTCTCCTCGCTGAAGACGACCTTGCCATCCTGCACCGCCGCGACCTTGCGGTCGCTGCCGCCGAGGTCGAAGCCGATGCGGCAGCCCTCGAGGTTGCGCCCGAGGGACTGCACGTTCGCGCGCTCCGGCGGCAGGCTCGCGGCATCGCACGCGACGACTTCGATGGGCCGGTCATAAACGCGCTCGCCGATGAGGTTGGAGTCGAACTTGCCCGTGGCCGTGTCGCGGAAGTGCGCCTGCAACTGCGCTGCCAGGGAGCTGACCGCTGATGGCTGACCGCTGTCCGCTGCCAGCCAGAAACGCCAGCCGCCGCGCTGCCACAGGAGAAACTTCGCGAGCCGCTCGACGTGACTGAAGTTCGCCGCCGCCAGCGCGTGGCCGGCGGAAGCAAGCTCCGTGCGGAAGTGGAACACGGAGCCATCCGCCTGCTCCAGCGCGAGTGTGACGGGCAGGGCGTGGCCGCTGGCACGCACGGTGTCCCGGAAAAAGTGGCAGGCCAGGACGGCGGGTCGGAAGGCCGGATCGAGCACCGGCGTGACGCGCGGGGCGACGAGCGGGAGGCCACGGTTGATGTTCATGCGCGCCGGTTGTAGCGGCGGGAGGCGCGGGGTTCAATCCGAACTCGGAAGTTTCGCGGCCATCCCAATTCGGAGCTCGGACTTACGCCGGCGTCGGGCCGGGCCGGGTCAGCCGCTCGAACTGTTTCGTCGCCGGGTTGAAGGCGAACAGCTCCGCCGTGGCGATCTCGAAGAACCAGCCGTGCAAGTGCAGCGAGCCAGCGGCCAGCCGGGTCTTCACCGCCGGATAGGTCTCCAGGTTCTCGATGGCGAAGAGGACGTTCTCCTGGGCGGCGGCGTTGGCCAGCGCGTCCGCCGTGAGGTGCTGGTAGCAACGGGCGACCACTTCGCGCACCGGTCCGGCTACTTGCAGCCATTCCTCCAGGTGTGGCATCGCCTCCGGCTGGGGCAGGCCTTCCAGCAGGGCGTGCATCGCGCCGCATTGCGAGTGTCCGCACACCACGATGTCGCTGACGCCCAGCGTGACCACTGCGAACTCGATGGCGGCGGCGGTGGAGTTCGTCGCGCCCGTCACGCCTGCGGGCGGCACGATGTTGCCGACGTTCTTCACCACGAACAGGTCGCCCGGCTGGCTTTGCGTGATGAGTTCCGCCAGCACACGAGAGTCCGAGCAGGTGATGAAGAGCGTGTGCGGCTTCTGTCCGTCACGGGAAAGCCGCTGGAACAGGTCGCGATACGCGCCAAACTCCTCGGACTGGAAGCGGTGAACGCCTTCGATGAGTTGTAGCATGGCGGCGAGGACTGTGACGGCAGCACGGGGATCGCGCCAAGGAAAACAGCGGAGCTGGGCGTTCGAGGGCGCGAATCAGTCTCTCGCAGCGCAGTGGCCTTTCCGCTCCTGCTCGCAATCCTGATCCTAATCTTGCTCCTTTCCCCTCGCGGTCTGATCAGCGGAGCAGGATTTCGGAACGATTCATTAGCCACGGATGGAACACAGATGAAACACAGATGGGGGCGAGGAAAAGGCATCCTCCCAGCGAGCTGAACGCGCACACCAAACGGTGGTGGCGAACAAGGCGGACATCGTCAAGACAGTCGCCTGCTCCTCCGTGTTGAATCCGTGTTCCATCCGTGGCTCAACTGCATTGTTCCGGCTAAGGCCAGGCAGGAACATCTGAAGTTTGACGAAGGCGGTGAATGCGCACCAAACGGTGCGGCCAGATTTGTTGAACGGCCCCGCTTCTGCGGCTCTTCTTCGTGCTCTTCGTGCCTTTGTGGTTCAAGTCAACTGCATGGATTCGGATTAGGATCAGGATTACGAGCAGGAGGGGAGGCGGCATCGCCAGGCACAAGGCGGGCCGGCTCACTTCTTCAGCGCCGCCTCTATCGCCGCCTTCATCCGCGCTTCGCTGCCGGGCGCGACCCAGCACCAGTCGCCCAGATTCGAGTCCTTTTCCGCCCATGCACGCTCGATGGGGATGTAGCCGGGGGCGCTCTCACCGTAGCCTGCGACCATGACGAAGGAGTCCGGGCGGACGGCTTGCGCGTGGAGCTGGAACTCGACGTAGGCTTCGGCTGGCAGCAGGAGGAATTGCGCGGGACCGAAGTCCAAAGCGGGGACATCAATGGGCTGGCCGGAGGCGGCGCGCCTGCGCCACGAGAGGTTCATCGCGGCGAGGCACTGCGTGAAGGGTTTTGTCTCCGGGATGAGCAACTTTTCAGAGCCGATGACGGAGAACCCGGCCGGGGCGTCGCGCGGTTCGAGCAGCAGGGGCACGGAGCGGAACTTCATCTGCTCCAGGGGCAGCTTCCTCGTGTCGCGCCAAGCCTCGGCCATCGCCTGGTAGAGCCGGCCTGCGAGGACGACGCGGTTTTCCCTCGTGCCCGGGTTGTATTTGCCGGCGGTGACGTTGCCGCTGCAACCGGAGAAATAGATTTGGGCGACGGATGGCAAGTCCTCCTGGCGCCGCCGCCGGGCGAGGCCGGGGAAGTCAGCCGAGACCTCGCCCCCGCCGTAGTAGCTCATGGGGTGGACGGCGTAGTTGCTGAGAGCTGCGAGCGGTGTGTTGCCGTTCCAGAAGCTGAGTGTCTTGAGCTGTGGGTCTATGTCCCCGTCGCCGGCCTCTGCGGCGAGGATGTTGCGGTTGGCGCTCCCGCGGTTGTAGGCAACTGTGCCGTCGGGAAGAAGGTAGCGGCGGTTGGAGGCGACCTTTTCCACCCTCGCCTGGCCGAGGCCGAGGTGGGTGACGGGCGCGGAGGACTTGAGGCTGTCACGGAGCGCGGAAGCGACGCGCTGGACGGCCAGCTCGTGGAACTTGAGGTCGCAGACGGTGCCGCCGCACTCGTTGTCGTGGAGGATGCGCTCGGCCTCGAGATCGGCGACCGGGGCGTCGTGGACATGGGTGCTGGAGACGAGGACACACTGGCGTTCGGTGCCGGCGGCCTGGGCCAGCACGTCGCGCCAGCGGTCAAAGGCTTCGTTGCGAATCTCGCACCAGTCCACGGAGACAAGCACGACGGGTCTCTCGCCGCCGGTGAGGACAATGCCCTTGGCAAAGAGCGGGTCGGCGACGGATTTGGAAAGCCACGCCCCGCCCATCATGCCGTGGCCCATCGGCACAGTCACATCGGCGGAAAACGCGGCGAGGCGGAAAACGGCAGATGCCTGGGCGGACGCCGGCAATGCACGCAGTGCCGCGAGGGTGCCAGCGGAGGCGAGGGAGCGGGCGAGGAAAGCTCTGCGAGAGGCGCGTGGCATGGATGGATTCACGCCGCAACGGACGCGCGAGGCGAGCCGGAAATTCCACCGATGGAGAGCACGGGCGCAACTCAGGTTTTGAACGGTCGCGTAGCGACCCCCTGATGGTAGCCGTGGGTTTCAACCCACGGACAGACAGGCCGAGGGAACGCGTCGCGTAGCGACGCAGGAACGCCGGAAACAAAGGCCGGTGTGAAAGGTCCGGCGGTTCAAGCGTCGCTACGCGACGCCGGTTGTCCCGGCACGCACCGTGGGTTGAAACCCACGGCGACCATCACGCCCTCGCTACGCGAGCAAGACAGTCCAACAGGTCGCGCTCGTTCAAAACCTGATTTGCGCCTGGAGAGCACCGCAGAGCCGGGACAGCCGCAGAGGATTCCACGAAACTCAAACCACAAGACGCAGGCCCTCCAAACTTGCGTGCAGGCAGATCGCCTGGATGGTTTCGCGCAATGGTGTGAGGTTCACAGCCCGCAGTCTTCGCGCCCTCGCCTTTCATTCCTCTGCGTCCCTCCCGCCTCTGCGGTGCTCCGCTGGCTCTCCCCGGCGCTGGCTAAAAAGGGACAGCTCGCCCAATTCCAAGCAGAGAACGGCTCATGGAATTGAGCAGCGGATTTGCTGAACCCGCAGGAACCCTTGCAAACAAAGGAGAACTCGCGCGCGAAAAACTTTCACCCCCCGCTGGCACCGACGCTGCTAATGAACGCGTGCGCTGGTCACGAGCAGTCAACAAACGCGGTCCGTCCGGCGGATGCGCGCGGGATTTCGCCAGCACTTCTCGCCGCGCCGCCAGAACGAAAGACACCCAATGAAGAAAATCGAAGCCATCATCAAACCGTTCAAGTTGGAGGAAGTGAAGGACGCCCTGAGCGACATCGGAGTCGAGGGCATGACCGTCACCGAGGTCAAAGGGTTTGGCCGCCAGAAAG
>JACRKB010000308.1 GCA_016235545.1 Verrucomicrobiota bacterium | reverse complement strand
GGCGTGGCGGGCTTACAGCCCTCGGCACGGCCTGGCGGGGCCACCTGGGGCTGCGTTCACTACGTTCACTCCACCCCAGGCTGACGAATGACGGGCTTTCAGCCCTGCCGACCCGGGTTGCAAGAAACTGAGATGCGCCCGTTCGCAGGGCGTGTGCCAGTTACTTCAGCTCCACCTTGTAACGCTCCCACTTGCCGCGCAGTTCACCCAGCAGCGCGGCGTGCTTCTCGTCGTTGATCAGGTTGCGCTCCTCGGACGGGTCAGCCTTCAGATCGTAAAACTCCTCCTTCACAGGCGTCTCGGCGATCCAGCGGAGATACTTCCACCGCTCCGTGCGCACGCCCTCGCTCATGGGGATTCGGGCGGCCACGGAGTGATGCTCGTAAAAAAATTCCGTGCGCCAATCCTTCGGCGGCTGACCCTTCAGGTGCGGGACAAGGCTGCGGCCCTGCATCGTGCCCGGCAACGGCACGCCGGCGAGTTCCAGCATCGTCGGGGCGAAGTCCACGTTCAGAACCATCGCCTGCGAGCGGCGGCCCTGCGCGGACTTGGGCAGGCGCGGGTCGAAGACGAAGCACGGCACGCGGATGTCCTCCTCATACATGAACCACTTGTCGGCCATGCCGCGATCACCGAGCGCGAAGCCGTTGTCCGCCGTGAAGATGATCACCGTGTTGCCCGACAGCCCCCGCTTCTCCAGCTCCGCCATGATGCGCCCGACCTCGCGGTCCACGCCCGTGATGAGCCGGTAGTAATCTCGCAGGATGCGCTGTGCCTTCTCCGCCGTGTCGAAGCGCCAGCCCCAGCGTTTGCGGCCCTCGGACTTCTGCACCGACTCCGGCAGGCGCCTGAAAGCCTCGTCCGTCGCCAGCTTCGGCACGGGGATGGTCACGTCCTTGTAAAGCTCCTCGTCGCGCGGGTCAGGCTCGAACTCGCGCGGCTTGCCATCACGGGCGTGGACGGCGTTGAAGCTGATGGAAAGGCAGAAAAGGTTTTCCTTCGTGCAGCCGCCGAGGAATTCCAACGCCTCGTTGCCGAAGCGCGCTGTCTTGTGCGTGCGCGTCGGGTCGTCCTTCTCGATGAATTCGCCCGCCTGCCCCGGCAGCCCCTTCCAGTAATCGAAGGCCGCCGCCTTGGCCGCCGTCTCCTGCGGGGTGCCGACGCCGTATTTGCCGATGAAGCCAGTGCGGAACCCCGCCGTGCGCAACTGCGCCGGATACGTGTTGTCCCACGCCACGCCGTTCAACCCCTTCGCAAAGTCCTCGATGCCGTGCCGCCGCATCCACTGTCCCGTGAAGAAGCTCGCGCGGCTCACCGAACAAATCGAGGTCGTGACGAAGCAGTTGTCGAAGACGAGGCTGCGCGTCGCGAGCCGGTCCAGGTTCGGCGTCTTGACAACCTTGTCGCCCATGAAGCCCAGCGCGTTCCAGCGCAGGTCATCCACGAGCAGGAAGACGAAGTTGGGGCGGGGCGGCTTTTCGGCGGCGAGTGCCTCCGCGTAGAAGTTCAGGAGTGCGGCACACAGAATGAAAAAAAGTTTCACGCGCACGAGTGGACCAAGTGCCAAACGGAAAAGCCAGCCGGGAAGAAACCTTAACGGAAAAGCTCCGATCGATGACCATCACCAATATGACCGCACATCTGGATCGGGAGTCGTGCCCGATGGCAAAGCCTCGAAGCCAGGAGGAAACTCGAAGAACTCCGAGTGGCCGTCCGCGAAGGCCAAGTTGTGGCGTTTGATGCCGCCGTAGTTGTGCCATTGGCCAGCCTGGAGCTTGGCCGAGCGGTTGGCGTGAAAGTTCCAGTCGCCGAACAATATCTTCTTCGACACCGCCCTCGTGTAAGTAGTTGTTCTGGCAACAGCCGCCGATGTGGGGCTGGTGACCCGTGCCACGCCAAAAGCGTCGCTGTTCCATTGAACCAGGTAGCTCGTGCCATAACTTTCAAAGCAATTCTTCACCGTCGCAGCAAAGAGGGCGTTCAACGAATCTCCTGCGTCACGCGGGCAATTGAACACAGCCCCGCCTCCGGTGTAGCGGTAGAGCACCCGGTTCGTCTCTGGCGTCGTGTTGCCGTAGTTGCCGACAAGCGCGAACGGTGGGTTCACAGTCGCTGTCTGACCACCCATGTTTCCCCAGCCGGAATGCACCGGATAGCGCTCGTCGAAGTCACCCGCATAGACCAGCATTGCCAAGCCTATCTGCTTGGTGTTGTTCGTGCACTTGGTCTGGTGCGCCTTCATCTTTGCCTTGCTCAACGCGGGCAGGAGCATCCCCGCCAGGATGGCGATGATGGCGATGACTACGAGAAGTTCGATGAGTGTGAATGCGCGGCGCAACGGAAGCCGGACGGCTCTGGGGTTCATGGGAGAGTTAATGCCCCTGCGACGCAGCGCGGTCAAGCGGACTCTTGAGCTGCCAGGTCCTACGCAAAAATCTCCTTCACCGCCCTGCCCTTCCCGTCCTCCGTCGCGTAGAAGGGACGGCCCTCGATGTCGAACACTGTCTTGGGGCTGATGCCCATCGCGGTGAAGATGGTCGCGTGGAGGTCCATGACGGAGACGGGGTTCTTCACGGCCACCAGCGGGCGCTCGTCGGCTGTCTGGCCATACACGAAGCCGCGCTTCATCCCGCCGCCGAACATCACCACGCTCGTGCCGCCGGTGAAGTGCCGGTGCAGGCCGTAGTGTTTCATCTCCTGCAATGTCTCGGTGGGCGCAGTGGCCTGGTCCTTCGCGTTCGAGCCGGGCACACCCTCGATCATCGCGTCGCGGCTGAACTCGCTGGCGATGATGACGAGCGTGCGGTCCAGCAAGCCGCGCGCTTCGAGGTCGCGGATGAGCGTGGCGATGGGCAGGTCCATCTGCTGGTGCATGCCGGCGACGGTTTCGTGGCCGTCCTTGTGCGTGTCCCAGTGCAGGAAGGGCACGTATTCGGTCGTGACTTCGACGAAGCGCGCGCCGTTTTCCACGAGTCGTCGGGCGAGCAGGCAGCCCAGGCCGAAGCGGCCGGTGTTGTATTTGGCGTGGCTCTCCTTGGGCTCCAGCGCGAGGTCGAAGGCTGCGCGCTCCTTCGAGCTGAGCAGCCGGTGCGCGTTGTCCAGCGAGCGCAGCATGGACTCCTGCTGGAAGTCGCTCATGAACTCGCGGCGCGGGTTCTTGTCCACGAGCTTGCGGTAAAGTCGGTAGCGGTTGTCGAAGCGGCCCGGCTCCATGCCCTTGGGCGGGCGCACCGACTGCGCGGCGTCGTCGGGGTAAGGCAGGTTCATCGGGCCAAACTCGTTGCCGAAGAATCCGGCCGTGGTGAATGCCTTCAACTCCTCCTGCTCGCCGACGCCTTCGAGCCGCTGGCCGACGTTGATGAACGCGGGCATCACGGGGTTGCGCGGGCCGAGCACTTTCGCCATCCACGCGCCGAGGTGCGGGCAAGCGACGGTCTGCGGCGGCACGTAGCCTGTGTGCCAGTGATACTGGTGGCGCGAGTGCAGGATGTGGCCGAGGTCCGGCTGCGTGGCGCTGCGGATGAGCGTGGCGCGGTCCATGACCTTCGCGATGTTTTCGAGGCCCTTGCAAATCTTCATGCCGTCCACGGCCGTGGGAATCGCCGGGAAGGTGCTCAGGATGTTCTTCACCGGCACGCCCTTCTCGAAGGGCTGGTAGCGCTTCGGGTCGAACGTGTCCGGCGCGGCCATGCCGCCGCCCATCCAGATGAGGATGCACGAGTCCGCCGTGGGCCTGGGCTGAACGAGCTTTTCCTCCGCCAGCAGGCGCGGCGCGCCCATGGCAAGTGTGGCCGTCGTGGCGGCGGCAAGCTTCTGGAGGAAGTCGCGGCGGGTGTTTTGCGGGTCAAGAGGGATGGAGGTCATGGGAAAGTGATTTGTGATTGGTCAGCGTGGGTTTCGACAGCGGGGATGCTCATGGAAGTCCGGTTGCAGTTTGAAACTCACTCCAACCACGGGTTGAGAGTGCTTGCTCTGCGAAAGTCCTCCGTGTTTCTCGTCACCAACACCAGTCCGCGTGAAAGCGTCATTGCCTCCAGAATGGAATCCCACAGCGGCTGCGGCTGACGCTTGACGGCAACGGAATGCTGCTGCTTGCCCCACTCAATCGCAGCGGCCGTGTCCCACGGAACCAACTGCCCACTCCACTCGCCCAGGAACACATTCAGCCGCGCCAACAAAACCTCACGCCGTATCCCGCTTTGGGCGTGGATGCCGTCCGCAATCTCCGCCATCACTGGTGCCGGGATGCCACACTCAGCTCCGCGGGCCTCCAGCCACGCACGCACGCCTGGATGGGGGCGTGGCTTCCACGTTTCGGAGATCACATTTGTGTCCAGCAGGAAGGTCATCGTCCTTTGATTTCAACCGGGCCGAGCGAGCGCAACGCATCAAACAAACTGCGGCTGCGCGGTCCCGGCTTGGGCATCCGGGCGGTAGGTTTGGTCCGTCCGGACCGGGCGGGAATTTTCTTGGTCAGTGTTTCTGCCGTGGTCGTGCTCATGGCCTTAACTTGGTCTCGAAATCGGATTGTTGCCAACTTCATTTCACCCATCCGTTCACCGCACCAACTGAAACTCCGGCAGCATCAGCACGGCCCAAAGCAAGTCTTGCACGCCTTGGCTCGTGGGTTTCTCGCCCAGGACTTCACGGGAGAGGGAAAGTTCCGCAGTGGTCGGGACACGGGCGAGGGCGAACTGGTAGAGCCACTTCGTCAGCGCGTCGCTGTTGGGCCATTGCTTTGCGAGGATGCGGGACGCGCCCTGCTCCAGCCGTGTGGCGAGGGTCTGGCCGTTGTTCAGGTCAATGGCCTCCAGCGTGTTCAAGTCGGTGGGCCGGACGCTGACGATTTGCTCGCGGTTGGGGCGGCCCAGCGCGCGCATGAGGAAGTCGCTCTTGAGCAGCGAGGCGCGCACCATCGGCTGCGTGGCGGTGGCCGCCTGTGCGAGCTGCGTGGCGAGCTGCTTGCCGACGCGCGCGTTCCACAGCGCGGAGTTCGCCACGGCGACTGCGGGCGTGCTGTCCTTCGGCTCGGCCTTGAACTTGCCCTTCGCGTCGGGCAGCGAGCGCGTGGTTTCCCAAGTCGTGTCGGTCGCGATGGTGATGGTCTCCCCACCGGCGAGCGTGATGCGTGCCTCGAAGAGGACGCCGGCGGGATTGGGATCGGCGCCGCCGTTCTTCGCGACGAGGACAATTTCGTTCGAGCCCGCCTTGAGCCGTGATTCGAGTGCGATGGCGTCGGGGTTTTCCCAGTTGTCACCGGAAGCGGCCTGCGCGCCGTTGACGTAGAGTGTGAAGCTGTTGTCGGCCGTGGCGACGGCTCCGGCGCGGACAGGTGCGGACTTCAAGGTGAACTTCTTCCGCGCGGTGAAAGTCTCTCCGGGCTTGGCGTTGCCGGCGTCGGCATGGCCCCAAATCCACTGGGCGGTCAGCTTCATCGCGGTCACAGCTTCCGGGCTGGCCTTGCCGCGCACGACCTGGGCGTCGAAGCGTGTCGGGGCCGCGCCGGTGATTTGCCAGACCGCGTCCACGAACTGCTCGGCGGTGAGGCGCTTTGCACGAGGGCCGGCGTAGCGGTAACCGTGCTCGTCGGCGTCCTTGCCGAGGATTTGCGCGTGCGACTGGTAGGCGGAGGATGTGGCGATTAGCTCGATGGTTTTCTTCAGGTCGAATTGGTTGTCCGCAAGGTGCGTGGCGAGGAAGTCCAGCAGGTCGTGGCTCCACGGTTCGCTTTGCATGGCGTCGGTGGGATGCACGATGCCGCGGCCCATGAGCCGGTGCCAGAGGCGGTTGACGATGGTGCGGGTGAAGCGCCCGTTCTCCGGGTGGGTCATCAGCGCGGCGAGCTGCCTTAGCCGCTCGGGCTGCGACGCTGCGGCGTCCACCTGGCCGAGCTCGGGGAAAAGCCAGCTTGCCTTCGCCGTCTTGCCAACGGGCTTGTCACAGCGGTGTATTTCCATCTTGTCTGTCGCGTAGATGGCGGCGAGGCCGAAAGATTCCTCCAGCTTCCAGCGGTCAATGAAGCTGTCATGGCACGAGGCGCACTTGAGGTTGATGCCCAGGAAACTCTGGCCGACCGACTGCGCGAATTGAATCTCCGTGGTCGCGCCCGCGCTCACGTCGCCGCGCCACTTGATGCCGGCGGCGAATCCCTCGCTCTCCGGTGTGTAGGCGATCAGCTCGCGCGCGAACTGATCGTAGGGGCGGTTCTCCACGAGCGCGCGATACAGCCACCTGGTGATTTGCTTGCGGCCGCTGGTGATGAAGCCGGTGCCCGAGTAGTCGTTGCGCAGAAGGTCGTTCCAGAACGTCAGCCAGTGCTCCGCATAGGCCGTGTCGTTGGCAAGCAGCGAGCGCAGCAGGGCCGCACGCTTGTCGGCGGACTTGTCAGCGAGGAATTTTCCCAGGGCCTCCGGCTCGGGCAGCAACCCGACGAGGTCCATGTGCGCGCGGCGCGCGAAGGTGGCGTCGTCAACCGGCTGCGGGCGCGGTGCTTTTCGTTTCGCGAGGTCTGCGTCGAGGATGCGGTCAATGGGGTTGGTGCGGCCCGCGACGGCGGGAGGGAGCGAGGGGCGGCGGGGCTTGAGCGGCGGCTCGTAAGCGGGCTTCTTGAAGGCGAAGCCTTCTTCCCAAGGCGCGCCAGCATCAATCCACTCGCGCAGCAGCTTCACCTTCTCCGGCGAGAGGCGCGCGCCCTTGGGCGGCATCTGCTTGTCCGTGTCCTTCGTCGTGATGGCCTCGAAGAGCGGGGACCTGGCCGCGTTGCCGGGAAGGACCGCCTTGCCGCTCTCGCCGCCCGCGAGAAGCGACGGGCGGTCATTCATGCTGAAGCTGCCTTTCTTCTTGTCGCCCGTGTGGCACTCGCCGCAGTGCTCGCGGAGGATGGGGACGATTTGGTGGGAGAAGTCCACCCTCGCAGCGGCGGCCCAAGCGCAGTGGACCGAAACCAGAAGCGCCGCGATGGGGACGAACCGGGACTTTGACGACATGGCCGAGAGCATCGGGAACTATTGACGTAGTGGCAAGGTGGTTGCCTTCAACCCCGGCATGCGGCCATGACCGTCGGCTTCGCCGGGGCGCATCCCAGTTTCCTGAAGGCCCAATGCAGCGAGCGATGCAGTGGGACCGCCCCTCCTGCTCGTAATCTTGATCCCAATCCTGCTCCGCTGACCGAAACACAAGGAGCAGGAGCAAGATTACGAGCAGGAGAGGGAACGCGTTGCAAGAAACTGAAATTCGCCCGCGTCGTTGCATCGAGAGAGAAAGAAGCCTTGTCCGGCATGGGAAACCGAGCAAACTGCCGCTCGCTCGCGATCAGAAAGCCGAAGAAAAAAATCGCCTTCCAGCGCGGGACTTGGCAGATACACCCTTCCGCGCGCGTCGTGGAGCCGGCCAGGAAGCGTTGCTGGCACCGGTGAGCGAGTCGGGGCGGGAATATTTGGACGTGACCTGTTGAGAACAGACATGAAGAAGTCGGAAGCAAAACAAACAGCAAAGCCGAAACTCCGGCTGGGCCTGCCCAAGGGCAGCTTGCAGGACGCCACCATCGAAAAGATGGCCAAGGCTGGCTTTAACGTGCAGGTCAGCAGCCGCAGCTACGTGCCGTATGTGGATGACGAGGAGCTGGAAATCCGCCTCATCCGCGCGCAGGAAATCAGCCGCTACGTCGAGCACGGCTACCTCGACGCTGGCATCACCGGGCATGACTGGATCGTCGAGAACGGCTCGAAGGTCCACGAGGTCGCCGAGTTCATCTTCAGCAAAATCAGCCGCCAGCCCACCCGTTGGGTGCTCGCAGTGCCGGAGGAGTCTTCGATCCAGTCGGTGAAGGATTTGCAGGGCAAACGCATCGCCACAGAAGTCGTGAACCTGACGAACCGCTGGCTCAAGAAGAACGGCGTCAAGGCGGACGTGGAATTTTCCTGGGGCGCGACCGAGGTCAAGGCGCACGAGCTTGTGGACGCCATCGTGGAAGTCACCGAGACCGGCTCCTCGCTGCGCGCGCACAAGCTGAGGATCGTGGAGACTCTGCTCACCTCCACGCCGCGCCTCATCGCGAACCACACTTCGTGGAAAGATGACTGGAAGCGCCGCAAGATTGAGACACTCTCGATGCTGCTGCGCGGCGCGCTTGAGGCCGAGTCGAAGGTCGGCCTCAAGATGAACGTCCCGCGAGCCGGCCTGGGCAGTTTGCTCGCCGAGCTGCCCGCGCTGCGCAACCCGACCATCTCCCAGCTCAGTCATCCCGAATGGGTGGCGGTTGAGACGATTATTGATGAAAGGATCGTCCGCGAGATCATCCCGCAGCTCAAGGCGGCGGGCGCAGAAGGAATCATTGAGTATCCTTTGAACAAGGTGGTATATTGACCGCGTTTCGCCGAAGGGCGTTCGCCGAGTGGCCGTCCAAAGCATCGCAAACGAGCAAACAAACGATATGGGTTCACTGAAAAAACGCCGCAAGGCCAAGATCAACAAACATAAACGCCGGAAAAAGCTGCGCCTCAACCGCCACAAGAAGCGCACCTGGCAGAAGTAGGCGCCCCGCGCTTACGCAACGCTTCAGACGGCACAGCCCTGCCACGCGGGGCTGTGCCGTCGATCTTGTCCGCGCAAGTTTTCAACATGCGACCGTTCGTCCTCCAGTCCGTCGTCGCGCTCGCAGCGCTGGGCACCCTGTTCGGCTGCGCCTCCGCGAAGAAGGCTCAGGCTCCTGCCGCGTCGCAGGCTGCAGCCACCAACTCCCCGCTCTCAAAGGAGGAACTGGAAAAGCGTGTCGAAGCCCTGGCACGGTTCGCAGCAGGAGTCAGCGGCGAACTGCGCGAACAGCCGGACGATGCGCTCGAACAGTTCTACAAGTCCCTCCTCGCCGACCCGTCGAATGAGCCGCTGGCCATCGACGTGGCCCGGCGGTTCATCCGCAAGAAGCAGTCCGAAAAGGCGATTGAGGTGTTGAGCAAGTCCGCCGAGCAACCCAATGCGACAGGGTTATTGGACGCGCTCCTCGGCGTCGCCTACCTTCAGGCGAACAAGCCCGATCTGGCCATCGCTTCGAGCCGTCGCGCCATCGTCAAGCTCCCCAGCTCCCTGCTCGGCTATCAGAACCTAGCCCAGATTTACCTCCAGACAGACCGCCCCAAGGAAGCACTCGCCACGCTCGACGAGGCTGCGGCACTGCCCTCGCCTGGCTTCAATTTCCTGCTGGATCTCGCCGAATCCTACCGCAACCACGTCGCCGCCCAACCGCGCGACTTTGCGACGGTCAAGCCCAAGGTCACCGCGATTCTCGATGCCGCCACGAAGCTCGAACCCAAGGGGCAGAACCTCATCATCCGCATGGCCGAGCTGTGGAGCTTCGCCGGTGAATACAAGCGCGCTGCCGAGCTTTACGTGAAGTTGATCGAGCGCTTTCCAAACCAGACCCTTCTGCGAAACCGCGCCGCCGAACTCTTCCACCGCGCCAATGACCCCAAGGCAGCGCAGGCCCAGTTCGACGCGCTCGTGCGCGACCAGCCCACCAATCCCCTGACGCACTACTTTCTGGGCACCATCGCCGCCGCGCAAAAGGACTGGGACAAGGCCGTCGAGAGTTACGAGCGGGCGATCCAGCTCAACGAGGGCGCGAAGACGGAAGTGGATCAGTTTTACTTTGAGCTGGCCGAGATCCATCTGCGCCGGGACGACCCCGATGCGGCGTTGAAGCTGCTGGCGACGGCCCGCAAGAAGTTCAAGCTGTCGTTCTTCCTCGAATACTTCACCGGCCTCGCCCACAGCCGCGCGAAGGATTACGCGGCGAGCGTCAAGCACTTCACCGCCGCCGAGCTGCTCGCCAAGCGCGACGATCCCGAACGCCTCAACGGGCTCTTCTTCTTCCAAGTCGGCACCGCTTACGAGCGGCACAAGGACTTCAAGCAGGCGGAAAACTATTTCCGCCAGGCCCTCAAGCTCGCGCCCGACTTCGCCGAGGTGCTGAACTATCTGGGCTATATGTGGGCCGATCTCGGCGAGAACCTCACCGAGGCGAAGACGATGATTGAGCAGGCTCTGAAGCAGGAGCCGGAGAACGCCGCCTTCCTCGACAGCATGGCCTGGGTGCTCCACAAGCTGAACCAGCCCAAGGAGGCTCTCGTCTTCCAGCTCAAGGCGCTCCAGTTCCAGAAGGAACCCGACGCCACGCTGCACGATCACCTCGGAGATATTTACGCCGCGCTCAAGCAGCCAGGCAAGGCCCGCGAGCATTGGCAGAAGGCCCTCGCAATCGAGCCGAGCGACGTCATCCAAAAAAAGCTCAAGGCCGCGCCCGCCGACCCGTGACAGTCATGGAACGGCGCTTCTCCAAGCACTATTCGCTGGCCGAGGCCCGCGAACTCCTTCCCCAGCTCCGCATCTGGTTCCAGCAGCTTCAGCGCCTCCGCCGCGACCTTGCCTCCTACGAGCAGAGCACCAATGCCCGCCTGGACGAAGGCGACGACTTCGGCGGCGGCAAGGTCCATCAGTGGATTCGCAATCTCAGCGCCTTCAAGGAAATCGTGGAGGAATTCAACCAGCGCGAAATCCAGCTCAAGGACATTGAACGCGGCCTCGTGGACTTCCCGGCAATTCAGGCCGGGCGCGAAGTTTTCCTCTGCTGGGAACTGGAGGAGAACGACATCACCCACTGGCACGACCTCGACAGCGGCTTCGCCGGACGCGAGCACTTGTAGCGCGGGGGAGGATGAACCCAAAAACCGCAGTTGGTTCAATTATCGCGCAAATCTGTTCTCCCCGTTACCGAGCAGTAAGCGGGCAGCCCGCTACAGTG
>JACRKB010000305.1 GCA_016235545.1 Verrucomicrobiota bacterium | reverse complement strand
CCGACGACAACCCGCGTCGCGTAGCGACGCTTGAACCACCGGCCTTCCACACCCATTTCGTGGCCGACGTTCCGGCGTCGCTACGCGACGCATGGCTGGCGCACGCCGATCCGTGGGTTGAAACCCACGGCTACCTTCAGAGGGTCGCTACGCGACCGGTCAAAGGCTGACTTGCGTCCCATCGCAGCGGCTTACTCCATCCGGATCGAGGACCAAGTCGGGCGGTCCAAGCGCGGCAGATAGACGATTCTCAGGCCTGGCGGCGGAGTGGGCAGCGGCGGCAACCCCTGCCGCTTCTTCAAATCCTCCAAGTCCTTCGGCACATCGTCATGCACGTTGATCCAGGCGGACAGCTCTCGGTTGTATGCGGCGATGTCCTCCGGCGTGGCCGCCCGGACTTTGAGCGGGGCGGGACCCTGGGCCGGTGGCGCGTTGGAAACTGTCGCTGCTTCAGGAACAGTCGGCGTGGCAACGCTTGGGCCAGATGTTTCAGGCTGGCTCTTCTTGCGGCAGCCACCAGCCACCAGCGCGAGGGCCAATACAGGAATGAAATAGTTCAGCATGGTGAGTGCGTTTCGTCGGAGTTCGGTGGATTTGTTGGAAGCGAGCGCGTTTTCCAGCATTAGCGCGTCGGGTCGGCAGCGACCAGGTTGGTGCAGCCGTAGTAGGGAATGCTTTCAACGTGGCCATCACTGAAACCAATCACAGCGCGATCATTGTGGCGAGTGGTGAACGGGTCGCCGCCGCTGAAATTTCCCGTTGGATTCACCGCACACACCCAGCGCGCGTCGGTGACGCAGTCATCCGGTGCCGGAGCACCGGTGTTGTAATACTTCTGCCCGTCCGCCTTTTCACCACGCTCCTCGATAGTCATGTATTTGTCGGCGGGTTTGGAGATTTGGGCCCGGCGAAACTTGATAATCGTCGTCCGCGCCGTGTTGATGAAGGTGGCCATGCCCTGATTGTTGTTGGCTCCACCAAAAGCGTTCAAGGAGAAGGAGAAACTGTAAGGCCTCCGAGTCGGGACCTGCGGGTTGACACGGGTGATCCAGTTTTTGTCCATGGGGCACCGCAGCGGGACGGAGGCATTGGTTCTATCACCGTCTGTCAGCTTGCCAAGATACAACCCCAGCGCACTCCCCGAGAAGGGGCGCGGGATGCCGCCGGTCGCATCATTGGCGTTGGGCGGAGTGGCCACGGATTGCCAGTGGATCCAGTCCTCAGGTTGGGCGCCGGTGGCATTCTGCGAGCCACCGCAGGGGAAAGTATCGTCGTAGTCATCCAGATAGAGCATGAAACCCAGCGCCATCTGCTTGTCATTGCTGGTGCATTTCGCCCCAGCCGCCTTGGCCTTGGCCTTCGCCAGCGCAGGCAGGAGCATCCCCGCCAGAATCGCGATGATGGCGATGACGACGAGCAGTTCGATGAGTGTGAAGCCCGCTTCGGAAGGGCGGGGCGACTGGCCGCTGGGCGTTGCGTTCTTGTTCATGGCTGTTGGTCGTGCTGGGTTGATTTTCAGCCGCGCTGGCGGCTTGGATGATGGCTGCCCATTATCTACAACTCACCGCCAGATGAGTAAAGGGGGGTTTTCCGACACCGGCGCATCCCGCCACAAACGGGGTTCACATTCCATCGCGACTGCGGTTAGCCTCGCGGCGTGAGCTCCCTGCACATCCGGCTGTTTCAGAAGGCGGACTTCGTGTTCGCCGACTCGCTGCGGGCGCTCGCGGGCTGGAACCAGACGCCCGACGACTGGATGCGTTTCCTCAACCACCAGCCCGACGGCTGCTTCGTCGCCGAGTGGGATGGCCAGCCCGTCGGCACGGCGACGACGACCATCTACGAGGACAAGGTCGCGTGGATTGGGATGGTGCTCGTGCATCCCGACGCGCGGCGGCGCGGCATCGGGCGCTCGCTGCTGGAGCACTGCATCGCGTTCCTCAAGCCGCGCGTCGCCTGCATCAAGCTCGACGCCACGCCGCTGGGCAAAACGCTCTACGACACGATGGGCTTCAAGGATGAGTGGACGTTGCGGCGGTGGGAGACGGCACGAGTGGAGTTGCCAGCCAATCCGATGAAATACCGCGTTCGCCGGTGGCGCGACGTGGATGTGGCGACCCTGCAAGCGCTCGATGCGGAAGCCTTCGGTGCCGTCCGCTGGCAAATGGTGCAGCGCATGACGTGGATCGGCGCGCGTGCGCTGGTTCACCTGACGCCAAAGCAGCGCGTCAACGCCTTCGGCATCCTTCGCAGAGGTGCGCGGGCGCACTACCTCGGGCCGGTCGTTGCCGACTCCATTGCCGCCGCTGGCCCGCTCATCAAGAGCTTCCTCACCGAACTGGCCAACCAGCCGGTGTATTGGAGCCGGGCCGACGAAGCCGCCGCGCTGGCCCAGTCAGAACTGCTTGCCCACAGCATCCTCAAGGAGCTGCCGAACCAGCCCATCTTCTGGGACATCCCCGACGCCAACACCTGCGCGGTGGAACTCGCGCAACGCCTCGGCTTCCAGCCGCAGCGCACGCTCATCCGCATGTTCCTTGGCGAAAACAATTGGCCCGGCGACCCGCAGAAAATCTTCGCCCTCGCCGGCCCGGAGATTGGGTAGCGTGCCGGCGCACTTGCAGTCGCCGCCTTGTGGCGTTGGTCATCCGACGGCGACTGCAAGCCGCCGGCACAGGCCCGCCTTCCTCACCTCGGCGGCTACGGAAAATTCTCTTTGCGTCCTCTGCGCCCTTTCGCGGCTAATCCTCCCATGTCCCATCACGACGCGCTCCTCCTCGGCACCGGCCACAATGCGCTCGTGCTGCAAGCCTACCTCGCGCGCTGCGGCCTGCGCACGCTGTCCCTCGACCGCGCGCCAGAGCCGGGCGGCGGCCTTTGCACGCTGGCGAACCCACGCCTCCCCGGTTTCACCCATCACCCGCACTCCTTCTTCCACCGCGCCATCACGCGCATGCCGTGGTTCCGTGACCTCGACCTCGCGCGCCACGGCGTGCGCTACATCGAGCCGGAGCTGAACGTCGCCATGCTCCTCCGCGACGGCCGCGCGCTGGAGTGGTGGACGGACTTCGAGCGCACCGCCGCGTCCTTCGCCGAGTTCTCGCGCAAGGACGCCGACGCACTGCGCCGCTGGACCGAGGAGTTCCGCCCCATCGTCGAGCAAATCCTCGTGCCCGAAGCGCAGTCGCCGCCGCTGGAGCCGGAGCGCCGTCGGCAACTGCTCTCGCAAAGCAAGCTGGGCCGCCGCCTGCTCGAAGTCTCCGCGCTCACGCCGCTGGAATTCGTCACCCAGAACTTCGAGCACGACGCCATCCGCGCCGGCCTGCTGTTTTTCAACGGCCTTCGCGAAGTGGATCTGCGGCAGCCGGGTTTTGGTCACGCCATTCCCGCGCTGCTCGCGTCGCCCGCGAAAGCGCAGATGTGCGTGGGCGGGTCCGGCAACCTCGCGCGCGGCCTCGTCGCCGACATCACGGAGCACGGCGGCGAAATCCGCTGCGGCGTCGAGCTGAAGCGCATCCTCGTCCGCAACGGTCGCGCCGCCGGAGTCGAACTCAGCTCCGGCGAGCAGCTCACCGCCGACTTCATCGTCTCCGGCCTGAACCCGCAGCAGACCTTCCTCGACCTGCTCCCGCCCGACGCCGTGCCGGCATCCGTCCGCGGTGCCGCCTCCGAATTCCAATACAACCTGCTCGCCCCGCTCTTCGCGCTGAACGTCGCGCTCCGCGAGCCACCGCGCTGGGCTGCTGCCGCACGGCGACCGGAGCTGGCGCGCGCGTTCATGTTCATCGTCGGGCTGGAGCGCTTCGGGCAGTTCCACGACATCGTCGCGGCGCACGAGCGCGGCGAGATTCCCGCGCCCGTCGCGTGGGGCGCGTGTCCGACGCTCTTCGACCCCACGCAAGCGCCGCCCGGCCAGCACACCGCCTTCCTCTGGGAGAAATTGCCCTACAAGCTGCGGGGCGACGCGCGCAACTGGGACGCCGCCCAAGCCGCGCACTGCCGCGACCTGCTCGCGACATGGACCGAGTTCGCGCCGAACCTCGCGGGCAGCGTGCTCGACTCCTTCACGCGCTCGGCCCTCGACACCGAACGCACGCTGCCAAACATGACGGCGGGCGATTTGCTGGTCGGCTCCTTCGCGAACGGGCAGGTCGGTTTCAACCGTCCGTTCCCCGGCGCGGGCAGCTACCGCACGCCGCTGCCCGGCCTCTATCTCTGCGGCGGCTCGACACATCCCGGCGGCAACGTCACCGGCCTCTGCGGCTACAACGCGGCACGCGTGCTGGCGGCAGATGCGGGGAAGCAGGTGTGGTGGAATCCGCCGGACGCGGAAGCGGCATTGACGAAGTTGGAGTGAAACTTGAAACCGCAAGCTGCCACATCAAGCTGCGGCGGCTCATACCATTTCGGAATGAGATCCGGTGCAAAGTCTAGGGGCCGCGACGCGCTCTGGCTCCCTCTCCATGAATCTGGCGCCCGAACACCCCTCACCCGCCCTTCGGGCACCCTCTCCCCTCCTCTGAGGAAGGAAGGCGCGCGTCGTGGCCTCCCGTTGGCATTCCACCGACTGGCATTCCGAATTGGCATTTGATGCGACCGGAACAACTCCGCTCACATCGACGAGCTTGAGTCCGGGGGCGAAAACTGCTTTCATGCCCGGCAGTTCAAACCCGCTCGAACATGAACATCCGCCGCCCGCTCGTTGAGCTGTCTGCTCTCCTCGTCCTCATCGAACTGCTGTCGTGCGCGTTGCCTGCGTCCGGAGCGACGACGAACGTGTTCATGAACAATTTCACCTTCACTCCCGCCGTCGTAAATGTGCGGGTTGGCGACACGGTGACGTGGATGAACCAGGCCGGGAGCCACACGGTGACCGGAACAGGTTCCGACCCGTTCTGCGGCAGCGGGACCGTTCCCGTCAGTTGCTCCGTGACGTTCAACACGGTCGGGAGCTTTCCCTACATCTGCATCCCACACGTCGGATTCAACATGACCGGCCTTGTCACGGTCGCCGCCGCCAACGTCCCGCCCTCGATTAGCTTCACCTCGCCCACGAACGGCACCAAGGTTCTCGCGGGCACCGGCCGCAACCTTGATGTGACCACCTTTGACACCGACGGCACGGTGGTTCGCGTGGATTACTTCGCCAGTGAAACGGCAGGAACGCTGGGCGATCCCATCGGGTTCACCACCGCCGCCCCCTTCCAGTTGCCTACCGGCAACATCCCGGCCGGCACTTTCTTTCTCACCGCTGTTGCCACGGACAACCAGGGTGCGACCAATTCCTCTGCCGTCGTTCGACTGTTCTCGCTCACCAACGCCACGCTCACGCCCGCCCTCCCACTCATGAGCTCCGCAGTCTTCACCATCAGCAACAGCTTCAACGGCCAGGAGTATTTCGTGGACGCGCTCACCAACTTCACCGGCACGCTCTCCACGCGCTGGTTCCCCATCGCCACGAACACCGCGCCGAGCAACAACTTCATCTTCACCGACTCGGTGCTGCTCGCTCCGATTCCGCGCCTGTATCGCGTCCGGCAGACTTTGTAGCCTCGCGGCATGACGACGCTGCTCATCGCCACCCGCAACGCGCACAAGGTCGGGGAAATCCAGGCCATCCTCGGCGCTGGCTTCGTGTGCCGGTCACTGCTTGCGGAATTTCCGGCCGCGCCAGTCGTCGTCGAGGACGCCGACACTTTCGCGGGCAACGCGCTCAAGAAGGCGCAGTCGTTGTCCTGCTGGCTGGCTGCCTTCTCCCTGCAAGCGGGACTCATGCAGGGTGGAGGCAGCCGGGACAGACGCCTCGCTCCGGGGGCCGCTCGCACGTTCGTCCTGGCTGATGATTCCGGTCTGGAGGTGGACGCGCTGGACGGCGCGCCCGGCGTCCACTCCGCGCGGTTCGCGGCGATGGGATCAGGCAGCGACGGCAACAGCTCGGACACGGACAACAACGCGAAGCTGCTGCTGCTGCTGGCCAACGTGCCGAGGGAGAAGCGGACGGCGCGCTTCCGCTGCGTGCTGGCGCTGGTGGAAATTTGCCCCGGCAGGACTGGTCTGGACGCACCGGAGATGTTCGACGGGGCGTGCGAGGGGTGGATTGATTTCGCTCCGCGTGGCAGTGGCGGCTTCGGCTACGATCCGCTGTTCATTCCGACGGGGCGGGAGCAGTCCTTCGCCGAGCTGGGGGAAGATGTGAAGAACGGACTCAGCCACCGGGCGAAGGCGCTGGCGCGGTTGCGGGAGTGGTTTGGCCAGGGTGGGGAAAGTAAGCAGTGTTCAGTTGGGGCAGAGCGGGCGGCAAGCCCACTGGATACTGAACAGTGAACACTGACTACTTCTTCCTCCGTATGGTGTGAATCGGATGCTCATCCAGCAGGTTCGCGTAAATGCCCTCGATGCGCCTCGGGTCGTAGAAGTTCACGCCGGCGTAGAACCAGAGGGGGACGATGGGAAGGTCGTCGCGGATGAGAAGGGTCTCGGCCTGGCGCAGGAGCGCGGCGCGCTGCTTCGGGTCAGTGTGGAGGTTGGCGGTGCGGATGAGATTGTCGTAGGCAGCATTCGACCAGCCGGTGCGGTTGTTGCCGTTGCCGGTCATGAACATGTCAAGAAACGTGTTCGGGTCGTTGTAGTCGCCGATCCAACTGCTGCGTGAGAGGTCGTAGTCGAGGGCGCTTTGGGCGTTGTAATAAACTTTCGGCTCCATCGCGCGCAGCTCCATCTTCACGCCGAGTTCCTTGCGCCAAATCTCCTGCAACTCCACGCCCACCTGCTCATCGAGCTTGTCGGTCTTGAAAAGATAATGGAACGGCGGGAAGTCTTTGCCGCCGGGGAAGCCGGCTTCAGCCAGGAGCCTGCGGGCTTGGTCGGGATCGTATCCCAAACCGTCGGGCGGCTCATAGACGCCCATCCCTTTCGGCGTGAAGTGCGAGGTTGGAGTCTCGCCGCTGCGGGTGATCTTGTGGACGAGCTTCTGCCGGTCCACGGCCAACGCGAAGGCGCGGCGCACGCGGGCGTCGGTGAAGGGCTTGCGCTTCACATTGAAACGGAAGAAGTAGGTGCCGAGGTAATCGAACTTGTGGCAGTCGGGACGTTTGCCCAGCGCGTCCATCAATTCGTTCGGCACGAGGTTCTTGTCCCAAATCACATCCGCCGCGCCGGTCTCGTAGAGATTGAGCGCGGTGGTCGAGGACTTGATGGGGAGGAAGTCCACAAGCTCGCTGTGGATGTTCGCGGCGTCCCAGTGGCGCGCGTTGCGGCGGAGGCGGACGCGGTCGTTGAGCCGCCAGAATTCCAGCGTGTAAGTGCCATTGCAGGGAAGCGGCTGCTGGAGGAGCCAGCGGTCGCCGTGCTTTTCAATCCAGAAACGCGGCACGGCGGCGAGCGTCGGGAACGCGCAGAGGTCGAGGAAGAAGGCGGTCGGGCCAATCAGCTCGACGCGCAGCGTGTGCGGGTCGAGTGCGCGGATGGCGACATCGTCTTGCGTGAAGGGCTTGCCGGTCGCGGCGTTGGTCCTGCCGGTGGAGTAGTTTTCCGCGCCCTTGATGAAGAAAAGCTGGCTGGCGTATTCCGCGCCGGTCACGGGGTCGAGCGCGCGCCGCCAGGACCAGACGAAGTCCTCGGCTGTGATGGGCTGGCCGGTGGACCAGACGGCGTTGGTGCGGAGGTGGAACGTGTAAATCGCGCCATCGGGCGACATATCCCAGCGCTGCGCGACGGCCGGCTCGGCTGTGGCGTTCTTTCCTTCGAGGCGCGTGAGTCCTTCGTAAAGCGCCTTCACGATGCGCATCTCGGTCTGCGTGGAGATGATGGCAGGGTCGAGGGAGTCGGGTTCCGCGCCGTTGATGACAACGAGGTCGGCGGGGGGATCGGAGCGGGTGCAGCCGCTCAGGAGGAGGAGGGAAAGTATGAAGTATGAGGTATGAAGTATGAGGTGAAGCGCGCGGTGTAAGCGGTGCCTCATACCTCATCCTTCATAATTCATCTCTCACTTCTTCGCCGGAGGCGTTGTCGAGGGCGGAGTCGTGACAGGCGCGGTGGCCTTCGGCGCGGCCGCGTTGGTCGCGGTCAGCAAGGCCGGGGCTGTGGCTGGCGCGGCCTTGGCGGCCGGAGCGCTCGTCGCCACGGGCGCGTTCGTGAGAATAGACTTCGGCGGCAAGGCCACGGCCGGGGCGGTGAGCGTGGCCGGGACGACGGGCTTGGCCGGCAGCACAGAGGCCGCGCCGGCTTTCTTCAGCTCGTCGCGCACGCCGCTGCCGCTCCTGCGGGCCTGGCCACCCATGATGTAGAGCACGAGGCACAGGGTGAGGAAGATGCCTGCGGCATACTTCGTCATCTTCGTCAGCGCGTTGCCGGTGCCCGCACCGAAGAGCGCGTCGGTGGCGCCGCCGCCGAAGGCCTGGCCGACGCCGGCTTCCTTCTTGGGCAACTGCACGAGGATGAGGAGGATGAGGAACAGGCTGTCCAGCACGAGGACAGCGGTCAAAAGTCCGGCAACGAAACTCATATGATTAGCGGTTAGCAGTCAGCAGTTGGCAGTCAGGTTAAATGGAATTCTTCACAATGTCCGCAAAATCGCGCACGGCCAGCGACGCGCCACCCACGAGCGCGCCGTCCACGTCCGGCTGGCTCATCAGCTCGCGCGCATTGCCGGGCTTCACGCTGCCGCCGTATTGGATGCGGACGCGGCGGGCCGTCGGCTCGTCGAACATCTCGGCAAGCACACGCCGGATGAACGCGTGGACATCCTGCGCCTGCTGCGTGGTCGCCGTCTTGCCCGTGCCGATGGCCCAGACCGGCTCGTAGGCGATGATGGTTTCCTCCATGTGCTCCTTGGTCAGTCCGGCGAGGCTGCCGCGCACCTGCGTCTCGACGACCTGCTCGGTCTTGCCGGACTCGCGCTCTTCGAGCCTCTCCCCGACGCAGACGATGGGCTTGAGCGACGCGGCCAGCGCGGCAGCGGCTTTCTTGGCGATGAGCGGGTCGCCCTCGAGCTGATACTGGCGGCGCTCCGAGTGGCCGAGGATGACGTAGCGGACGAGGAATTCCTTGAGCATCCCGGCGCAAGTCTCGCCCGTGTGCGCGCCGAAATTGTGCTCGCTCATGTTCTGCGCGCCGAGGCGGAGGGTGGAGCCTTCGATGGCTTTGGAGACGGACTCCAGCGCGGTGAAGGGCGGGCAGACTACGATGTCCACTTCCTTCACGCTCGCGAGTTCGCGCTTCAAACCGGCGACGAGGTCCAAGCCCTCGGCCACCGTTTTGTTCATCTTCCAGTTGCCGGCGATGATGAGTTTGCGTTCTTTGTCCACAGGAGAGGTTGAGAGTTGGGAGTTGAAAGTTGAGTGGTGGATTACTTGTTCGTCAGCACCGCCACGCCCGGCAGCTCCTTGCCTTCGAGGAATTCCAGGCTCGCGCCGCCGCCGGTGCTCATGAACGTCACCTTGTCGCCAAGCCCGGCCTTGTTCAGCGCCTTCACGCTGTCGCCGCCGCCGATGATGCTCTTGGCGCCCTTCGCCGTGGCGTCCACGACCGCCTTCGCGACGGCGTTGGTGCCGGCGGCGAAGCGCTTGTCCTCGAAGATGCCCATCGGACCGTTCCAGAGAATCGTCTTCGCGCCGAGGATGACCTCGCTGAACGTCGCCGCCGTCGCGGGGCCGATGTCCACGCCTTCCTCGGCGTCGGGGATGTTCGGCTCGGCGTTGGTGCGCGGGTCCACGAACTCGATGATGGGCTTGCCCTTCTTGTTGAGCTTGTCGGTCTTCACCGTCGTGACAATGGTGTTGTCCGTCGGCAGCAGGAACTTCACGCCGCGTGCCTTGGCCTTGTCCAGCGCGGCCTTCGCAACGTCAGTCTTGTCCGGCTCGACGAGTGACTTCCCGACCTTGAAGCCCTGCGCGAGCTTGAACGTGTAGGCCATCGCGCCGCCAATGAGAATGGCGTCCGCCTTCTCCAGCAGCCGGTCAATGACCTGAATCTTGTCCGACACCTTCGCGCCGCCGAGGATGACGACAAAGGGCCGCGCCGGCGTTTCCAATTCGTCCCCGAGAAACTTCAGCTCGCGCTCCATGAGCAGGCCGGCGGCGCATTGGCCGCCGCGTTTCGCGACGACGCGCGCCACGCCCTCGGTGCTCGCGTGCGCCCGGTGCGCCGCACCGAACGCGTCATTCACGTAAATGTCCGCGACCTTGGCGAGCTGCTCGGAGAACACGGGGTCGTTCGCCTCTTCCTGGTCGTAATAGCGGGTGTTCTCCAGCACGAGGATGTCGCCTTCCTTCAGCGCGCCCGCTGTCTTCTCCACCTTCTCGCCGATGCAGTCGTCCACGAAGGCAACTGGGCGGTTGATGAGGTCCGCCAGCTTCGCCGCAACGGGCCGCAGCGACATGGAGGGGTCGCGCTGGCCCTTGGGTCGCCCGAGGTGAGCCGCGAGGATGATGCGTGCGCCGCCCGCGATGAGCAGGTCGAGTGTCGGAAGCGTTTCCTTGATGCGGGTGGCGTCGTTGATGACCATCTGGCCGGCCTGCTCCTCCATCGGAACGTTGTAATCCACGCGCACAAAGACGCGTTTGTTGCGCACATTCAAATCTCGGACGGTCAGCTTCGCCATAAAGAGACGCGGAGCATAACGATGGGCAAGAGTCAGTCAATTCGGGGTTTTGGCCGGATGCTCGATGAACGCGTAGCACAGCAGGTGGCAGATGCCCATGTGTGCGTCCTCGGCGCGGCCGTAGTGGCCGTCGGCGATGATGATGACGTCCTTGGCAATCTCCGCGAGCTTGCCGCGCTTGGCTCCGACGAGGGCGATGGTGTGCAGGCCGTTGGCGTTGGCCCACTCGATGGCTTTCACGCAGTTCGGGGAGCTGCCGCTCACGCTCATGGTCAGCGCGATGTCGCCGGGGCGGCCGTAGTTCTGGAGCTGGCTGGCGAATACGTCGGCGTAGGAGTAGTCGTTGCCCAGCGCGGTGAGCCAACTCACGTTGTCGTTGAGCGACACGACGCGGAAGCGTTTCCCGAGCTTGTCGGACGCGCCCTTGCCGAGGTCGGTGGCGAAGTGCGAGGCGTTGGCCGCGCTGCCGCCGTTGCCAAACACAAAGATTTGGCGGTCCTCGCGGTGCGCTTGGCGGAGCTTCTCAATGAGGCGCGAAACCGTGTCCGCCGGGATGGAGTCGAGCGCGGCCTTCTGTTTTGCGATGTAGTCGGAAATCCAGTCGTTCATCACGGTCACTGTGGCAAAGCGGTGGCGGGAGCGGCAAACAAATTGGTTCGTGGTGGTAGAAGTCAGGAGTGCCGGGGCTGTCGGCCCCTCCATTCTGAATTCTGACTCCTACTTGGGGCGGGCCATCTTGGTCAGCACCTCGTCAATGCGCTTTTGAACAGCGTCGGGTTGTGGGGAGAAGTGCTTGAGGCGGGTGTAGTGGGCAAGGGCGCGGTCCAGGTTGCCGGCTTGCTCCTCGAGTGTGGCGAGCTGGCCCAGGATGAGCCGGTAGCTGGGTGTGTCGGGGGCTGGCTTGGCGGCCTCCCGATGGATCCATTTGTTGATGGCGAGCTCCAGCACGGCGCGGGCGCGGGGGACATCGCGGTTGTTCTCGGCGTAAAGGCGGCCCAGTTCGAAGAGGATTTCGTAGCTGTCGGGATTGGCGCGCAAGCCTTCGCGGAGGAATGCCTCGGCGTCGGGAACCCGGTTCAGGCGTTCGCGAAGCCAGTAGGCGGCGACGGTGTAGCTGTCCACGCGATGCGGGTCCAGCTCGGCTGAGAGCCGGAGCCAGGGAAGAATTTCGCGTCCGTCACGGATGCCATCCAAGTGGCGGTGTCCTGTCGGGCGGAAGTGGTGGCCGAAGGCTTCAAGCCAATCGCGGTGGTGGGGCAGCGGCTGGGAGTGGCCGTGCTGGTCGTGGCCCTCGGATTCCTTGGCCATGTGGGTTTTGCCGTCGGGCAGGGCGAGGTCGAAGACCGAGGGGTAGTTGCCCATGTGGTAATAACCATCGGCCTTGAGAAACATCTGATCCGCAAAGGCGCGGCGGCTTTCGCCCAGCAGCAGGGTGAGGAGTGAGCCGGAGTCCTGCGGGCCGGATTGTTGCCAGAGCAGGAGGCGTCCACCCGCAGCCACTGCGGTGGCGAGGGCGAGGGCGAGGGGCAGGACGGGGTTCATCCTCATTCCGGCAGTTGAATTTTCACCCAAAGGCGCGGAGCCACGGAGCCGCAAAGGGAACTTGTGTGTTTAGTTTCGCTCCCACACTCATCGCGTGGGCGAACGCGATTCAGCCTGGTGATCGAACCTGATTTCTTTCTCGAGGCGCCTTTGCACCCATGCGCCTTTGCGTCAACTCCGGTTTCTACGTTCATGTCAGTTCAGCGGGCGGCGGCGGAAGGCGAGCCATGCGCCGAAGAGGAAGAACGCACCGTAGGCGGCGGCGTAGAGCGTGGCGAGTGTGACCATGTCCCATCGAATCAGGCCCGCGTCGTGGATGATGAGCTCACGCACGTCGAAGAGTTCGAGGTGCGGAAGGATGAAATAAGCGGTGTAGAGCAGTGATTGAAGCGGTTCGGCCACACTCAAGGCGACTTTGTTGAGGTGCCGGCCAAGCAACAACATGCCGGCGGCACATGCGAAGCTGATGGTGCCGTTCGAGGAGGGAGCGGCGAAGACGATGGAGCCAAGCAGGGTGAAGGCGATGACGATGCCCAGCATCATCCAGTGGAGCCATGCGGCCTGGAGATAGTTGAGCACGGGCCACTGATGGTCGCGCGAGCCGCTCACGAGGCCAAAGAGAAGGTAAAAAAGGACAAGCGCCATGCCGGTCGCCACCCAGCAGCCGAGGAATTTTCCAAGGAGGAACTGGCCGCGCGTGACGGGTTTGGCGAGGAGCGGGAAGATGGTGCGGTGCTCGCGCTCGGCGGGGATTTGCCGCGCCGTGCATGTGATGGCGATGATGAGGCCGGAAAGCCAGATGAGCAGAAGACAGATTTCCTTGAGGTAGCGGACGATGCTGCGGTCGTTGAAGAGGTTGACGCTGCCGGCGGTGCCGGTGAGGAGCACGGTGAGGATGAAGAGGACGTAGAAGTCCTTTCGGCGGACCATTTCCAGCACGACGACTTTGGCGAGTGACCAGACGGTGTTCATGGCTGCGGGGAGTAGCCGATGAGTTTGAGGAAGATTTGCTCCAGGTTTGCGGAATGCTCCCTGACCAGATCGCTGACACGGCCCTCGGTCTTGAGTTGGCCCTGGTGGAGGATGGCGACGCGGTCGCAGACGGTCTCCACCTCGCCGAGTTCGTGGGAGGAGAAGAAGACGGTCTTGCCCTCGCCCTTGAGGCGCTGGATGATTTCGCGGACCTTCATGCGACCGATGGGGTCAAGGCCGCTGGTAGGCTCGTCAAGGATGAGGAGGTCGGGGTTGTTGATGAGTGCCTGCGCGAGGCCGGCGCGTTGCTGCATGCCTTTGGAGTAGGTCTTAATCTGGCGCTTTCGGGCGTGGTCCAACTCGACCAGTTTCAGCACGGCATCAATGCGCCGCTCGGTCTCCGCCTTGGGAATCCGGAAGATGCCCGCGTAGAACCGGAGGAGTTCCTCGGCGGTGAGGAACTTGTAGTAATACGTTTGCTCCGGCAGGTAGCCGATGCGTTGGCGGGCGATGGGCTCAATCACATCCACGCCAAAAATGTGGGCGGTGCCGCTGGCGGGTGGCACGAAGCCCAGCAGCACGTTCATTGTGGAAGTCTTGCCCGCGCCGTTGGGGCCGAGGAAGCCGAACACCTCACCTTGGCCGACATGCAGGCTCAAGCCGTCAACCGCGACTTTTGTCGCTTCGCCTAGGTCCCGGCTGCGGTATTCGACCCGCAGTTTCTCGATTGAGAGGGTGGCATCCATCGTTGGATTCGGCGGGAATTTGTAGCCGAGCGAGACAACGGAATCAACCCGCTCCGTCGCGCCACGACGAAGGAGCTTGCCCAACACAGCGAGCACCTCGCTGGCCGGGTCAGAGGGTGTGTCCAAGTGAGGACAGGCTGCAAGTCGGAGGCAAGGCCACCGAGGAACCAGGCAAGTAGCTGCCACCTCCCGGACAGCCGGGAAGGGCGGAGCCTTTGAAGTAACCCAGCAGGCCGGTGTCGGACAGGGTGTAGGTGTCTGTGGAAGCCATCTTCATTTCCAGCGCCCACTGCTGGACGGTGCTGTCCACCATCCGCAGGTTGGCGATGCAGGAATTCTTCTGAGCGGTGGTGCGGGCCTTGAGGAAGTTGGGGACCGCCACGGCAGCCAGCAGGCCGATGATGGCGACCACAATCATTATCTCCACCAACGTGAACGCTCCGCGCGACCTTGTGTATCGCATGGGAATCGGGTGGTTGGGGTTGCAGCCAGCAAAAAGGGCTTGAAGCGATGCGCTCCAAGCCCTCTCTGAAGCAGAACTCCTAACTTAGAGCGTGTGACCGAGGCTGGCCTGCGCGCAAGTCGGCGAGCCGGAGACGGTGGAACCCGCCACGTAGGCACTGCCGGTGGCCGGGCACGTCGGCATCACGGAACCCTTCATGTAGGGGAGGAGGGTCGCGTCAGTCATTGTGTAGGTGTCGGTGGCGACTTTCTTCTGTTCCAAAGCCCATTGCTGCACCGCGCCGTCAATCTGCTTGAGGTTGGCGATGCACGAGTTCTTCTGGGCCGTGGCGCGCGCCTTCACGAAGTTGGGGATGGCGATGGCTGCCAGGAGACCGATGATGGCGACCACGATCATGATTTCCACCAGTGTGAAACCGGCTTTGCGGGACTGTTGTGTTTTCATTTTTGTTTTCTTTCTGTGGGTGCGGCGTGGACCTGACAGAAGGCTGGTTAGTTTATTATTGCTGCTGCGTCCACAAATTGCCTTCTGCGACCGCAACTGGCGGGAAGGTAGCAGCGGAGATACCAATGTCAAATCTGGGGAGAAGATAATTACACCCCCTCGTCTCGCTCGAATTGATTGGCGGCTGCGAGCGAAATGGCTAGTGCTCAGGGTGTCTGTTGGAGTGGCTGCCAAACTTCCTTCTAAACTTCCTCTTGTCTCGCTCTGCAGCCAAACTTAGATTTCGAGCACGCAGGATGCGCGGCTGGCCGCCTTCCGAGTTCAATGATTGAGTTGATCCAGTTTCCGTGGAGTCCCTTCTGCATTGTGCAGCGGCGCATCTTGGAGTTTTCGGGGATATCCTTCAAAGTCACGAACATCCCCGCCACCGACCGCTCGTTGGTCTGGAAGCTCACACGCGCGCGCTATTACCAAGTGCCCATCCTCCGCGACGGGAGGCAGGTCGTCTTCGAGACTAGCGACGACTCGCAGGTGATAGCAAAATATCTGAACAAAAAGTTGGGATTGGGGCTGTTTCCGCCGCACCTGCGCGGCTTGCAGACAATTCTCTCTCTGCACATCGAGAACGAGATCGAAGGGGTTGGGTTCAAGCTCAACGACGTTCACTATCGGGCCGTCATTCCGGAGAGCGAGCGGCTGGCATTCGTCCGGCATAAGGAGCGGAAATTTGGGCGTGGCTGTCTGGAGCGGTGGCGTGAGGAAAAGGCGGCCATGCTGAAGCAGCTTGAGGCGCGGCTCTTCCCCTACGAACAGATGTTGCTGGGGAAACCCTTCCTGCTCGGTGACCGGCCACACTTCGTGGACTTCGACCTCTACGGGATGCTTGGCAACTTCCTGGCCTCCCGAAAATACGAGCTGCCCACCGAGCACACGAAAATGCGCGAATGGTATGAGCAAATGACCAGGACGCGGGCCGCAGACTTTTCCAACTGATGGTTCATTTCAAAAGCCACACCCTGTCCGCCCGATGCCGGCTTCGCTGCCGGTGGGCGGCGTGGCGGCGCGGCGCATTGTCATACCTGTGAAAAACTACATCCTCGACACCAACGTCCTGCTCCACGACCCGAACTCGCTCCTCAGCTTCAAGGACAACAACGTCCTCATCCCCATCGAGGTCGTCGAGGAGATTGACAACTTCAAGCGCGACTCCAGCGAGCTGGGGCAGAACGCGCGCGGAGTGTCGCGCATGCTGGACAGCCTGCGCGGCACCGGGCGTTTGAGCGAGGGTGTTGCGCTTCAGAATGGCGGGCACCTGCGCATCCTGCTCGACAGCAAGGGCGGCACGGGCAACGGCAACGGCGGCCTGCACACCACAGTTCAAAACGTGGACAACCGCATCCTGGCGCACGCCCTGGCCGTGAAGCAGCGCACGCCGGACGTTCCCACGGTGCTCGTGAGCAAGGACATCAACCTCCGCATCAAGGCAGACGCACACGGATTGTCCGCCGAGGATTACGAGACCGACCGCGTGCGGCTCCAGGACTTGTATTCGGGCATCTTCGACATGGTCGTGACGCCGGAGCAACTCGTGAAGTTTCGGGCGGACGACGAGTTGCTGCTGCCCACCAACCGCCAGTATTTCCCGAACGAGTATTGCACGCTCAGCGAGAGCGTGAGCCAGAAGCGCACCGTGCTCGCGAAGGTGGACGCCACCGGCAAAAAGCTCGTGCCCATCATTGACGTGCGCGAGGGCGTCTGGGGAATCAAGCCCAGGAACCGCGAGCAGCACTTCGCCTTCGACGCGCTGCTCGACGACCGCATCAAGCTCGTCACGCTCATGGGCAAGGCCGGCACCGGCAAGACGCTCATGGCGATGGCCGCCGGTCTCAAGCGGGCTGTGATGGACCGCGAGTTCCGCCGCCTTGTCGTCGCCCGCCCGACCATCTCGATGGGCAAGGAACTCGGCTTCCTGCCCGGCTCGCTCGAAGAAAAACTTGGCCCTTGGATGCAGCCCATCCACGACGCGCTTGAACTCCTCAGCGACCTGAACATGGGCAACGACCACCGCCGCAGCAGCGACCTGCTCCGCAGCGGCACCATCGTCGTCGAGGCGCTGAGCTACATCCGCGGCCGCAGCATCGCCAACCAGTTCATGATCATTGACGAGGCGCAGAACCTCACGCCACTGGAGGTGAAGACCATCGTCACGCGGGTCGGCAGCGGGACGAAGATCGTCTTCACTGGCGACCCATACCAGATAGACAACCCATACGTGGACAGCTCATCGAACGGGTTCAACTACATCATCAGCAAGTTCCGCGGCCACGCCATTGCGGCACACATCGAGTTGCAACGAGGAGAGCGATCCGATCTCGCCGAACTGGCAGCAAATGTCCTGTAGGCGAGCTTTGCGGGTGAGAATTCGACAGCGGAAGCCCTGCTCTGTCATTCGTCAAAAGTGGCTGAACAGCCCGTCCTGACACGATTTCGGCTTCTGAAAACCCCGCTCCACGATTCCAAAAAATTTTTGTGGCGCAAAAGCTCGACCTTGCTACATTCGCGCACTCTTTTGCGGGCGGGCTTGCCTGACAGCGTTGAAAACGGCGAGTTTGTGCGCGGAGAAACCAATTTTTCGCTGTGACAAAGAAGAAGATGATTATCAAAAAGCCGGCGACTCCGGCCAAGAAAGCAAAGAACGTCGGCTCCGCCACGCTCGCCGCAATCCTTGGCAAGAGCAGCCCCAAGCAGGAGTCGAAGCAGTCCGTGATGTGGACTCCAAACGGCAAGGTGAAGCTCAAGGCCGAATTGCAGGGCTACTACAACACGCTGCTGGATCTACGCGAGCGACTGCGCCGCCAGATGAACGGCCTCGCCAAGGAGTCCGCCACCCAGATGGAGAGCTACAGCCTCCACATGGGCGATTCCGGCACGGACAACTTCGACCGCGATTTCGCCCTCAGCCTCCTCTCATCCGATCAGGACGCCATATACGAGATCGAAGAGGCGCTCAAACGCATCGAGCGAGGCACCTACGGCGTCTGCGAGTTGACCTCCAAAAACATCCCCAAGGCCCGCCTCGAAGCGATCCCCTGGACCCGTTTCACCGTCGATGCACAGGCACAGCTTGAGCGCGAAGGAGCTCTCCGTCAGAAACGCCTTGCTGCCCTCGGCTCCATGGAAAGCACCAGCGTGGCGGAGATTGACGACAGCGACGCCGAGGAAGCCGATGAGAAACCCGCCAAGGAAAAGGAATAATTTATGCCCCGTGAAATCGTAACCATCGAATGCACTGAAGCGCGCAAGGAAGGCAAGTCGCCCTCCCGCTACCAGACGACCCGCAACAAAAAGCTCCAGCAGGAGAAGGTGGAGAAGAAGAAATACAACCCCGCCCTCCGTCGCCACACCCTGCACCGCGAAATCAAATAACCTTTATGCCTCGCAAGACCCACACCGACAAGAAGGACGCCAAAGGCCGCACGACGGAGAAACGCGCTCCCCGTCCCAAGCCCAAACTGGAGTTCACGCTCGACGCGATTGACTACAAGAACGTCACGCTGCTGAAGCAGTTCGTCACCGACAACGGCCGCATCCTGCCGCGCAAATACACCGGTCTCCCCGCGCAATTCCAGCGCCGTGTGACGACCGCCATCAAGCGCGCCCGGCAGATGCTGTTGATGAAGTAGGCTTTCAACCTCCGCCTCTGGCACCGCGCCGAGGCGGAATTTTTGTGCACACCGCCTGCAAACAGTTTGCATGAAGCGCCGGCCCCCGGTATCAATCTCCCCATGAACCAGCTTCCGCCCAAGCCGAGCGCTGACGACGTTCCTCCCTCTCCCAGCGGGAGAGGGCCGGGGAGAGGGAGAAAGGCCCCCCCCTCACCGCGAAACCGCTTGCTAGCCCTGGCGCTTCTCCCGTTGCTCGCCTTCTCGGCCAGCACCCGCGCCGCTGAACCCGCCACCAAGCTCCGCGTCCTCACCAGCTTCCTCCCCGTCTATTGCTTCACCGCCAACGTCGCCGGCGACCACGCTGAAGTTGAAAACCTCCTCCCCGCCAACGTCGGCCCGCACGACTACCAGTTCGCCCCGCGCGACCTCCGCAAGCTCTCCGGCGCGCAGCTCTTCATCGTCAACGGCCACGGCATGGAAGACTGGCTCGCCAAGGCGATGAAGGCGGCGAAAGGCTCCCAGCCCCCCACCGTCATCGAAGCCTACGCAGGCGTGCCGAAAGCCCGCCTCATCACCGAACTCCCGCACATCCACCTCCCCGGCGAGCACGGCCATCACCACCACGACGGCCCCAATCCCCACCTCTGGCTCGACCCCACGCTCGCCGCGCACGCCGTCACGAACATCCTCGCCGCCCTGCAAAAGGCCGACCCGAAGAACGCCGCCGGTTACGCCGCCAACGCCGCCCGCTACGTTGAGCGCCTGCACGCCCTCGACCGCGACCTCGCCGCCGCGCTCGCACCCGCCAAGGGCCGCCGCATCGTCACCTACCACCACGCCTTTCCCTATTTCACGCGCCGCTACGGCCTCGACCTCATCGGCGTCATCGAGGAAGTGCCCGACAACGAACCGTCGGCCAAATACCTCGCCGCCCTGCTCAAGGTCATGCGCGAGAAGGACGTGAGGGTCATCTTCACCGAGCCGCAATTCTCCCCCAAGCTCGCCCAGCGCATCTCCCGCGACGCCAAAGTCCCCGTCGCCGAACTCGACACCCTCGAAACCGGCCCGCTCAAGCCCACCGCCTACGAGGAAGGCCTGCGGCGGAACCTGAACACGCTGCTGAGACATCTCAAGTGACGGCTCCCTCCCACACCACCTGCAGCCACAGCGCCGCTGACATCGCCGTCTCCGTGAGAGACCTGCGCGTCACGCTCGGCGGGCAGCAGGTGTTGCGCGGGGTGAACATGCACCTGCATCGCGGGCAACTTGTCGCGCTCATCGGGCCCAACGGCTCCGGCAAGACCACGCTCCTGCGCGCCATGGTCGGCCTGCAAAAGCCCGACTCCGGCGATGTCCGCCTCTTCGGCGAGAGCAACTTGAAGAAGGCTTTGCCGCGCGTCGGCTACGTGCCACAGCGCCTCGCGCTGGACCGCAGTTTCATCCTCAGTGTCCGCGAGTTCCTCGCCCTACGCCTGCGCGAGACGCAGCACTGGTTCTGGCACCGCCACCGCGACACCGACGACCGCCTCCGCGCCGCGATGGCCGAGCTGGGTGCCGAGTCGCTGCTCGACCGCCCTATCGCTGCGCTTTCCGGCGGGCAGCTCCAACGCGTGCTCATCGTCTTCGCCCTGCTGAAACAGCCCGACCTCCTGCTCCTCGACGAACCCACCGCCGGCGTGGACACGCCCGGTGAAGAATCCTTCTACGACCTCATTGGCGAAGTCCACCGCCGCCACAAACTCACCGTCGTGCTCGTCTCCCACGACCTCTCGATGGTCTATCGCCACGCCTCGTGGGTCTATGCGCTCAACGGCGTCGTCTGCTGCGAAGGCTCGCCCGAGCACGTCATGAACGCCGACTCGCTCAAGGAAGCCTACGGCCTGAACGTCACGCCGTATCAGCACCACGGCCACTCGCACGGGCCGGGTGGGGGAATGCCCGATGCCCAATGACGCAATGACCAATCAATGGCCAATGCCCAATGGTCGTCAGGGACCGCGCCGTGCTGCCGGGTTGTTGGTGTGCGGCGGCAAGCCTATGGAGTGCGGTGACTTGTCACCGCTTTCCGCAGGCGACTTGTCGCCGTCTTGCGCAAGGACGCGTTCGAACTTCGACGAGCCGCTTCCGCGCGGCTCTGCTTCGCCGACAAGTCGGCGAAGCGCCCAAAGCGCTGACAAGTCACCGCACTCCATAAAGCCCGACGTGTCCGCTGACCATTGGTCATTCGCCATTGGTCATTCATTGGTCATTGGGAATTGGTCATTGGTCATTCCATGAGCTTCTCCGACCTCGAACCCTTCATGCTCCGCGCCTTCGCGGTGGCCGTCGTCATGGGGCCGTTGTGCGCGCTGCTCGGCGTGTTCGTCACCGCGCGGCGGATGGCCTTCTTCAGCGACACCATCGCGCACGGCGCGCTGGCGGGCATCGGCTTGGGCTTCCTGCTCGGCTTCGAGGACCCGACGTGGCCGATGGTCCTCTTCAGCCTGCTCGTCGCAGCGGCGATTCTCTGGCTCAAGGAGCACACCGACCTGCTCACCGACACCATCATGGCGCTGCTGCTCTCCGGCTCGGTGGCGTTTGGCATCATCGTGTTGAGCATGCTCAAGAACAAACGCGGCGAACTGCACCGCTATCTCTTCGGCGACATCCTCAGCGTCGGCCCAGACGACGTGTGGCTCGCCGTGGTGCTGTGCGCGGCCATCGGTGCGTGGCTCTTCACGAAGCTGAGTCCGCTCGCCCTGCTCACGGCCAGCGAAGACCTCGCTCACGTCTGCGGCGTGCGCACGCGCTGGCTGAATTACGCCTTCGTGCTCGTGCTGACCGTGGTCGTGTCGTTGAGCATCCGGCTGCTGGGCATCATCCTCGTCACCTCGCTCGTGGTCATCCCGCCCGCCGCCGCGCGCAACCTCGCGCGCAACCTCCGCCAGCAGCTCATCCTCAGCCTCTTCATCGGCCTCTTCGGCGGCGCGGTCGGCACCGTGGCCAGCTACCACTGGGACATCCCCTGCGGCCCGGCCATCGTGATGGCGTGCATCGCGGTGTTCATCGTGTCGTTGGTGGTGAGCAAGCTGTGGTTGAACCAACCGGTGAAGGCGAAGTCGGTTTAACGCAAAGGCGCAAGGACGCAAAGACGCGAGGAGAACATGATTTCCAGCCGGCCAAGCCAAGCAGTTCCAAGCAGTCCTCTTCCTTGCGTCTCTGCGCCCTTGCGTCCTTGCGTTAAAGTTTGCCACCCATGAAGAAGACCCACGCCCACGACCACTCAGCCGAGCCATTGTCCGACCTGACTTCACGGCTACGGCAGAAGTCGCAGCGCGTCACCGGGCCGCGCCAGGCCATCCTTGCGTTGCTGCGCGAGCACCGGCACCCGATGACGAACAAGGAAATCCACGCCGCGCTGGCGAAGGGTGATTGCGACCTGGCGACCATCTACCGCTCCATGCACTTGTTGGAAGAGATGGGCATGGTGAAGCGCTTCGACTTCGGCGACGGCGTGGCGCGCTTCGAGTTGCTCACGGGCGACGCGCACGCGCACCACCATCACCTCGTCTGCACCTGCTGCGCGGACATCGTGGAGATTGACGACTGCTTCGCGGACGAGCTGGAGAAACGCGTCGCCGCCGCGCATGGCTTCAAGAGCGTGACGCACAAGCTGGAGTTCTTCGGCGTGTGCCCGGAGTGCCAGAAGGCGGGGCATTCGCACGAGCAGACGAAGCGCGCGCGGCGTAAGCCGTGTGGGTGTTGAGAAACGTGTTCCGTGCTGCGTGTTCCGTGAGTATCGCCGGAAGTGCTCGAACTAAATCACGGAGCACGCAGCACGGAACACGCAGCCACCTACTTCGCTCCCTCCGCCAAATCCACGCAGATGAGTTCCTTGTCGTTCCTCATGTAGGCGCGCTTGTTCGCGAAGGCGGGGTGCGACCAGACCACGGGACGCGCGCCTGCGTTGCCGGTGGGTTCGAGCAGGTGGGCGCGGCTTATTTCCTCGTAACCCTGCGGCGAGAGCTTCGCGATGATGAGGTCGCCCTTCTCGTTCGCGATGAAGAAGCGGTCGGCGTGCTTGATGAGGAAGGCGTGCGCCCAGCGGTCGTTGCGTCCGCCGTTCTCGCCGGTCGCCCCGGTGGCCTTGAAGGTTTCCCAGACGCGCTCGCCGGTGTCGGCCTTAAGGCAGCGGAGCTGGCCGTAGCTGCACACGCCGTAGATGTGGCCGTCCTCGAACCACGGCGTGCACATGATGGCGTGGAGCTTGTCGGTGTTGCGCTCGCTGTTGCTCGTGCCGCGCCAGACGACTTCGGCGGCGGGTTTGTCAGCGGCGAGCTTGAGCATCATCGGGCCGTTGTAAAACGAGGTGATGAACAACTTGTCGCCCAGCACGCGCGGCGTGGGGACGGTCAGGCCGGAGCGCACGGCGAAGGGTTCGCTCCAATAGACTTTCCCAGTCTCCGGGTCGAGCGAGTTGAGCGACTCCGGATGCCAGATGATGAGCTGCCGCTTGCCGCCGGCTTGGAAAATCATTGGCGGGGCGTAGCCGGGTTCTTTCGCGGTGAGCGCACGCCAGAGTTCCTTGCCCGTGTCCTTGTCGAAGGCCATCGCCACGCTGCCCTCGCCGCCGACGAGGCAGATGAGTTTGTTGCCGTCGAGCAACGGGTTCGCGGCGAAGCCCCAGATGGGCGTCTTGGCGTTGAAGTCCTTTTTGAACTCGTGCGACCAGATGACTTTCCCGTCCTTCGCATCGAGGCAGAACAAATGACCCTCGGTGCCGAGCGTCCAGACCTTGCCGCCGCTGACGACGGGCGTGGCGCGCGGGCCGGCGGGATAGCTCACGTCGTAAGGACAATCGTATTCGTGCTGCCAGAGGATTTTGCCAGTCGCCTCGTCGAGGCAGAGGATGCGTTCGCTGCCTTGAATGAGGCCACGGTTGAAAGGATTCGCTGGATTCTTCGCTCCTTGTGTCAGCACGCGGTCGGTCACGAACACGCGCCCGCCTGCCACCGCCGGCCCCGTGTAGCCCGCGCCGATGGGCGTGCGCCAGCGCACCGGCGGGCCGCCGGCGGGGAAGGACTTCACGATGCCCGTTTCGCGCCAGTAGCCGTCGCGCTGGGGACCGAGCCATTGCGGCCAGTCGTCGGCACGAAGCGGGTCTGTCAGCACGGAGAGGCAGAAAGCGAGGAGAAGCTGGTGACGCATGGGAAGGATTCTACAGGCGGACAGCGGGACGGCGATGGGGAAGTTGGGGAGTGTGGGCATCCGGGAGCATCTCAGTTTCTAGCGACGCAGCGGCCCAACTGTATCGCTCCCACCATTCCGCCTGCAAGAAACTGAGATGCGTCCTGGGCACCATCCCGGCGCGGGGCGCATCTCAGTTTCCTGCAAACGACTCTGGACACGGTCAATTCTCCCAGCTGCGGAGCAGCGGCAGAGAGTAGCCCAGGGCGCAAGCCCTGGGTGGCAGCGCCCCAACTGAGCCCCAGCGGGGCGGCAGACTCCGACGGCGACACGAATGGATGGCGGTTCTTCTGCCGCCGCGCGGCGGCTCGCCTTCGCCACCGCCTGACCCACGGCTCACGCCGTGGGCTACTTTCTTTCGCAACTCCGTTGCTGCCCCTGATCGCCACATGGGTTGCAAGAAACTGAGATGCGCCTCCCGGCGCGGGGCGTTCCACAAACCGCTTGACTGGAATTTGCCGCCACAAAGACTGCGCCCATGGAATCCAAAACCCAACCCGCGCTTAGCGTGCAGTTCTGGGGCACGCGCGGCTCGCTTGCCAAACCCGGTCCTGCGACGACGCGATACGGCGGCAACACCTCCTGCGTGCAGGTCACGTCCGCCGCCGGCACGATGCTCGTGCTGGATTGCGGGACAGGAATCCACGACCTCGGACGCGCGCTGATGGCCAGCGGCAAGAAGCCGATTCGCGGCAGCATCCTCATCGGCCACACGCACTGGGACCACATCCAAGGGCTGCCATTCTTCGCGCCGCTCTTCGTGCCTGGCAACGAATGGGACTTCTACGCGCCGCGCGGGCTGGGGCAGTCCTTGCGCGAGACGCTTGCGGGACAGATGCAATACACCTACTTCCCCATCTCGCTGGAGGCGATGGGCGCGAAGATCCGCTATCACGAGCTGATCGAGGGCGTGTTCCAGATCGAGGACATCAAGATCACGACACGGTATCTCAACCACCCGGCGCTCACGCTTGGCTATCGAATGGAATCCGGCGGGGCCACGGTGGTTTACGCCTGCGATCATGAGCCGTTCTCGCAGCCGGCGGATGTGGCGGCGCGCAAGTTCAACCCGCGTGATCGTCGGCACGTCGAGTTCCTCACTGGTGCCGACCTCGTCATCCACGACTCGCAATACACCGCGGCGGAATACCCGCAGAAAATCGGCTGGGGCCACAGCACGATGGAATACGCGATGGACGTGTGCCGCGCCGCCGGGGCGAAGCGCCTCGCCTTTACGCACCACGACCCGTTGCGCGACGACGAGGCGATCGACCGACTCGTCACGGCCGTGCGCACTGCAAAGGCGGATGCGACCTCGCCGCTGGAAGTCTTCGGTGCCGCCGACGGCATGGTGGTCGAACTGGCGGCGGACGAGGTTCAGCAAAGCGAGACGCTCGCCATTGGTGCCGCACCGTCTGCAGTCGCCACGGAGCCGTCGGGCGTGATGGAGCATTCGGTCCTGCTCGCAATCTCGGATCGTGGTCTGGCCAGTGTGCTCGCGGAGGCGGCGCGTTCGCACCGGCTGCGCGTGCTGGAGGCGGGCGATGGCGAGAGCGCGTTGCGCATCGCGCGCGCGGAGCATCCGTCGCTGGTCATCGTCGAGCAATCGCTGTCCGGCAACGACAACTTCGCCGTCTGCCGCGCCCTGCGCCGTGCGGACCCGGGGGATGGGAACGACGTTCCTGTGGTGATTCTTTCGCCCGAGGAGAACCGTGTCGCCGGTCAGGCCGCCGGCGTGACCGACTGGCTCACGCCGCCGTTCTCTCCCACCTACGCGCGCACGCACATGCAGGCGTGGATCATGCGCACCACCTGTCGCTGGCAACGCGCCGCGAAGCCCGTGGACGAGGTGCAGCGGCTCGCGACGTTGCGCGGGTTGAACCTGCTGGACACCGCGCCCCAGGAGCGCTTCGAGCGCATTACGCGGCTCGCCAAGGCGCTGGCGGACGTGCCCATCGCCTACATCTCGTTCGTGGACGAGAACCGCCAGTGGTTCATGTCCTGCCAAGGACTCTCGTCGAAGGAGACGCCGCGCGAAGTGGCCTTCTGCGCGCACGTCGTTGTGCTCCGGCAGAAGCTGATCATCCCGGACACGCTGCTGGACACGCGCTTCGCCGAGAACCCGTTGGTG
>JACRKB010000304.1 GCA_016235545.1 Verrucomicrobiota bacterium | reverse complement strand
CGTCTCCTTGGAAGGTTGTCATTTCCTCGTCCCCATCCGTGTTTCGTCTGTGTTCCATCCGTGGCCAAACCGGAACCACCAGTTGGCTTGAACCACAAAGGCACGAAGAGCAAAAAGTAGAGCCGCAGTAGCGAGGCCGTTCAACAAATCTGGCCGCACCGTTTGGTGCGCCTTCACCGCCTGTGCCAAACACCAGATTTCTGCGGCTGGCCTTCGTGTTCTTTGTGCCTTTGTGGTTTCAAAGGAATCGTTCCGGCTAAAGAATCGTTTCGGATTACAGAAAATGCGCGGCCATGGACGCACGCGCACAATACCTGCGGGAAGAACGGCGACTACTTGGCGGCGGCCTTCGCGGCAGGGGCGATGGGCTTGGTGACGGTGATCTTGGCTTCGCGTTTGGTGGTGCCCCATTGGTCCACGCCGCGCAGCACCAGCTCGTTGACGCCGGGGCTGAGGCCCACGTCGTGCATGCGCCACTTCACGTCGTCGAGCCACTCCAGCTTGGCGCGGGGCTGGCCATCAATGACGACGGTGTAGATGCCGAAGGGGGACTGGCCTTCGATGTTCAATGACGGGGCGCCGGTGGTGAGGGGCTGGCCGTTGTTCGTGGTGATCTTGAAGTCGAGTTTGTATTTCTCGCCCATCTGCGCGAGGGCGTGCGGCTCGCGCGCGGCGAAGAAGCTGAGGAACTGCTGCGTGTTGAGGGTGTAGGCGTTGCTGGCCTCCTCCTCGGCGCGGAGGTAGGCGTTCACCTTGGGCGAGTTCCTGGTGTAGTTCTCCAGCAGCTCGACGATGTAGTAGTAGAAGAGGCGTCGCGCGTAGGGCTTGTCCATCAGGGTCTGCACGTTGCCGCCCCAGTATCCTTCCTGCTTCTTGGGGTCGAAGCCGCCGAAGGCGAAGTCCGCGTCCCAGAGGAAGCACATGAATTTCCCGTCGTTGGGCTTGCGGAAGAAGAAGCAGTTGTGGCTGGTGCCCATGCTGAAGGTGTCGGAGTCCTTGGAGTAACCGCGCAGCGCCCAGTTCTTGAAGGTCAGCTCGAGGTCGAAGTGGCGGCGCACGTCGGCCTCGGTGTAACGGTTCTCACCCATCGTGCGCAGCATGGCGAGCAGGCCGGAGTAATCGTTCTCGGCCTCGCGCGTGCGCTTGGACCAGATGATTTTGTAGTTGAGCGGGTCATCGCCGTAGTTGGGGGCCAGGGCGCCGCTGCGCAGGTTGCTGCCTTCGCCGCTGTCCTTGTAGAAGAACATGTAGGTGGTGCGGTATAGCTCGCCCTGGCTGCCGTTCTTGAAGATGCGGTTGAGGAAGTCGTTCCCGATTGGCTCCACGTCCTCGAACATGTTGACCGGCCCGCCGTTGATGACGTGGCGCACCATCTCGCTCTCGTTCACCGGGTGGCCGAGCTGGTAGAGCATCCAGCGGGCGAGGCGCGTGTTGAGGGAGTTGTTGTCCCACGAGAGCTTCACATGATCTCGGAAGGCGCGGTCGGGCGGGATTTTCCACTTGGCGCGGTTGAGCGTGACGTCGCGGGTGAAGGAACTTCCGGCGGGGTGGACGCGGCAGTTGTAGTAGATGTCCCGCTCGTTCGAGATGAACGTCATGTTGAAGTAGCGGTTCGAGAGGCGCGGGAAGCGGAAGAGATGCTTGTTCGTGTTGCCGTTGCCCAGCGCGTCCATGTCGAAGGGCGAGATGACGAAGCGCTCGGTGCGCAGGTCGCGCGGGACATTCTGGTTGTCCACGATGTAGAGCGCGGGCAGGTCCGCGCCCTTGCGCGGGAGGATGGAGCGCGCGCCGCCGGCGGAGCGCGCCTCCACGTAGAATTCCACGATCTGTTTGTCGGCCTTGTATTCCGGCAGCAGGGCGCTGAACACGCCATCGCCCGCGACGTCATCCCCGCCGGTGGCGGTGTCGAACATGGGCTTGCTCTGCCACGGGACCTTGCCGGAGGCGTCGGGCGCGCGGTGGTAGAGCGTCGCAGTCGCGCCGGGCGTGGCGGAGGAGACGCGCACAGTGATCTTCACCGTGTCGGTGGTGCGCGGGACGGCCGGGTGGTGGGCGAGATTCTCGGCCTGGGCGGGAGGAGTGGTGAGGGCGCGGGAGTTCTTCCTGCCCGGTGTGCCGAGGTTGGAGGGCACGTCGAGCTGAAAGACCTTGGCGACGCTCCAATCCCATGTGTGGGCGACCAGGAGGTGCGAGCCGTTGACCCAGCGCGCGGTGAACTTCAGCTCATACGCGTTGCTCTTCACGAGCGTGGGTGTGTCAATCTCCACGCGGTTGACGCGGTTGTCGCCGTGGCCCTCGCTGATGATGTGGAGCTGGTTGCCTTCGAGGCGGCTGGCCCAGTGGTTGCCCTGCCACAGCCAGCCTGTGTCGCTCTTGCCTGTGATGGAGAACTTGTTCGCGTTGGCCAGCACGTTCGGCCCGGTGCCATCCTTGCGCAGCTCCACGTCGGAGATGATGGAGTGGCCGCTGGAGTTGAGGAAGAAGTGCAGCTCCCGGAAATCGCCCGGGTCGCCCATGGTGTATTGCTCGGTGTAGATGGCCTTGTGCGTGTAGGTGCGCGGCTTGGATTTATTGGACTCGTCGCTCGCTGCCCACGCGGAGGAGAGGCTGTTGTCCATGTCCGGGTGCTGCAATTCGAGGCTGCTGCCGCGGCCCGCCGCAAGCTCCGGCCAGTCGCCGCCGGTCTTGTAATCCACCTCGTCCACGAGGTTCCCCTTCTCGTCGAGCAGGCGGAGCTGGTCGCCATCGTTGCTCAGCTTGCCGTGGAAATTTCCCAGCACGTTGATGGCTCCGTGGAAGGAGCGCAGCAGCCCAGCGTCCGCCGCGATGACGAGATACTCGCCGGCCCTGAGCTTCGTGCCCGGCGGGAAGATGAACTCAATGCCGCCGGTCAGCACCCAGTCGTTCAGGCTGACCGTCTGCTTGCCGCGGTTGAACAGCTCCACATACTCCCCCGTCCCCTGCGTGTCGGGCGGCTTATACATGATCTCGTTGATCACGATCTCGGTGTTGCGCGCGGGGGCGTTGGTGGCGTTGCGCGTGTGCTTCGTGTCCACGAGGAACTCGCCGCTGCCGTCGGGGAACGCGGAGAAGAACTCGCCGTGCTTCGAGATGTGGAAGACGTGCGCGTCCATCACGATGCTCTCCGCGCCGACGAGGAAGACCGTCACATCTCCTGCGACCGCCGGGAATGACACGTCGAAGGTCTTGGTCCCCTTGGGCGGGAGATCGCCAACGAGCGTGACCTTGTTGGCGAAGCCGGACTTGCTCGACAGGAAGTGGCCGCCGAGGGAGACGCGGTTGGTGCCAGCGTTGTAAATCTCCACCCAGTCAATCACGCCGTCCTTGCCGAGGTGGACCTCGTTGAGCTTGAGCGCGCCGACGAGGCCGGACTGCTTCACGTTCGCCGCGTCGGGCGAGGGCTGCGCGAGGTGGAACCACTGCCCGCTGCCGTCGGGCCGCTGGCCCAGCGAGCGCCCGTCCGTGGGCACCAGGGAGTTGATCGCGTGCAGCACCGTCTGCCCGTCGGGCGCGACGAGGTAGGCGACGAGCGGCTGCCTGGGCCACAGGCCCGCGTCCATCATGTCGAGCACGCCGTAGCTCTTGGGGCGGACGATCAGGTCTTGTTGGATCTGGTGGCGGCGCGCCTGCGGGGCCAGCGAGGCCGGCGCGGCGGACAGGAGGAAGTGGCCCTTCAAGTTGACCGGAAAGGAGCCGGAGTTGAAGAACTCGATGAAGTTGACGCCGCGGTCGCCGGGGAAGACCTCGTTGATGAGCACCGAGCGCGCGACCGCCGCGCCTGAGGCCTTCACCTTCAGCCTCATGCCGAACGCGAGATCGGGATTGGCTCCGGGAAACTGGTGCACCTCGATGGCGAGGATGTTCGTGCCCCGGATGAGCGCGGCGGGGTTCGGAGCGAAAAGCGCCTTCTCCTCGTTGGCGTCGCCCACGTTCCGGTTCGCCGGCGTGTTCGCGCGCAACACGCCGCCGGGCACGCCCACGCGCCCTATTTCCTGGTTGTTGAGGTAGAACACCGCTCCGTCGTCCACAATCGCGTCCACGGAAAGAGCGCCGCCTGCCTGTCCGTTGTAGATGAAGGTATGCCGGAGATAGTAGGTGACGAAGCCCGGGCGCGCGGCGGAGCGCAGGCCCGGCGGCGGCACCTTCGCCGTGCCGAAGCCCACCAACCCCGGCCCGCGCCGCCAGTTGCCCGCCGGGTAATTGAGCTCCTTCCACTTGGTGGTCGTCAGGTCCACGCCCTCGATCACCGACCACTGCGCGTCGTAGTCCACCACGATGGTTTCGCCCGATTGTGTGACGAGTTCGGGATTGCCGACTGGCGCCTCGTTCGCCGCGCCGGACTCGGTGCCGGGACCGCCGCCGGGCTTGGAGCTGACGGTCCAGTTGCGCCAGTCGTCCACCTTGCGGTCAGGATTTTTCAGCACGAGCGCGTGGCCGCCGCCATTCGCCACCGCCGGCCACGGAGCGCGGTCCATATACTTCACCGTGGACACGGTGAGGCCGTTCTTGTCGAGCAGCTTGAGGCGGTCGCCCTGTTTGTTGAGGCGGCCCACCCACGGGCCGAGCACCCGGACATTGGCGGGAATCTTGTAGGCGGCGCGCGTGGTCCGGGCGTCCGCCATCGAGAGGACGATGCGCTCCAAGGGCTTCATCCACGAGGCCATGCCATCGGCGGGCGCGAAGGCCGGGAAGCGGAACTCGATGCCGCCCTTGAGCCGCCAGTCCGCGATGTCAATCGCGTTGGCGGTGTTGTTGTAAATCTCGACGTATTCCGGCAGCTCGCCCGGCGGGTGATACATGATCTTGCTCAGGAGCACCTGCTCCGCGCGCGCGCCGACCACGAACGCAAGGCCCGCAAGGAGCAACCCCGCCGCGCGCTTCCACCGGATGGCAATCGAACTCATGCGACAACGCCCAGGCGCTCCCGTCGCAGGGACAACTTGCCTGCGACCACGGGGACAGCTTGGACAGCGGCGAAGCTAGTTTTTGGGCGCGTGTGCGTCAATGGCGGCAGGTGTCCCGCGCTCCATTGCCTTTCCCCGGCCTTCCGCTACGATGCCGCGCATGGACCCACGCCCGCGCCCGGCCACCGACCCCGGCCTCGAACGCCGCATCCGCGAACTCATCGCCGCCAAGGGCGGCGGCCACAACGAGGACCTCGTCGGGGACCTCATCGAACAGGCTCTCAAACTCCTCCACGACGTGGAGGACCGCGGCGATGTGCGCGTCATCCAGACCGCCGTGCGCGAGCTGCGCTACGCCTTCAAGCTCTTCGCGCCCTACGCAGGCAAGCGCAAGGTCACCATCTTCGGCTCCGCGCGCACTGCGCCGGAGTCCATCGAATACCGGCAGGCCGTCGAGTTCGGACGCAAGATTGCAGACGCGGGCTTCATGGTCATCACCGGCGCCGGGCCGGGCATCATGCAGGCCGGACACGAGGGCGCGGGCGTGGAGCGCAGCTTCGGCGCGAACATCCGTCTGCCGTGGGAGCAGTCCGCCAACCCCGTCATCGCGGAGGACAAAAAACTCGTCACCTTCAAATACTTCTTCACCCGCAAGCTCACCTTCATCCGCCACTCGGACGCGCTCGCGCTCTTCCCCGGCGGCTTCGGCACGATGGACGAATCCTACGAGGCGCTCACGCTGATGCAGACCGGCAAGAGCCAGCTCATGCCCCTCGTGCTGGTGGACAAGACCGGCGGCACCTATTGGAAGACGTGGGACAAAAACGTCCGCGAGCATCTCCTGCGCAACGAACTCATCTCGCCCGAGGACCTCGGCCTCTACCACATCACCGACAATGTGGACGACGCCGTGCGGCACATCGCGCG
>JACRKB010000302.1 GCA_016235545.1 Verrucomicrobiota bacterium | reverse complement strand
TTCCACGCTCACCATCGGCCAGTCCTGCGCTGGCGTGATGACTTGCGGGCCTTTGCTGGTCGCGAGAATCGTGTCCTCGCTCTTCGTGCCGGTGATGGAGGGGTTCCACGCGAAGGGCTGGTTTTCCAAGACGGCTCCCGGCGTGGTGGGTGTGCCGAGGTAGTCGCGACCTTGGTAGCCGCAGGGGCCGCCTTGGTGATGGAGGTGCCATTCGTCGGCGAACCCAACGGCGTCGTAGGCCGCGACGCCTTGGCGGAAGACATCCTTCACCGGCGTGCCAACTTGCGTCGCGAGGTGCAGCTCGGTGTCCACGGTGCAGACGGCGTCGTGGCGACGGCGGAGTTCCTTTGAGATGGGGCCGAAGTGAACCATCCGCGTGAGCGCGACGATGAGGCCATGCTGCCGCGCGCAGAGGATGACCTCGGCGAACTTGCGGAGCTTCTTCGTGGTCGGGCGCGGGTGGCGGTAGTTCTGGATGCGCTCGTCCGTGGCGACGAGCACGACGACGGGCGTGAGGTTGCGCGCCCAGGCGCGCTCGGAGAGCACGCCGGAAATATGAAATTCAGACTGGCCCGGCTGAATGCTGCGGCACGTCTCGTTCAAGGCCGCTTCTGCCGCCTTGCCGAGCGCGCGGTAGCGTTTCACCTCGGCGTCGCAGAGCGAGTAGTGCAGCGGCGCGAAAAGTTCGGGCCGCGCGACAGTGCCCCAGTCACCACAGTCGGAGAGCGTGCGTTTCGGGTCGGCGACGGACCTGAGCGCCTTGAGCGCGCTGTCGTTGTCGTGCCATTCCCAGAGCAGCGGCTTTGCGCCGAGGCCCTTCACCACCTCGTCCTGCAGGGAGCGCATCTCAATACGGTTGGCAAAGAGGTAGAAGCCCCGCGCCGTGACGACGAGCTGGCCGAAGCTGAGGTTGCTGTTGAGCGGGATGTGGGCCTCGCCGCCGCAGGCCAGCCAGGAGAAGTTGGGTTGCAGGCCGAGCAGCGCGGCGTCGGCCCTGTGTTCGCGCATGAGCGTGCGGACTTGGGCGAGCTTGAGTTTGAGTTCGGGGTTCATTGGGTTGGTGGTTGGTCGGGATTGCGTGCCGCGTGTTCCGTTCCAGCGCTCGCACGCAACACGCAACACGGAGCACGCAGCCAGCGCAGCGCGGGAAAGGAATTGCCACTGGTTTCCGGCTGCCGATACAGTCCGCGCATCCTAGGCGCCGACGCGCTCAACTCAACTTTTTTAGATGACCGACTGGAACTTCCAAAGCCGCGCCCACGCCTGCCACGCGTGCGCCAAGCCCTTCGCCAACCGCCAGGCCTACCACACGCTGCTGGCGTTCGAGCGGCACGAACTCGCGCGGCAGGACGTGTGCGAGGCGTGCTGGACGGCGCAGTTCGCGGAGGGCGCGAAGGACCGCAAAGGCTTCATCTCGCACTGGGTCGGCGAGTATCAGGCCCCGCCCGCCGCCGCGCCGGACGCCATCCAGAAGGAGACCGCCGAGACGCTTCTGCGCAAGCTGATGGAGAAGAACGACCCGCAGTATCGCGCCGCCGCCTACATACTGGCCGTGATGCTGGAGCGGAAAAAGATTCTCAAGGTGAAGGCGCAGTTGAAGGAGGACGGCGTGCGCATCTTCGTCTATGAGCAGCCGAAGACCGGCGACGTTTTCACGATTCCCGACCCGGAGCTTCAACTCACGCAGCTCGAAGCGGTGCAGCGGCAGGTCGCGGCGTTGATGGAGGGCAGCCTGGACACGCCCGCTGAACCCGCCCCCTACATTGCGCCGCCAGACCAGCCGCCCGTCGCCGCGCTGGCGGGCGCGACGGAGGAGCAAGGGAAATGACAGCCTGCCCTCATCAGCGGATGCCGCGCCTTCGCGTGGCGGGTGCGTGGCGGGCGGCGCGGACCCTTCATCCTTCATCTCTCATCTTTCATCCTTTTCCCAGCCCACGTGTCTAGCCTCGACGCCCTCCAGGCCCGCCTCGGCCACCAGTTCCGCGACCCGGCTCTTTTGCGGCTGGCATTGACGCATCCATCCATCTCGCACGAGCTGGGCACGAGCGAAGAGCACAACCAGCGCCTCGAATACCTCGGCGACGCCGTGCTTCAGTTGGTGCTCACCCGCGAACTCTACGACCGCTACCCGCAACACGATGAAGGCCCGCTCACGAAAATCCGCGCGCAGCTCGTGAACCAGGTTTCGCTCGCCGAGCAGGGCCGTTCGCTTGACCTCGGCGAGCTCGTCTTCCTCAGCCGGGGCGAGCAGCTCAACGGTGGGCGCGGCCGCCCCTCGATCATCGCCGATGCCTATGAGTCCATCCTCGGCGCGCTGTTTCTGGACGGCGGTTACGACGTTGCCCGGGCGTTCATCCTGCATTCCTTCCGCGACGAGTTCACCGACATCGAAAGCGCCACGCTGGCGGACAACCCCAAGGGTCTGCTCCAGGAAATCCTCCAGGCCGTCTCCTCCGAGGCTCCGCAGTATCAAGTCATCGCCGCCACCGGCCCGGACCACAACCGCAGCTTTGAATGCGCCGTGTTCCACAAGGGCGAGGAAATCGGTCGCGGCAAGGGCAAGAGCAAGAAACTCGCGGAAGGCGAGGCTGCTGACATGGCACTAGAGCGGCTGAGGCTCAGCAACAGCGCGAAATCAAGCGCGGCGCCGCCAGCTTCGCCGGGCTGACCCAGGAACAAACCCAGCCTGTCTCCGGCAGTCCTGAGGAAGGGTGCCATGCGGAGCCACATGTTTGCCACGCAGCAAACGCGGATGGGCGGCGGGCGGCTCGCTGACTTTGAGATTTGTCGCCGAGGCCTTCGCCTCGATTGCGCGAGGCGGACTCGGGTTTGAGGCTCACTCGGAGGAGCCGGCCGACTCGCAGCGCGGCTCGACCGCACCGGAGCGGTCTTTGAAGACGCGGCTCAGGAGGCCTTCCTCCGGGCTGAAAATCCACGCCAGCACGAACAGGAAAGTCGCGGCAACGACCATCGCGGCGGCGAGGGAGCAGTTCAGCCACACGCCGAGGTGCAGACCCAGCACCGCGCTCAACGCGGCGTGCAGCACGGTGAGGCCGAGCATCACGGGGAAGCGGTTCGAGAGAAGCGTCGCGGTCGCGCCGGGGAGGATGAGCATGGCGATGACGAGGATGGCCCCGACCGCCTCGAACGCGCTCACCACCACCACCGAGAGCATCGCCATCAGCGCGTAGTGGACGAAGGTCGAGTTGATGCCCAGTGAGAAGGACAGCGCGGGGTCGAACGAGCTGACGAGAAGTTCCTTGTAGAACAGGCCGACGAGCAGCGCGACCACGAGCGTGACCACCGCCATGCGCACGACGGACGGCGGGCCGAGTTTCAAGCCGGCGAGTTCCACCGAACTTTCCAGCGGGATGAAGGCGATCTCGCCGTAGAGCACGCATTCCTGGTCGAGATCCACCTTCGACGCGAAGAGGCTGATGAGGATGACGCCCACCGCGAACAGGCTCGTGAACGCGATGCCGATGGCCGCGTCCTGCTTCACGCGCGACTTCTTGTGGATGACTTCGATGAGCACGGTCGTGACCGCGCCGGCCACGAGCGCGCCGATGAACATCGGCAGCGAGCCGCGGCTGCCGCTCAACAGGAACGCCACCGCGATGCCGGGCAAAATGCTGTGGCTGATGGCGTCGCCGACCAACGCCATGCGGCGGAGGATGAGGTAATTGCCCACCAACCCGCACGCGGTCGCGACGAGGAAACCCATCAGCGCAATCCACACCGAGCTGGCGAAGTCCTGAGTCCACGGCGTGATGAAGACGCGGTGAAAGTCGAAGGGAGAGATGAGTAGAGAGGAGAGGATAGAAGAGAGAGGATAGAGGTTAGCGTGATGGACGGATGGGCTTCGGCGCGGGGGGAGGGCAGAAGGTTTCGGAGCGGTCTATCATGCCTTGGAGGATGGCACCGGATTCTTGGAACAGCGCGTCGAAGCGGGCGTGTTCGGCAGCAGTGATGTATTCGCAGTCGAGCGCGCCATCGAGCCAGCCTTGCGATTCGGTCGCTTCGCCTTGGGCTTCGTTCAGCTTGTTGACGAACGCCGCCTCGTAGCGCCGCCGCGCCCACGCTTCCGCAATCATGCTGCCCACCGCTCGCGACGACCTGCGGATTTGGTCGGTCAACGAGTAGCGCTCATCGCGCGGAAACCGCTTGCTCAAATGGAACACCTCTTTCGCCGCTGCCCGCGCCTTCTGATACGCAATCAATTCTCGAAAAATTCTGATGATGGCCATACGCGTGATGTGTTCGGTCTATTCTCTATCTTCTCTCTTCTATCCTCTCCCGTAGCCAGGCGTCGCCTCCGGCTTGGATTCCAATGTGACGGGCACGGCGGGAATCACCTTTCCGTGCGGGTCTTTGGTCGCGTAGTTGAGGCGGCGCTCCAGTTCACGCACCACGTCTTCGCCGAGGACGTGCTCGATTTTCTCGGCGTCCTCGTGGACGTGGTCGGCGGCGATTTGCGCGGTGTGCGTCAGGTAGAGTTCCCAGAGGCGGTGGTTGCGGACGATGGCGCAGGCGGTCTGCCAGCCGGCGGGCGTGAGGAAAAGCGCGTCGGCCTCGCCGGGGAGCGTGGCGAGTTCGTGGCGGGCGAGCGCGGCGGCTTGCGCTTGGATTTCCTCCTCGGTCTCGCGGCGTCGCTCGGCGAGTTCGCGCAGGGAAACGCCTTCGCCCTGGAAATTGCGCGCTTCGAGGACGTGGTAGATGGCCTTGAGCGTGTTCTCGCGCTGGATGCGCGCGGCGCGGCTGCGCTGCCGCCACCAGCGCGCGAGCACTCCGTGGCGCGGGCCGAAGAGGAACGCGGCGGCGAAGACCGTCGTCGCCGCCAGCACCATGAACGGGCCGGTGGGCAAATTGTTTCCGAGGAAGCTCAGGAACGCACCGAGCGCGCCCGCCGCCATGCCGAACAGCGCGGCGAGCAGCAGCATCCGGTGCATCCGGTCGGTGAGCAGATACGCGGCGGCGGCGGGTGTGATGAGCATCGCAGACACGAGCACGACCCCGACGGCTTGCAGCGCGATGACCACCGCGAACGCGAGCAGCAGCATCAACCCGTAGTGAAACGCCTGCACCGGCAGACCAACCGCGCGCGCGAACCCGGCGTCGAAGCTGGTGACGAGGAACTCCTTGTAGAACACGGCGATAACCACCACCGCCAGCCCGGTGACGACGCCCATGAGCTGCACGTCCGCCGCGCCGATGGCCGCCGCCTGGCCAAAGAGGAATTTGTCTATGCCGCTTTTGTTCCCGGTGGGCAGCCGCTGGATCATCGTCACCATGCAAATGCCGACGGCGAAGAACGACGCGAGCACGAGGCCGAGCGCGGTGTCTTCCTTGAGGCGTGTGGTTTGCTTAATCAGATGCACCGCGCCCGCACCGAGCAGTCCCGCGAGCGTCGCACCGATGAAAATGGCGACGGGGTCTTTGCTCATGTTCCAGAGAAAGCCCAGCGCCACGCCGGGCAGGACGGCGTGCGAAAGGGCGTCGCCGACCAAGGCCATCTTTCGAACGACGAGGAATGAGCCGAGCAGGCCGCAGGAAATGCCCAGCAGCATCGAGCCAAGCAGCGCGTAACGGACGGACGGGTCTTGGAAAGTGAAGAAGCGGAGGGCTTGTGTGGAGAGCGAGGTCTCGGAGATGTCGCCGATGCGGGCCGCGTGGGCGCTGTGCGCGCAGAGAAGATAGAGGAGAGCGAAGAGCGGATAGAGAACAGAGGATAGAGAATAGCGTCGCCGGACGGCGGTCCGGTTTGTTCGCGAGCTGGTTGTCGCAGCACGGCTCATTTCTATTCTCTCTCTTCTATCCGCTATCCTCTCGCTTCACCCTTTCACTCTGACCGCTTCTGCCACTTCGCTCAAAATCGTCAGCCGGCCCCCATACGTCTTCTGCAAGGTCTCGTAGTTGAACACTTCCTCCGTCGGCCCAAACGCGACGACGCGCATGTTCAGCAGCAGGAGCATGTCGAAGTAGTTGCGCGCGGTGGGCAGGTCGTGGTGGACGACGAGCAGGGTCTTGCCGTCCGCGCGCAGTTCGTGCAGCAGCGCGATGATGGCGGACTCGGTCGCGGCGTCCACGCCGGAGAACGGCTCGTCCATGAGGTAAAGGTCGCTCTCCTGCGCCAGAGCGCGGGCAAGGAAGACTCGTTGCTGCTGGCCGCCGCTCAAGTTGGAAATCTGCCGGTTCGCGTAGGGCAGCATCTTGACCTTGTCGAGGCACTCGCGGGCGGTGTCGTGGTCGGCCTTCGTCGGGCGCTTGAGCAAACCCAGCTTGCCGTAGCGGCCCATGAGCACCACGTCCATCACGCTCACGGGGAAGTCCCAGTCCACGGACTCGCGCTGCGGCACGTAGCCGACGCGGCGGAGGTTCTTCGCGACGGGTTCGCCGAAGACCTTCACCCAGCCGCTGCTGACGGGCAGCAGGCCCATCGCGGCCTTGATGAGCGTGGACTTGCCCGCGCCGTTCGGCCCGACGATGCCGACGAGCTTGCCCGGCGGCACGACGAGGTCCACGCCCCACAGGACGGGCTTCTTGTGGTAGGCGACGGTGAGGTCGTGGATTTCGAGAGGAGGCGCGTCAGCCATGCGAAGGGGATTTAACCACGGATGGGCACAGGAGGAAACGTGTTGCGTGATGCGTGTTGCGTGAAGACAGCCCAGCGCACCCGGCCGGAATCACGCAACACGCAACACGGAACACGCGGCAAATCAACCACCGGCTTGAGCGGCTCAACATCTCAAAACCTCCACGAGATGCCGACGAACGGATTCCAGTCGTCCGCCGCGCGGGTCACACCGAGGTTGATGCCGGCGTCGAGCTGGATGTTCTTCGTGAGCGCGTAGGTGAGGCCGAGGTCCACGGTGCCGACCCAACTTGAGCCGCGCTCGGTGCTCACGCTGCTGAAGAATTCCACGTAGCCGCCGAGGTCGCCGATGATGTCGTGGCCGAAGGTGACGGTGTTGACGAACTCCGGATGGTAGCCGCTGCTCGTCGTGTCGCGGACGACATCGAGCTGCGTCATCAAGCCCATGCCCCAGCCGGCGGGCAGTTCCACCGCGAGTGGCGCGATGAGGCCGAATTCGACCGAGTGATTGCCATTGCCGAGCAGGTCCTGGTTGGTCGGGAGCTTGAAGTAGGGCATGAGCGCGAAGGCGGTCGCGCCGCCGTCGTTGCCCCATAGGTTCCACTTCAAGCGCGTGGTGATGTCGCCGAAGCCGCGCTGCTTCGAGACGCCGGCGGCGGGGTCGGAGGTGTGGACGTAGGTGTGCGGCTCCAAGACGAACTGGACGTCGAGGTTGTTGAGCAGGCCGACCTTGAGGTTCACCGGCGCGATGCCCCAGGTGCGGACGATGGTGCCGTCGCGTTTGGAGTTGTGCTTGTCGTAGCTGTAATTGACGAGGTCCATCTCGATTTGGAAATGGCCGGCGTCCACGGTGTAGGGCGACTCGGTCTTGTCCGGGCGGTCGGTGGACATCTCGCGCAGCCACTGCGGCGGCGTGGGGTTGAGGAGGTTGTATTGCGCCTTGTCCGGCAGCGGATCGGCGGCGAACGCGGCGGTGGCGGTGGTTACCAGGAGGGCGGAGGCGAGGGTTTGGTTCATGGGATTGGGTAGGGGAGGATTAAGATTAGGATTACGAGTAAGAGTGAGAGGGGAAGATGCGGTTCTTAATCGTAATCTCTCCGGCTACTTCAGCGCTCCGACGATGGTCGTGAGGTTGTGCTTGATCATGCCCTCGTAGGTGCCGAGGTCGTAGCCGTGCTCCATCTGGCCGGGCGTGCCCATCGCGTCGGAGAAGAGCTCGCCGCCGACCTTCACGCCGGCGTCCTTCGCGATGCGCTGGATGGTCGCGGGCGAGACGCTGGATTCGACGAAGATGGCCTTCACGCGCTTCTGCTTGATGAAGTCCACGAGCTTGGCCATGTCCGCGAGACCGGCCTCGGTGACGGTGGAGACGCCTTGCAGGCCGACGACTTGGAAGCCATACGCGCGCCCGAAATAGTTGTAGGCGTCGTGGCTCGTGACGAGAATGCGCTTCTCTTTCGGCAGCTCGGCGGCCTTCTTGAGCGACCACTCGTGCAGCGCGCGGAGCTTGGTGGCGACTTCCTTGCCGCGCTGCTCGAAGTGCGCCTTGTCCTTCGGCGAGAACTCGCTCAAGCCCTTCACGACCGTCTGCGCGCACAGCGCCCACAGTTCCACATCGAACCAGACGTGCGGGTCGAAGTGGCCCTCGAACTCGGGCGGCTCCAGCAGCTTCTTCTCCGGCACGCCCTCGGTGACCGGATAGACGAACTTCTTCGAGCGCGCGAGCTTCGTGAAGATGTCCGTCATCTTCCCCTCGAGCACGAGGCCGTTGTAGAAGATGACCTCGGCCTGCTGGAGCTTGGAAACATCGGCGGCGGTGGCCTTGTAGAGGTGCGGGTCCACACCCGCGCCCATGAGGCCGGAGACTTCCACGCGGTCGCCGCCGACCTGCTGCACGAGGTCCGTGACCATGGATGTGGTGGTGGTGACGTGGATTTTGCGCTCGGCCGCGCAGGCGGCGGTGATGAGCGAGGCGGTGGCCAGCAGGACCACACTCCGCAACAGACTGCTTCGGTTCAGGTTCAATTTCATGTTCGAGCTCGCCGCCCGGCCAACGTCTGGCTGGTGTCAGCGTGCGTGAAGGTAGGGAGAATTTTAATTGGGTCAAGTATTAAAGTTAGTCTCGCCTAACATCGGAAACCCCTCAGCTTCTTGCAACGCTGTGGCTGTCCGGTCCCCGCTCGTAATCCTGTTCATCCTCCCATTCTCCGAACTGGAGCAGGATTCGGATCATGACCACAAGCACGAGGAGCGGCTCAACCGCATCGCTCGCTGCATTGGGCCTGCAAGAGAGTGAGTTGCGCCCACTAATATTTTGCAGCGAACCTTCCCCACGACCTTTGGCCATGGCGGCGGAAACGCGAGTTGCCTCCGCTCTCCATCCTCGTAAGCTCGGGCCATGCGACCAGTGGACATGCAGCCGGTGGGGGAGGAGCTCGCCATCAAGTGGGACGACGGGACCGAAACCTTCGTCCGGCTGGAGGCGCTGCGCCGCGCCTGCCCGTGCGCGGGCTGCAAAGGCGAGGTGGACATCATGGGCAACCTCTACAAGAACCCGGACAAGCCTTACGCGGCGAACGCGTTTCAGCTCGCGCGCATCGGGATGGTGGGCGGCTACGGGGTGCAACCGCTCTGGGCGGACGGCCACGGAACGGGTATTCTGGCCTTCGACTACATCCGGAGCGTGGCGGCGGCGAAAACGTAGGGAGGAAAGAGTTTTTTGGCCCCGCAGGGCTGGAGGAACGGTTGACACGGGCTGTGCCCCGTCATTGGAGACGCCTGCACGCGCCCCGTGCCAGGTCAGCACTCGTTCCGCAAACATGCAAACGCCGCTGCCAGACTCATTCAGCCGGTTCTTCAAGAAAGCCGGCCATGAGACGGCGTCAATTGTGAGTAACTTTTTCGTAACGGAACGTTGACGCCGCCGCCGCGGCTTGTTACCCACACGCTCAATTCATGAGTGCCCAACGTAGCCAGCAGTCCCTCTCCTCTGCCCTGGCCCGACTCGTGTGTGGCCGCGCCGGAATTCCGATGGAGAAGCTGGAGCAGTGCGATGGCTGCAGACGGATGTTTTCCCTGCGTGAGGTCGAGCTGGTCGGGCCGCAAATTCTCTGCTGCGACTGCGCTCCCGCTGAATTCACCGCGACCCTGCATCCGCACCTGCCGGCCCATCCCCGCCTGCGCGCTGATGTCCGGCTGTAGCGCCCCCACGGGCGCATTTCAGTTTCTTGCAGTCGGAATGGTGCGAGCGACACAGTTGGGCCGCTCCTCCTGCGCGTAATCCTGATCCTAATCCTGCTCGAGTGCGGGGAATGGCTGGATGAGCAGGATTAGGATCAGGATTACGCGCAGGAGCGGAACAGCCACTGCGTTGCTAGAAACTGAGATGCGCCCGCCGACCACCATTCGGTGAGTCTGGAATTGCACCCGCTCCCTTCCTGTGTAGGCTCGCGCGTGTTGGGAGGGGACAAGAGTTTTGCGCTCCCGTCTCTGAATGATGAAAAACAATCTCGTCAAAATCCTCGTCGGTCTCGCCGCAGTCGCTCTCATCGCGATGATCGCGGTCTTCCTCTCGCTCAACTCCATCGTGAAGAACGGTGTCACAGCCTTCGGCCCGGAGGTCATCAAGGCTCCCATCCAGCTCGACGGCGTGAGCATCTCCGCCTTCTCGGGCCGAGGCGAAATCAAAGGCCTCGTCGTCGGCAACCCCGAAGGATTCAAGACGCCCAACGCTGTGAAGCTCGGCACGGCCAGCCTGCAGGTGAAGCCCGCCTCGCTGCTGGGCGACAAGATTGTCGTGCAGTCGATCCGTGCCGACGGCGCGGAGCTTACCTTCGAGGGCAGCCTCAGCGGCAGCAACCTCAGCAAGATTCAGGAAAACGTGGATGCCTACGTCGCCAGCCTCATCGGCCCCGCCGCGAAGGACAAGAAGAGCGCGCCCGGCAAGAAGTTGCAGGTGGACGAGCTCGTCATCTCAAACGCAAAGATCAACCTCAGCATGACCATCCTCGGCGGCAAGGCCGTCTCCGTCCCGCTGCCTGACATCAAGCTAACCGGCCTCGGCCAGGGGCCGGAGGGCCTCACGCCCGCCGAGGTCATCAAGGTCGTGATGAAGGAAGTGATGAGCAAGACAACCACCGCCGTCACCGGCGCGCTGGGCAACCTCGGCAAGGGCGTCACTGACGCCGCCAAGAGCGTGGGCGGAGCCGCTGCCGACGCTGCGAAGGGCGTCACCAAGGGCATCGGCGACTTGTTCAAGAAGAAGGAATAACGGCGTGGGCAGGGGTGCGGAGCCGAGCGATGTCAACCACGGGCCTGAGCCCGAGCTCAGAAATGGAATGGCCGCGAAAGGGCGAAAAGAGCCCAAAGCCAAGATTCTGGCAGGAGAACGGGGCGGTTGGAAATAGTCCCAGCTCCAGTGATCCCCAACTCGGTTCCTTTGTGTTCTCTGCGCCCTTTGGCGGCTGAACTCCGGAATTCGGGCTTCAATGCTTGAACCTGAACTCCACCGAGGTGAGCAGCCCCCACGCGAGTTCCTGCACCACGGCAGCCTTTTCCTTCTCCCGGGCCGCGAGTTTCTTTTGCACTGCGGCGGCCTCGGCCTCGGTAGGCAGACGGGTAAGCGTGCTCAGATAAAGCTCCTCCGCCAGCGCCCATGGATCCGCGAGCTTGCCGAGCCGCGCGCACAAGTTCTCGGCGGAAGGGCTGAGCCAGCCCCGTATCATGCCGCCGTTGTTGAGGAAGAGTGCCTGGTCAGCGGTGGCAAAAAACGCCTCCTGCGATTCACCCGCTCCAGCCCCGAACAGAGGTGCGAAACCAGCCGCGCCGCCCTTGAGCTTCTCCCACGCATATTGCTCCGCGGCCTTCGCGCGCTCGGCGAGGCGCGCGGGGCTGGCCTTGTTCGCGTCCGTCGGCGGGGTCTTCTTGTCGAACTCCGCGCCGCCCTCGACCTCGTGCGCGCCAGCCACGCCCGCCGCGCGCATCATGCTCCACGCGAGCTGCTCCGGCGTGAGCGCGGCAAAGGCGCCGACTGCGAATGATTTCTCGAGCATGGCCGTGAGCTTCTCCGTGGCGTCCTTCAACGCCTTTGTGTCCGCGCGGAGAGTCTCGCATCCGGCAATCGCCAGTGCGGTCTCCAACTGACGCCCGACGTGTCTGGCCGCCGCCTTCATGTCCTGCCAGCGGCCTGTCGCCAGCATCAACTCCGTGTCGAGCGCCAGCAGCTTGGTGTCCTCGGCCAGCCAACGCTCGCGCACCGGCGTCGCAGTGGACTCCGCAGGGGCGAGCTTCTCGCGCATCGGCTTGGCGGCGGTGTCCTTCGTGGCGACATCCTTCACGGCGGCTTCAATTTCCTTGTTCAGTTCGGTGACGCGCGCCTTGAGCTTGTCCACGCTGGAGGTGAGCTCCTTGTCACCGGCAAGGTTGTCGAGGGCGCTCTCCAACTTTACCTGCGCGTCCTGCAAGGTCCTCGACGCGTCGCGCTTCTTGCCAAGCTCCCGCGCGGCGTCGCGGTGTGCGGCGATGACGGGGTCGCAGACTTTGCGGACCTCGGCGATGGCAGCATTGGTCTTCGCAAGTTCATCCACCACTGGCTGCATCGCCTTTTTCTGCGCGGCGATGCGCTCCAAAACTCGCCTCACCTCGGCATCGGAGGCGGCGATGTCGTTGGTGAGCTGCCGCTGGCGCGCTTCGAGAAGGGGAACCCACGTCAGCGCCAGGCCGCGCGGCGAACGGATGGTGGACGGCAGCTCAAAGCTTCGGCCATACACGCGCGTCAGTGCCAGCTCGCGCAGGAAAGCGCGAGTGTCGTAGCCGCCTGCCGCGAACTCGGCCGCCAGCAGGTCCAGCAGCACGGGGTAGGCGGCAGGATTCTGCGAATGCACCTCATCCACGGGGACGACCAGCGGCCGGCCCAGCATCGATCCCCAAAGTCGGTTCACAATGTTGCGGTTGAAAGCGCGGTTGTTCGACTCCGTCGCCGCCCTCGCCAGCTCGCCACGGCGGCTGAACTTCGGCACGGGGCGGAGGTTCTTGTTTTTCGCGTCTGGCTCTAAGGCGTATTCGGCGAAGCGCGGAAAGGCCGGCTCCGTGAGCTGCGCGCCGCCGGGCAGTCGCGGTCGCGTCGCGCCGGACTCCTTCGTGAACACAGACGAGAAACTCACCTCACCCTCGGCCCGCTCGGCGACGAAAGCCTTCTTGTCCCGCTCGCGCGTGAAGAGGTAGGTGCGGTTGAAGAAGGCGTGGAGGCCGTGGTAATCGCGCTGCAAGTAGTCGGCGACGCGCGGATGGTCATGGCATTGCGCACAGGCGAGGTCCATGCCGAAGAAGATGCGGCCCGTGTCACGCGTGAGCAGGTTCGGGTCGGCCTCGCGGTCGAGATGGAACCGCGCGGCCACGCGCATCGGCTCATCCGCGCCATCGGCGGAGAGGATTTCGCGCGCAAGGAGCTGCCATGGCTTGTTCGTCGCGCAGGATTCAAAGAGGAACTGCTGCCACGCGGCAATGTCCACGTGCTTCTGCGGGCGTCGCTCCATGAGCATCAGGTCGAAGACCGTGGCGAGGTGCCGCGCGTGCTGCGGAGTGGCGAGCAGCGTGTCCACGAGGCGGGCGCGCTTGTCAGCCGAGGAGTCTGCGAAGAACGCGCGCGCCTCATTGGCAGTCGGAATCATCCCCGTGAGATCGAGATGTGCGCGGCGCAGGAAGTCCGCGTCGCTGGCCGGCGGCGTCAGAGGCCCGGCGAACTCCGACTCGATGAGCGAGTCAATGCGCTGATGGAGCGGGACGGGAGCAGGCGATTTGGGCGCAGCCTCAATGGCAGCGCCGCCGAACCAGCAAGCCACGGCGAACAGGCTCGACCAGACGGCGCGACGGGACGAAGAGCTGGCGGTTGCGCGAGGCATCACAGCGAGTCAGTGGCGACAGGTTTTAGAGGCAGGGCTGCAAACGGCTATTCAGCAGGCGATCAGATTTGCCGGAACCGGAACGCCGCAAATTGCCCGACGGAGGCGCGTCATTCATGCCGCTGAAACGGACAGCCATACA